>NZ_OCMS01000003.1:300000-564288 GCF_900215325.1 Fibrobacter sp. UWB16 | reverse complement strand
ACTTGCATGTATAAGACACGCCACCAGCGTTCGTTCTGAGCCAGGATCAAACTCTTCATTGATTTTTAAAATAGTCTGTCCTGTTTTTCGTAAATGGCGATACTTAAAGTATCGCTTAAATCTTCGGCTCGGTCATGCCCAAGCAAGCTTGGTCGCGACTCTCGCCTCTTGATTAATTGACTTCCAAGAAATTTTCTTGGGCCGTCACTAAGCACATCTCCAATTCCTTCAATCTTCCCGAAAGTCTCGCGGGCTTTCGCTTTTTCCTTCGTTCTCGGCTTTCGTTTCTTCGTTTCGGCCTCGTCTCTCAGGAACGGCGCCAATTATAGAATTTTCACGAACATTTGCAAGGGGTAATTGTGAAAAAAATTCACTTTTTTTCACTTTTTTCGATAAAAACGGGTTGTATTCCGTCGGCACTACACATTATTCACATTCTGTAAACAGAAATCTTTTTGGCCGGGGCGACACCGAGGTGAAATGTTATTGGATCCTTCGGGGAGAACCCCTCAGGATGACGTATTGCAACGTCACTTCGGCAGGCTCAGTCACCTTGCAACGCATAAAAAAACTCCTCGCGGAGTGCGAGGAGTCTCAAATCTATTCGATTACTTTATTTAACATCGCAGCCGGCGCTCGGATTTTGCCAGCCGTTTTCCGGAGGAGCCTCGCCCGCCTTCCAGCAATGGAGCGTGTCAAGCACATCGCCTTCCTTGTAAGTGGACCAGTCCGTCACCTTCTTGATGTTGGTTTGCGTAGTGGTGTTGAATCGGCTCATGTAATGGTCGATCAAGTACTGTGGGCACTCCACTTCTTCGATGTAGTAGGTCGGATTGTCTGCAGCCTTGTACCAGTCGGCAAACCAATGGCAACCGCGCAACAGGTTCGGAAGGCCTGCGTCGCCGAAGGCCGCGTCGCACATATCCTTGATGCAAGTCTGGTACGCGGCGAGAGTAGCATCGTAACCGAGCTTGTTCTGGCATTCGGTCAAGAATCCGCCAAAGCCTGCGCCCCAGTTGAAGTCGCGGCCTTTGTTTACCTGAACAGTAAGAGCGTCAAAGGCGCCCACGCCACCGCCCGGCACCATCAAGTCGAACTGGCCTGCAGGTAAATTAGCATTACCGCCCGCCACATCGTTACCGATGTTGGAGGCCATCACAATCATGTGCTTGCCCTTGAGCGCCTTGTGGGTTTCCCTTGGCGGGTTGTTTTCCATCTCGTTCGCGAAGTGGCCATCGTACTGCAAGTGATAGCACTTGCCGCACTTGCTATCGGCAGTGCCCGCAACGTACGCATAAGAAAGCGTGTCGTTCACGGCAATAGGCGCCATGTCCGTGCAGGTGAACACGCCCTTTTCCTTTTCGTCGCCGCAAGCGCTCCTGGTCCCGTTGTAACCGAACCAGGACTTCGAAACATCACCCAAGGTAAAGGTGGGGACTTCGACATCGCGAATGTTGCAGTTACGCGCAGTGCCATAGTCGGCAATGTAGGCCGCATCGGAAGACGTGTCTGCACGAGTCACATCGTTAGCGTTTTCCCTAAGCCAAGAGCAATGCGGCTTGCAAGCGTCCCAATAGCGGGTATTCCAACCGCGCTTTGCCGTAGCGCTAATGTCCTTGGTGTATTCGGCCGGAGGCGGGCCGTAAGATTCAAGAGTCGGGAATCCATCTGCACCTAATTCTGGTTCAGCACTGCTAGAGCTTTCAACGGCTGACGAATTCGGAGTGGCGCTAGATGTCGGATTGACAGAAGAGCTCGACTGAGACGGCCCATCATTGCTAGAACTCGTCGCCGAATTAGGCGGTACAACCACAGAAGAACTCGAGTTAGAGGCACTGGCCCCCGGCACAACAGAAGAGCTGGATCCCAAATCGCTATTCCCATCTACACTAGAGCTGCTTTCAACAAGCCAATCAACACTCGATGAAGATGCCGCAACAGACGGAGTAAGCGGAGACGGAGAATCATCAGAGCAGGCATTAAACATTGCACAAGCGCCCGCAGCCAATATCGAACTCAATAAAATTTTTTTCATAATCATCCTTTAAATACCTCGTCTAAAATTAGATTTAATCCTCTAAAAAAGACACAAAAAAAGCTTTTAAAAAGAGTTTTTGTGAGCAATCTAAAAAAACGCCCGGGAGCGGCGGCTTCCGGGGCGTTTCCAATTGCGATTGTGGCGTTTAGTTCGCGATTCGCAAGTTTTTAGATTTTCTTCACCACGAACATGTGACCAGGAGCCTTTGCAGGGTCAAGCTTCACATAGTTCTTGTTGCCACGCCATACATAGCTTTCACCAGTCACAATGTCCTTCAAGAAGAAGAACGAATCGTTCTGGAGGCCAAGCTTAGCCATGTCGAGCTCAACAATACCTTCCTGCACGTGGTCCATGTCCATATTGCACACGCAGAGAATCACGTCATCACCAGACTTCTTGGAGTAAACCATGAGCTGGTCGTTCTGAGCGTAATGGAAATCGAGGTTATCGTATTCCTGCAAGGCGACATGTTCCTGACGGGCGACATTCAAACGGCGAACAAAGTCTTGAATGCCCGGGCCAGACCAGTTATGTACTTTGTACTGATACTTTTCGCTATCGGCAAGTTCTTCCTTGATCGGGCTCGGGATGTTTTCGCAGAGTTCGTATCCATTGTACATACCCGTAAGGCTCGAAAGCGTCGCGGCCAAGAAATAGCGCTGCTTAAAGGCGTTTGCACCTTTGTATGCAAGATACTTCGGGAAGATATCCGGTGTTGTCGGGAAGAAGATACCACGCATGTATTCCTTAGCGTCGGACTGCGTGAGTTCCTTCAAGTACTGTTCGAATTCCCACTTTGCAGAGCGCCATGCGAAATACGTGTAGCTCATGTCAAAGCCGGACTTTGCAAGGCGGTGCATCATCTTCGGACGCGTGAAAGCTTCGGCGAGGAACACGAGTTCCGGGCGCTTTTCCTTCACGTCGGCGATGAGCCATTCCCAGAACGGGAACGGCTTGGTGTGCGGGTTATCGATACGGAAAATTTCAACACCCTTGTCGGCCCAGAACAAAATAATATTCTCGATTTCCTTCCAAAGAGCCTTGTAGTTTTCGTTGTAGTAATCGAACGGATAAATGTCTTCGTACTTCTTGGGCGGGTTTTCGGCGAACTTGATGCTGCCATCCGGTTCGTGATAGAACCATTCCGGGTGAGACTTCACATACGGATGATCCGGGCTGCAGTTGAGCGCGATATCGAGCGCAAGGCGAAGTCCCTTGGCACGAGCGGCCTTTGCAAAATGTTCGAAGTCCTTCATGGTCCCGAGTTCCGGGTCCACATCGTAATGACCGCCGTTCTTGTTACCGACAGCATACGGGCATCCCGGTTCAAGCGGATTGCCCTTCTTGTCGACCTTGGCGTGGAGCGCGTTGTTTGCGCCCTTGCGGTTCGTGACACCAATCGGGTGGATCGGAACAAGGTAAACCGTATCGAAGCCAAGCCCTGCAATGTAGTCGAGCTGCTTTTCACAATCCTTCCACGTTGCACTCTTGTTCGGGTCAGTACCCTGGCTCTTCGGCCACATTTCGTACCACGTACCCACGCGGCTGTAGACCGGGTCCACACGGAGCTTCATCACCGGGCTTTCTGTCGGAACATCCTTCGGTTCCTTGGTCCATGCGCAAATTTTGTATTCGTAATAGCCGATGTTACCGACCGTGAAGGAGCCTTCCCACAGGTCATTGTCGACAAAGTGCATCGGAGCCTGTTCCCACTTTTTCTTGGAAACGTGGCGGTAAAAAATCGCAGCATCGTACTTTTCGTGACTATGGCGGAAGATGTCTGCCTGGAGGGTCACAGTATCACCGGGTTCACGCTTGAGCATGAAGCGGCCGCCCTCGATGCTCGGGCGGATATTTTCAATAACGAGATTTTCTTTTAGAGTTGGAATAGTAGCCATAATGACTAGAATTTAGCAAACTACTTAATTCTAATCAACTGCACGTCCTTAATCCAGAACGTCCTTTCGGCCTTGCCCAGATTCAAGTCCAGACGGGCATACGGGTCCGTTTCATCGGGCGAGAATTCTATTTCAAAAGATTTGCCTGAAGTCGAAACCTTTACGTGTTCCTGGAAGCCGTTGGTCACGTTGTAGTAAGTGGACTTTCCTAAACGAGCGGTAATTTCGCCTTCGACATCAGACCAGATGGTGAAAATAAACTTGTATGTAGCGCCGGCCACCACAGGAATATTTTCGTGCAACAGCTGCACGCTGTACGAATAGTCTCCACCTCGTGTAACACGGACACGCATCACCTTGGAATTCTTTTCTTTAACGACAGCCGTATCAGCAACACCATTGAACTGCGTATGGAACACCCAGTCTGCACCGCCTTCGTCAAAGTTGCCGTTTGTGATAAAATTGCTGTTCCGTTTTCCACTAATTTCGCTCCACACGTCGTCCACGTAATCACTATGGTTTTTGCCTTGATCATCCGTGTACTTGTAGCGCAGAGCCTGGAAACTCGGCAAGAAACGTTCGTTCAGCGATTCCCAAAGTTCCGTATTTTCCGTCTTGCTAAAGCGAATAACGCCATCGTCACCGACCTTAGCCGAACCAAGGTCAAGCCCACCGACAAAGCGGCGCACGCGGAATATTACAGACAAATTCACAGAAGATTCCTGAATTTCGGTCTGAGACGAATGGTAGAACAGGTCAAAGCCCTGAATGCGGTTCAATTCGTAGACAAAAGGAATTTCCTTGCCATCCTGGCGGATTCGCCCATAGATAGAATTGACTCCATCTTTACGGTTCACTTCGAAACCGACACGGATTTCCTTCAAAATGCCGTTATGTTTCAAGTTGATGTGTTCAAATGCATCCTTGACAATTTCGCCTTCCGTAAACGAAATCGGAAGTACCGCAGCCGGATCTTCTTCGTACGGCCAAAGCTGGAGACCGCCATCCTGATCGTCCGTAATGACCATCGTATAGTAGCTACTGTAAGAATAGACATTCATCAAAGACAAACGGAACGTATCGATAACGACCTTTTCGTCTTTGGATGCCGCCTTGGCAAGAGCGACAGGCTTTGCGTCTGAATAGTCGATGGAGAAATCAGCGGTAAGCCCGATGTTCTGTGCAATCTCCGGATTTCCAATTTCAATACCGGCCGTAGTGTCGGATTCAGAACATCCGATTGCCCACAATGCCACAAGCATGCAACCGATTATTGAACTCAAAGAACGCATCATACTCCTCGGGTTAGAGGGTACAGCTGGATATTGATTTGCACAACATCCTCACCTTCCCCAGCCTTTGCTGAGAAATCTAGTAGTTCTTTGCGCATGAGTTGCAAATGTTTTTTCAAATTGGGGAAATCTTCGCGTTTTATGCTAAAAGTTAGGGCAGAAATGTCCCTTTGCGGGCCCGGAAGCGCCGAAAGCATGTCCGCCGAGAGCTTGAGCATCTGCAGATGGTACATCTTGACCATCATGTCCTGGACTTCGTCGTCGGTAGTAATCAGGGGATCGCGCTGGCGGTAACCGTTCGCGGTCTTTACCAGAAGTCCCAGTTCCACGAGAAGTTTAAGAGATTCCGTCACCTGGGCAGGCGTAATGAGACCGCCGAGGCGTTTGGAAATCCAGTCGGGAATCGGGCGAAAATCCTTGAGCGCCACCATCTCGAGAATCGCAGAGTGGTGCCATTCGCGAAAAATACGGAACTGAGCCGCATCCATCTTGTGCAGTTTGGAGCGCGGGCTCGCCTTCAAAAGCTGGGCGTAATAAACCTGCTTATCCGCATCCGTCTGAGCCTGATTGAAGAAAACAAGACTTTCGAAATACGCAGCACGCTGGCCATCCAAGCCGAGGCCGTGGATGAGCTTTACCACCGTGTTCTTTGTAATATTTCGCTTTCCGTCAATCGTGAGCTTGAGATGGGCGTGGCTCGAAAGCCCGGCCTTCTCCGCGAAGAAACGGAGGCTAAAAGCCGGAACCGTCTTCTTCTTGAACTCATAATAGTCCCGCAAATACACACGGTAGTTCGTGTATTGCAGAACATCAGGTTCAACTATGCGATTTTCTCCTGTTTCCATATTCTAAAAATAGAAGTCTTCCGCTACAAAATCAAAGAATAAAAAGCTTTTATCGTTTACCCAAGTAACCATGTCAGACGAGAGACGGGAGGGGCAGGCTTTCCCCTGATTGCAGCCCCGGCTCGCCGGGTCTTCCATCACCCCTTCGAGCGGGGTTCCACCCCGCAACGCCCCGAACGCTACAAGAGCAACAAACGCCGTGAATGCTTAACAAAAGTCTCTAGCGAGGAGCGAAAAGCGGATATGGTCTTCAAAATGCCCGTGGAGGAGTTCGTACTCGCGGCAAACACCTTCTTCCTGGAATCCGGCACGGCGGGCGACCGCAACACTCTTTAGATTGTTGACCGAAGATGTAAGTTCAAGGCGGTTCAGCCCCATCGCAAAAGATTCGCCCGCCACGAGCAAAAGCGCCTCAGTCGCGAGGCCACGACCGCAAAAGTCTTGACCGAGCCAATAGCTCACGGTCGCCGAGCGATTTTTCCACTGCACCCAGCCAAGCATAATGCAGCCTGCGATTTTTTGCGAAGATTTCTCGAAAATGCCCCAGCAGGCGCCATTAGCCATCTGCGCCTGCAAGTTCCAGGCATCCATTTTCGCAGAAACATCTTCGGGAGTTAGGCATTCCTCAACAGGCCACGGCAAGTGATCCGACAAGAACTCACGAGAGCCTTCGATCAGCTCGAACAGTGGCTGCACGTCCGCCTCGCCAAGCGGGCGCAACACGACACACTCGCCATCAACCTCTTGCAGCGAGAATTCGCAAAGTTCATCATCTAAAAAATCACTCATATCCAACTCAACGATAGCAAAACGAAAATCCCGATAGCGAACTACCGGGTTTTTCAGTGCGGATGAAAGGACTTGAACCTTCATGCCCTTGCGAGCACTAGAACCTGAATCTAGCGTGTCTACCAGTTCCACCACATCCGCGTGGTGCACCAAATTTTGAAAAAAAACACCCTTTTGTCAAGGGGAGGTTCATAAATAAGGCTATTTGGCCCAAATTATTTGCGGATGGCGTCGCGGATCCATTCCATCCGCTTGCCCTTCCAGTAATCCCAATCGTGCTCGCCATCGGGGTCGAACCGGAGTTCGCAGTCCACCTGAACTGCCTTGCAAAATTCCGTAATCCACGGCACCGTCTGGTCAGACGGATAAAGCCTGTCCTTGCCCCCTTGCAAAAAACGGAAACGCCCCACCTGCATTTTCTTCGGCGCCGCAAGCTCCGACGAACCTCCCAAGAAGCCCCCGAACGAACTCATGAGCAAGCGGTCATCCACAGCACGGCGCCCTTCGAGCGAATAAACCAGGACACCCAGCGAGCCGTCCGAAACGCCCACCAACGAAACTCGTTCTACCGGCGCGCCACGCTTTGCAGCCACAGAATCAAGCGCCGCATCAACAGCGGCAATTGCAGTCGGCGTGACCCAATGGTTATCGCGACAAGCCGATACGCTCACCACAATTTTTTCAGGATATAGCTCCGCAAAGTCCGCCCCCGCCACAAGTCCTTTCGCGCAGTTACCACTACTCATGCCCCCGTGGAACCAGACGACAACCGGAGCTTTCTTTATTTTTTTAGGCCACCAGATTCCCGCAGGACTTTGGAAACTCGCCTTTGCACCGCGCACATCAATCACAAGAGAATCTGGAGCTGCAAAAGCAAGTGCGCTCGCAAACAGCAATACCCAAAGCCCCAAATTGCGATTCATCATTGCAAAACATCCGCCGGATTCTGTAACCTTACCTGCCGCGGCTTATGCACGAGCGCTACAAAAATCAAAATAATGCCCAAAATCAGCATAATGGCAACAACGCTCACGCCCATAAAGCACCAGTAAAACTGGTAATCCGCCGACAGGTCATCCCAGCTGAGCTCGCCATTTTTCGAAGCCATCGACTTCACGATAAACTTGTCGCCTACACGTGAGGCATAAATTTCAAGCGGGATTTCGCTCGCGTTCATCGCCGAGAAATCAAACCATTCGGCCATGTCGTCCAAAAGATCGTCATTGGCATAAAGCACGAACGTGCACTTTGTATCGCCGTTAATCTGGAAAAAAGTCTTATCGAAAAACGGCAAGTTCGAACCGCCGAACAAGCTCGGAATAGCGGCGTAGCTCACCTTGCCATAGAACAAGCTTTCTTCAACAAAGAAGCTTTTCGCCAGTGGATAAATGTACCACGAGACCCAACTAGCAAGGAATATCAGTAGCAGACCAAAATTGATAAAAGCAACTTTACGAACACGGAAAATAGACATTGCAATCCTTACTGTTTAGACTTGAATATAAAGAAAAACGTGGCAAGCAAAAGCACGAGCGACAAGAAATAGAACGCAAGCGGGACTTTCTCCGAAAGCGATATTTCCTTCAGATTTTCCATCTGGAAAAAGTGGAGCAGTTCGTCACTCACGCTGAGAGTCTTATCGTTATCGAACTGATTCCAGGCTTCGTACAGATCCACATTTTTTTGGAATAGCGATTCCACACGCTTGTTAATCGACTCCGGCAGCACAAGGTCATCCGGCACAACAGCATACCCTGCCCTCGCCGAATCCAGCTTGCGCATTAACGGAAGCCCAACATCTGAAGGGTTCATTTCCATCAAGCGGTAGACTTTTCCCAGCTCTGCATGCCATGCCATGCGTTCCGAAAGATAGCGCTGCAAGCAAGAGACCTTAGCCAAGACGCTAGACTTGAAAAGCGATACAGACGCAGCCGGAGGCGCCGAAAAGCCCGCCTGTTCGAGCTTTTGGATGCCCGCATCAAACGAAAGAGCCACTTCACGAAGCGCCATCATCTGAGAAAGCACTATTGCCGAATCGACTCCATTTCCGCTTCGGACGCGTTCCATCGAACGCATGAGGCTCGCATCGGCAAACTGGTAATCACAAAGCGACTTCACGTATTGGGAATAAACGGCGACTTGCGGTTTTTGCGAAACATAAAACAGAGCCGTCAAACAAATCGTAAGAACGACGACAAGCCAAATCCAGGGCGTCTGGATTTTCATGTGCAAAGTTTCTGCAATTGATTTTTTCGTCTGTCCGTTCACATCTAGAAATTACTTTTTTTCTACTTTACGAACAATGAGACTCCTTAATTTAATCGCCTTTTTTGCCATTTTATGCTATTTCGCCGGCTGTACAGTCGAGCGGGCAGAAGAACATATCCTCGCAAGGCACGCAAACGGCGTCAAAAAGACCTCCATCTGGGTCTACCCCGACGGAACCATCCTCAAGCGTAACGAATGGTACAACGACGGCATCAAGGAGCTAGAAATTCCCTACGAAGACAGCCTCCCGCATGGTGAATTCAAACGTTGGACAGGCTTTGGCGATGTCGCAATGATCGGATGCTACAACAAAGGGAAAAAAGACGGCAAGTGGACGGTCTACTACCAGAACAAGAAAGTTGAAGCGGTCCAGTATTACAAGGAAGACCACCCCGTAGGCGACTGGGAAGGCTATCACCACAATGGTTTAAAGGCTTTTGAAAAACATTACGACGACAAAGGCAACCCCACTGGAGTATGGAAAAAGTGGCACGACAACGGAATTCTCGCCGAAGAAAACAGCAACTGTCATGACATGACGAAAAACAGTTCTGAAGAATCCTCACCAATACCAGGGTACATCAAGCGTTACGGTCGAAACTGCAAAATTATAGAGCACTTTGAATGTTCCGACGACCATTTAGACGGAGTATATAAGAAATACTACGAATCATACGGCACCGTCGATTCTACTGCAGGAAATTGCGAAAAAGCTCAAATCAAGGAAGAAGGGCTCATCGACAACGAAATCGACTTCGGAGCACACACCACCTACAGGGCTGACGGTTCCCTCATCAAAAAAATCAAGTCGGATTATTTCAAGGGGCGTGAAAAAATACAGTGGTTCGACGAAAACAACAACGTTGTACGGGAAAGCAATTTTATTACGGAAGAAACAGACGGACCTGTAGAAAGCTCCGGCATTTCCTACGGAACTTGTGCCAACTCTTCCACGCTGTTCTGCGCCGAGACTTCGTTTGTCCGTTCTTCTTGGCCCAGCGGGACACTCGACACTTGCACCTTAAGCTACAAGGATGCGTTCAAACAAAGCATCGGCAAGTTTCCGGTATCGTTACGCTACATCAAGGCAGGACACGTTCTTTTGTACGAAGAATTCTGGGCGTACGACGATCCACCGACAAGCTATGGAGATCCAGCTCTTCGCATAAGCCGCAGTTTCTACCCAGACAGCATGGGTGGCAAAATGGCAAGCGAAGGTTTTTGGCAAAGATCTCCTGACGGCAAATCCAAACGCCATGGCATCTGGCGCAACTGGTATCCGAGCGGCATATTGAAGGACAGCCTCAACTACGTGAACGGCGAACGCGTCGGTGAACAGTTCAGTTACGACAGCACCGGCAAGCTCACAATACATAAAACAGAAGCCGGCAAGAACCGGCCCGTAATCATGCACATTTTAGGGAATTAACAGACAGAACAACGTCATTCCGAGTCCGTTAGGACGAGGAATCCAGTTATTTCTAGCGAATATTTTTACTGGATGGGGGCAAATGCCCCAACTTCTTGGCTCGGTTATGTCCATGCTAGCATGGACGCAACACTCACCTTCTGAGTTGTCTTCGACTTCGCTCAGGATGACATTTCATCTAATTACACTCGAGACTTCGATAGACTGCGTTGTGCCTTTGAAATTCCAGGAGACTTTGACCTTCACCTGTTTTGCGTAAACGTGGCGAATCGTCTCGTACTGCGAAGAATCCTTCGAAGTATAATTTTGCGTTGCCGCCACAGTCACCTGCGAAGAGTACGTCACCGTTGCGGAATCGCCAAGACCACGAGCCCACTTGCGGTCAATATCATGCACATCAAAAGTCGTATCCGAAAGAGACTTCGAGGGGATAGAGGCTATACCTACGGACTTGAGGGAATCCAAAACCTGCTGGGCCACTTCAATAGCCCCGTCACGGCCGCGGATGCGCAGCAATGCATCATGGTTTCCGCCCTGAAGATTCAATATAGCCATGTACATAAAACCGAGGACCGCAGCAGCGACCAGAATTTCAACAATACCAAAGCCTTTCTTATTCTTCAAAAGTTTCACCATAACAAACCTACAGCTTACTCCAATAAGCACCAGATCTCCACATCGGGACGATCATGTTATTGTTTTTTTTCTTGATGGCAACCGCATACGTTCCATGGCTTCCATACTGCATGCACACATACCCCTCGGCAGGTGCCGCCGAAAGCCCGATACGCGGAACAAACAAGGCTCCATTTTGGGCCCAATCACCACCACTAAAACCAGAAATTTCGCTCATGTCAATTCCGTCGCCACATTCAAACTTCGCCGGAGCTTCAAGTTCGTAAGTATCAAAAACTTCCGAGCCATCGCTACCAACACCGTCACATTGATTGGCCACATAAGCGCTGATTCGCTGATCGTTATCCTTCTTGACACAGATACGTTTGGACATTCGGTTCGCTTCATTCGCAACACGTTCCAAAAAAGCCGTCACATTCAGGGCATTGTCCTTCATTCGGCTATTGATCACAGCACCTCTTAGGCCCGCAACACCCATAGATGATAAAACGCCCATAATCGTAACGACAACAAGGACTTCTACCAGGGTATAACCGTTCTTTTTAGAACCGTGATTCAACATATCTAAATCTCCACACGACAAGACATCCAAGACACCACAATCGAACCAAAATTAATAATAAAAAGGGCCTTTTTTCGCTTTAGTCCAATTCATAATATACATTAACGCGACCGCAAAGTAAACATTTATAAACAGAAAATATGTTTTTGGTGAAAAAGGTGATAAAAACCATATTAAAATGAAGACTCGTGTAATTTTACCCACACAAATTGCTATATTACACGCGCACAACCTGCCCAGGTGGTGGAATGGTAGACACTGGGGACTTAAAATCCCTTGGGGGCAACTCCGTGCGGGTTCAAGTCCCGCCCCGGGCATTGTTTTTGTGCTTCACTTCGCAGAAGGGAGGTAGATCATGATTGAATTCTATCCAAACAGCATATATTATCCGCGCGAAGCGGTCGATGAAAAGCTTGCCAAGGGCGAGCTCGAAAAGACCAAAAAGTACTTGTTCGGCTGGACTGAACGCCACCGCGACGAAATTTGGGAATGTGCCCGCGAAGATGCCGAACAGCCTTCTGACGAAATCCTCCTCGACAACCTCCGTGCCCTCCTCCTCTGCAAGGGTTCTTTGCAGCCGGCCGCCGAAATGGGCGCAATGATCCGCGAAATCACGAAGGAAGTCTGGTACCAGAACGAAAACGGTCCTAAGGATCCGGACATAATCGCGGTGGACTGGCAGACGAAGTACCTGACCAAGTGGCGTGAAGCCCGCATGTTCGAAGCATTCGTCCTTATCGAAAAGAACGCTAAGCAGCTCGTCGAAATCCTGAGAGCGTAATCACTCGCTAAAAGCGCCAAAATGTGCAAAACATTTGCCAAGCTCCACCTAGTGGAGCTTTTCTTTTGCATTTGTTGTCATGCCGGCCTCAGTGCGGGCATCGCCTTTAATAGTGTATGGTGACCCCGGAACGGAGTCCGAGGTGGCAGTAAGGAGTTAAACCCCGCCGTGGAAGCGAATGGGGATCCAGATTTCGAGTTTGCCCTGCTTGCTCGGCGGAAGGCGCCAGAAGTATTCTACATGCTTCAGGAGCTTGACTTTGAACACTTCGTTATCGGAACTCGTAAACATGATTTGCGGATCCATAAAGCGCCCAAGGCTATCGAGCGTGAGGTGCAATCCGAGAAACACATCGTCATCGGACTTGATAAATCGGTTCCCTTTGCGGGTCACACGGATTTTCTTGAAATACTCCGAGGAGAGGTAATGCAAGCCAGCGGCGCGGCCTTCCAAAAACATCGCAAGCTTGTTCAAGTCACGACCTGCGGTATTTTCAATCACGTAGATTTCATCAATCGAGGGCATTTCCACGCGGCCGGTAAACGCCTCTTCGGCGACATCCTCTTCTTCTTCAGCATCCACAATAGGTTCGTACTGCGGGATGCTGTAGACAAAGTACAGCACAGCCACAAAGACGAGAGCAAAGGCAAGTAATGGAGCGTTCCGTTTCAGCATAGCACTACTCGATGGACTTGATGCAAAGCTGCACCGTCTTGGTGTTGTTATAGTAATTCCAAATCGGCTCGAACACGACCGTCACCGGGCGGGAGCGTCCGAGCAGAGCCTTGCTCTTGCGCAGTCCAAAGGCAATAGCCGGGAAAACGGCACTTCCCGCCTGCGAAATTTCCATTTGCAAATGCCCGCCGCGAAGTTCGCGCACGCGATGCACGGTAACGCCTTCGGCGCGGAATGCGGGGTACGGGAAGTTTCCGCCAAACGGTTCCAGCAAGTCGATGAACTCCAGAATGGAGCGTTCACGAATCGGATAGCGCCCCGTCGGGACTCGCGTCTCTACGGTCAGTTCACGGAGTGCAATTTTGATGTCGTACGGGTACGATTCTTCGGTATTGATAACTTCACCCGTGTAGCCTTGATCTGCCGCAGACTGTAACAGGCGCCCACGCAACTCTTCAATTTTACCGGCTTCAAGCGAAAAGCCCGCCGCATTCGCGTGACCGCCCCAGCGGTCAAAAAGTTCACGGCTATCAAAAAGCGCCTTGTGCCAGTTGAATCCAGGAACTGCACGGGCACTCGCATGTGCCATGCCGTTGATAATCGACAGCACGGCCGAAGGTCTGTGGAATTCCTGGGCAAGCTTTGCCGCGACAATGCCAATCACGCCCACGTGCCAGTTTTCGCCGGCAACTACAATGACAGTCGGGATGGTGTCGCCGTAAAGCGCTTGAACTTGCTCCATCGCCATCTTGGTGATTTCTGCTTCTTTGTCCTTGCGGCGCTTATTCCATTCTTTCAGTTCTTCAAGAAGCTTGCCCGCTTCACCTTTGTTTTCGCACAAAAGAAGTTTAAGGGCCGGGTCCGGGCGTTCCATGCGGCCAGGAGCGTTGAGGAGCGGCGCAAGCTTGTACATCACGTCGATGCCGCCCACACAGCTATGGGGCTTCATGAGGGAAGAGTACATTTCTTGTACGCCAGGCCAACGGCTGCTCTTAAGGCTTTCGAGCCCGGTACGCGTAAAATAGCGGTTTTCAGGCGTCATCTGCACCAAGTCCGCAAGCGTCCCGAGGGCAACCAAGTCCAGATATTCCACCGGGGCATTAATGCCAAGTCGGCTAAACAAGGCGCAAATAAACTTGTACGAAACACCAACGCCACAAAGTTCCGGATTCGGATAATTGTCGCCTTCCTGGTGCGGGTCCAAAAGCACATCGCTCACCGGGAGCCCATCGCCCGACGGCTGATGATGGTCCATGACCATGACCGCCATGCCGAGTTCCTTGGCATGCGCAATTTCCACGTTCGCGGTAATGCCCGTATCCACGGTAATCAAGTTGCGCGCCCCCGCCTCATACATTTCATCGACGGCAGAAACCGAGAGGCCATAGCCATCGCCAAAGCGGTTCGGGAGTCGCCATTCAGATTCGATACCCACGGTCTTTAGGCAACGGGTCAAAAGCGTCACGGACGTCATGCCGTCCAAGTCGTAGTCGCCAAAAATGAACACGCGCTCGCCACGTTCGCGAACCGCGAGTATCCATTCCACAGCCTTGTCCATCCCCATCATGAGGAAGGGGTCATGCACGTCGCTCTCGTTAGAGCACAGCATGTGGTACGCATCAGAAACGGTCTTGATGCCGCGCGAGACCAAGAACCTCGCGACCGCATGCGGAATCTTTAGCGTAGAGGACAAAGTTGAGGCGACAAGATCTTCCATTACTTGTAGCCTTCAAAAAGTTTTAGCGAGAGGTTCTGGAGGCAGGTCACTGCCGCCATTCGCCTGGAGGCGATTCTCGACATAGTTTCTTGCACACTCACGAGAGCAGCTTCGAGGGCAGTCGCCCCCACTTGCGGGTAGCGTTCGAGATTCACGCTGCCCGTTGCTTCCGGGATGCGGAGCGGAGCGCCCGATTCACGGCGCAACAAGTCCGTGATTAAAAACGAGAGCACTTCCAAAAAGCGGTTCACGATAGCCGGGTCTTCAAGTCCGGAATCTTCGAGCTTAAAGAACAGGTCCGTGTAGTCCTGCGAAAGCGACTTCTCGATAAAATCGACCGCGAGAGGGCACCAGTTCTTGGCATGTTCGGCGTAGTAAAGCGCCATGCCAGGGGAACCCACAGCAAGCCCAATCACATCGTCGGTCAGAGTCGATTCGTCAAATTCTTCACCGCCAACGCGGATGGCCTCCTGACGCACTTCCTCATCCGTGAGGGGTGGCAGGTGGAGCGCAAGGCAGCGCGAACGGATCGTCTGCAAGAGCTTTTCGCGAGACGAAGTCGTCAAAATGAAGTACGTGTTCGGCGGGACTTCTTCGAGAGTCTTGAGGAACGCGTTTGCCGCAGAATCGTTCATGCGGTCGGCCTCGGCGATAATCACCACACGCACACGATCGCCCTTCATCGCAAAGGAGGCGGTCATCGTACGGATGAGTTCCACCGAAATCACGGCGCCCGCGCTGAAAATATCCACGCGGTACGGGTTCTTCGTGATTTCTTCGATGTAGGCCTGTTTAAAATCCTGGATGGTCTTTGCAGAGCTCCCGGCAGAGACGTCGGCCGCATTGCGGGCGCTTGCCTCTTTCGCTTCCATCGGCACGACCCAGTTGTCGGTCACGCCGGTATCGGTTGCCATTTTGCAGCCGAAGCAATTACCGCACGGGCGAACGCTCGGGTTTGTACACTGGAGCGCCTGGGCAATTTCCATCGCGAGCGCTTTTTTGCCAATGCCCACAGGACCGTCGATAAGAATCGACTGCGGGAAGCGGTTCTCACGCAACGCCGCCATAAGACGAATACGGATTCGTTCCTGGGAGGCGGGGCCATTTAAGCGATATTCTATCATCTCTGTTTCAACCATTGCAACGGGTCCACGGTCTGTGTCCCTTCGCTTACTTGGAAATACAATTTAATACCATTTAACGAAGCAATATCGCCCACTTCTCCAATTTCTTCGCATTTCTTGACACTTTTGCCCTCTTGGACGTGGATTGCCTTCATGTGACCGTACACCGTGTACGTTCCATCTTCGTGTTCGATGATCACGGAGGGGCCGCGACCGTCAATTTCGGCGACCATAGCCACAGTTCCGGCTGCAGCGGCACGGATGTGGCCACCGCGCTTTCCGCGGATTTCCACCCCGAGGTTACGCGTCATGATGTGGAGCACCGGGTGTTCCTGTAGGCCGTATTCGCTAATAATCGGGCCGTCGAGCGGCATGCACTTCGGGCCTTTGAAATGCGGTACCGGAGTCTGCTTTTGGGCGATTTCGGCCTCACGCTTCTTTTCTGATTCGCGCTTCTTGTCGGCGGCCTGGCGCTTTTTCTCGGCTTCGCGTTCCTTCTTCTTGAGAGCGGCGAGGCGGGCTGCCTCGGCGCGCTTCGCTTCTTCGATTTCTCGCTTGCGGCGCTGCTCAAGTTTCTTGAGGAGCGCAAGCATGGTCTTCTGGTTGCGTTCGAATTCCTTGAGCGCCATGCGCTGCACGGCCTTGTCGTGCTTGAGGGAATTCAGCATGCGGGCCTGACCGTTCATCTGCGCGACAAGGCCGCGTTCTTCGACCGCCTTGCGGGAGCGGAGTCTCGAAAGCTCGGCCAAGTGCTTCTCTTGCGTCTGCTGTTTCTGCGTGCGTTCGGCAATGAGCTGGCGGAGCGTTTCAACGTCTTCGCGGTCGCGGTTCAGCAAGTGGTGCACCCAATAAACTTCGCGTTCCGGGTTCCCGTTCTTGGTCAAAAGTTCAAAGAGAATTTCGGCATCGTTACTGCGACCGTGTACATACAAATTACGGATACGCTTTCTCATGGCGCGCTTACGGGCCTTGATTTTTGAATCAAGAGAATCGATATCCATCACCAATTGCTTGACCGCCCCCTGCAACATATCCTCATTGCGGGTCAGTTCCGAAAGGTAAGACCTGGTGCGGTTCAAGTTCTGGTCCAAAAGCGAAATCGTGTTCAAGACGCCCTTTTCTTCGGTTTCAAGGACGGCCAGTTCCTCGCGCTTTTTCGCAAGATCGACCTCAAGCTTTTTGAGGGCGTTCTTTTGTTCATCGATCTGCGCGTCGGTCTTTTTCGGGGCCGCATAAGACGAAACGGCTGAGCCCGCCACCACGGCAAAGATGAAAAACAAAAGCGGAATGAACCGGCAAACAAGACGCATTATTCCTGCTCACCCTTCTTTTCGAACAAGAAACTGCGCACCGTGCGGAAACTAAAGTAGCCCGCGAGCATCGTTTCCAAGAGCACCGTAAATAGCGCTACAATTCCAAAGTAATCAACGCCACTAGCCACAATCGGGAACACCTGCACGAGCGAACGGATGACAAGCCCAAGCAACAAGATGGCAACGCCACTCCCTAAAAACCCTTGCATGGCCCCTTCGAGCACAAACGGAAATTCAATGAACAGATAACTGCCACCCGCGTACTTCATGTTCTCAACCAGGAGTTTGCGGGACATAAGCGAAAGTCTTACCGAATTGCAAATGATAAGCGAGAGCGTAATGAGCAAAAGGATACTGATGCAAATCGGCCAGAAAATCATTTTGAACTTCCACGACGCAATTCGCGAAGCCCACTTCAACGGAGCCTGCACCTCTTCAAAGTAAGCTTCTTCGGCAATCGTATTGCGCACTTCGGAAAGGTCTGCCGGGTTGCGCGCCTCTTCGCTCAAGGACACTCGGAAAAATGCGGGGATCGGGTTCCCTTCGACAAGTGTGAGCATGTCCGGCGAGAAATGGTTGCTAAAATCAGCAAGCGCCGAATCCGCACTCACAAACGAGACGGACTCCACATGGCGCGTATGCTCAAGCCGCGTCTGGATAACCGCAACGGAATCCTCGGGAACATCCTCTTTCAAGAACGCCTCAATCACATACAGCGATTTTTCGGCCGAGAGGAGCTTGAACGAGACGCCGAGCGCCGTAAAAGAGGCCGAGAGCAAAAGCGAGCACAGGAAAATCGTGAGCAAAGACGGAAGAATCACCGTGCGGTGCTGCTTCCATCCTCTAAAAGATTCCGATATTAAGTAACCTAATTGTCCGAACACGCCTCGAATATAATTAAATTTATAGCAGTTCTTTAAGGGGCTTTTATGGGAAACATCATATTAAAGATTACCGCCTTGGTATGCGCGATGGCCCTCTGGTTCTATGTCATCTCGCTCAAGGACTTCCAACTGACGATGGAAGTGCCGCTTACGTTCGTGAAGTTGCCCGAAGCGCTCGCGATTGCATCAAAGCCGCCTAGCACTGTCTCGGTAACCGTCGAAGGCAAGCCCCTGGACCTTATCCGCCTGCAGTCGCAAAAGCAGGCAGCAATGGTCGTCGACATGCACCTCGCCGAACTCGGCTCCAAGCGCATCCACCTCGACTCGAAGAACTTTGTAGCCCCGAACTTTTCTTCGGTGCACTATGTGGAACCGGACAACCAGTACCTCTTTATCGATGTGGCGGTCGATACGCGCATTGAACGCAGCATCCCCATCAAGAGCAACGTAACGTTTGGCGCGGCCCCAGGCTATGTGCTTGTGCAACTGCCCAAGCTCCTCCAAGAAGACTTGAAAGTTTCAGGCGCCCGTAACGCCCTCACGCGAATCATCGACATTCCGACGGACTCCGTGTTTTTCGACAGCATCAAGGCAAGCCAGACACTCTCGGTCCCTCTAGAAACCGATCTACTACCGCCATTTGTAACGCCTAGCGATTCTGTGGCAAAAGTATTTGTCGATGTCCAGAAAATCAAGTCGAAAGAATTTAAGAACATCCCCATTCAGCTGATTGGTTTTTATGACCGAGCTTTGAATACGCTCTCACCGCAACAGGCAACCGTCGAAGTCACCGGCGGCGACAAAGTCATCGAAGCCATCAAGCACAACGATATTGAACTTTTTATTGAATACAACCGATTCGCCATTGAAGATGCAGACAGCCTTGCCCCGACAGTCAAGTTGAACCTGCCGCCCGATATCGACCGCAGCATGTCCATCAAGGCCGTCCTTGTCAAACCCGACAAGATTAAGCTCATCAAGACCCATACCGAAGGCGAAGACAAAGACGAGGAATACGGAATATGATTTGGCTTGGAATCGAATCCAGCTGCGACGAAACGGCATGCGCCGTTTTACAGGACGAGCCCTTAAAAGTTCTTTCGAACCCGCTTTACAGCCAAATTGACGAACACGCGCTTTACGGAGGCGTTGTTCCAGAAATCGCCGCCCGTGCGCACTTGCAAAAGATTGCCCCCATTGCCGAAGCCGCCGTCAAGGAAGCCGGCATCGAACTCAAGGATATCGACGCGATTGCCTATACCACAGGCCCAGGCCTTATGGGTCCGCTCCTCGTTGGCGCTAGTTTTGCCAAAGGACTCGCCCGCGACTTAAACATTCCGGCCTACGGCATGAACCACCTCGAAGGGCACCTCGCCGCCGCATGGCTCTCTAACCCGGACATCGAACCACCGTTCTTGACGCTCACCGTCTCAGGCGGGCACACGGAACTCGTGATGGAAGAACCGGGATTCAAGTACACAAGCATCGGTCGCACCCGCGATGACGCCGCCGGCGAAGCATTCGACAAGTGCGGCAAGCTCATCGGTCTCAAGTACCCCGCAGGCGCAACCATCAGCCGCCTCGGTAAAGACCACAACCGCAAATTTGTGGAATTTCCGCGCGCGCTCCACACGCACGACAGCTGCGAATTCTCGTTCAGCGGCTTAAAGACCGCCGTGCTCCGTTACACCGAAACGCACGACCCAGAATTTATCCAGCAGAACCTCGGCGACATCTGCGCCTCGCTCGAAGATGCCATTGTCGATAGCCTTGTCACAAAGACCATCAACGCCCTCAAGAAAACGAAGATGAAGACGCTCGTGATGGGCGGTGGCGTGAGTGCAAACAGCTGGTTGCGCACCCGCTTGCAGGACTACTGCGACAAGAAGGGCATCCGCTTCTGCGTGCCGGACCGTAGCCTGAGTACAGACAACGGAGCGATGATTGCCGCAGCAGCCATCCGCCGCAAATTGCAGGGCAAGCTCGAATCCATCGACGTCGTGAAACCGTGGATGCCGCTCGCTCTTTAGACGAGAGAACGCCACTACGTAGCTACAGACGAACGGCGAGAGCCCCGCGCATATAATACACTCCGCAAGACGGAAGTGTTGCATATACGGTTCCGGCGCATTTTAGCGACTTTTTAACCGTGTTTTCAGCAGCGCTTTTCGAAACGACTTTGTTCTTTTTGCATTTTTCATTGTATATTGTAAATATGATTTTGTCGTTCAAACATAAGGTAATGTTATTCTTTTGTGCAACAGCATTTTGCTCAGCACAGGATTTAAACACACCTGTTAGTGACGTTGATGTTTTCCGCCCCGAAAAGCGCGAAACCAAAGTCCAGATGGTGGACTCTTCGCAAAGCAATTCCGTACAATTGAACGTTGATATTTTTGCAGACGGTTTTGTCGGTTCGTATTACATTCTTTGGGACAACGTCGACTTGTCCGAAGATATCAAAAAGACGATACAGAGCCGCAATTTCGCCAAAGACGAATTCTTCATGCAGAACATCGACCGTGAGCAGTTCGAACAGGAACGCATGCTCCAGCTCTTTGAAGACAAGAAGCGCGAGTTCTTCAACATCTTCCCCGAAGAAGCCCTCAAAGAACTACAAGAAAAGCAAGCTGACGAATAGAGCGGCTTAGCCGCAGTTATGAATTCGGAATTAGGAGTTCTGAATTAAGACTGCTGCAAAAACCGAAAGTCGCCACCCATGTCATGCCCGCCTCCGAGCGGGCATCTCTGTTCCTGTCATGCCCGCCTCCGAGCGGGCATCTCCTTTTACTAGATTTTCTAATAACTAATGACCATCGACTAACGGCTAGCAAATGTTTTCTCAAGAACGCAATTTCACAGACTGGCAGCTTACGGGTTTTAACGGGGCACCAGCTTATCTTTTCGAGACTATCGGCAGCACGCACAAGCTCATGAAATCCATGGCGGCCTCTGGTGAAATTGCACCAGGCACGCTCTTTGTCGCAGACTCTCAAAGCGATGGGCATGGCCGTCACGAACGCACGTGGGACTCCCCTGCCGGCAAGAATCTCTATTTCAACATTCTGATTCCGCTCGAAGGAATACCCGCAAGTAATTTTGCACAAATTACACAAGTAGCCGCACTCACATTTGCAGAAACATTCAACAATGTTCAAGAAGACGTTGCTATTGCAAACCGGGACTGCGCTGAATCGGTAAACGCTAACTCGCCAAAAATCACGGTCAAATGGCCCAACGACATTCTCTACGGCAAAAGCAAGTTCTGCGGGATTCTCGCGGAAATAGTCTTCGTCAAGAGGGAGGTCCCCGCTTCCGCGGGAATGATAATGCAACAAGATGCGCCGCGTCCGGCTCTTTCAATGGGTGTCGGAATAAACGTCAATAGCGATTCTGCCGATTATGCGCACCTGAATCGCGCCGTCACCACGCTCAAAGAAATCTTCGGGCATCCAGTCAATCGCGAAAAGCTTTTGCAGGCGCTTATCGGGAATCTCGAACGCGCCATCGGACAGTTCAAAGCCTTCGGCATTCGCCCATGGGTCGAAGCTTGGAAGCGCATGGACCAGTTCATCGGCGCCCGCGGCACCATCATCGTAAACCATCACTGCACCGACCAAAACCGGGATTCCGGCGAAGGATCCATCAAAAAAACAGGCCGCATCATCGACATGAAAGATGATGGCAGCCTGCTCTTTGAATGTGACGACGGGAGCGTCGAAACCGTTATCTCAGCGGATTTGGAAATTTAAGAGAGTTTTATCTCTTAAAATACATCGCACCAATAAGCGAAACAGCGAGCATCACAATCATCGCTGTTAGGCCAATGTCGGCAAGGTCGCGGCGTTCGCCAGCAGCACCCGTTTCAATCAGCAAAATGCAGACAAGCGCTAAAACGGCGGCAACGCCTCCCATCAAATGAAACATCTTCACTTTTTCTTCATTCGTGAGCTTTCCGTTCGGGCGATTAATAAAGGGCATTGACGTCACCTCCTATGCAAATCCAGACGATAAGACCAATCATCACAAGCGCGCTGATGGCCACGTTCGCAAGGAAAAAGTCGCGGTTCATCGCATCCAGGTCATTTGACTTTCTGAACAAGTGAATATAGACAATCGCGACTGTCATAAGTCCCGTAATCGTCCACCAAATCCAGCCCATGTTCCAGAAAAATCCGAACACGACACAAAGTACGAGCATTGCCAAATGGCTCGCCAGCGCAATGCGCAAGGACTTTTCAAGGCCAAAGCGAGCGGGCACGGAATGCAAGCCCTGCTTGCGGTCGATTTCAATATCCTGCGTCGCGTAGATAATGTCAAAGCCCCCCATCCAAAGCATCAGAATAAACAGGAGGAATATCGGGAACACGGCAAATTCACCGCGAACGGCAATCCAGGCGCCAAGCGGACTCATGCCAATCGCAAAGCCAAGGAACCAGTGGCAAAGCCAGCTAAAACGCTTCCAGTACGAATACGAAAGCAGCAATAGCCACACCGGGAACGCAAGCGCGCCAGCAAGCGGCTGGAGCATCCATGCAAACACAACAAACAAGATTCCATTCAACGCCAAGAACGCCATCACCGATTTTCGGCTCAGTCGCCCTGCCGGCAAATGGCGCTTTGCCGTCCGCGGATTCTCCGCATCGAACTTGGCGTCTGCAATGCGGTTAAAGCTCATGGCACTGTTACGGGCGGTCACCATGCAAAGCACAATAAGCACGATAATGCGGGCAGTTTCAAAAGCGCTCATGTCGCGGAAACCGTTTGCCGCGACCCACATGGAACCAATCGCAAAAGGCATCGCAAACAGCGAATGGCTCAAACGGACAAGATGTGTAAATTCAAGGATTTTATTCATGGTTTAGCTGTTAGTCAATAGTTATTGGTCATTGGTTGTCGTTCCCGCCTCCGTGGATTTGTCATTCCCGCTTGAGCTTGCCCCGGACTTGTTCCGGGGAGCGGGAATCTCCCTTTCATCGCCATTCCACACTTTAGCAACACTTGCAACAAGCGATTGTTCCACGCCCAAGTGCTTTAGGATTTTCGCGACGACGGAATCCACAAGTTCTTCAATGGTTTGAGGCTTGCTGTAGAACTGCGGCGACGCCGAAATCACGACCGCGCCCGCCAAAGTCACTCGCTTCATATTCTCGATGTGGATCAAGTTGTACGGCATCTCGCGCGGCACAATCACAAGTGGCCTGCGTTCCTTGAGGCAAACATCCGCCGCGCGCACAAGCAAGTTGTCCGAAGTCCCAGCCGCAATGCGCCCGAGCGTTCCCATGGAGCACGGCACCACAGCCATGCCTGCAATATCGCTAGAACCGCTCGCGCATTCCGCAAAAAAATCATCCACGTTGCGCACGTCTTTGCAATAGTCGAAAAGCGCACTTTGGCCTTCGTATTCGAGAACCTGTTTGCCCGGGTGCGTTACGATGAGCGTAACCTCATGGCCAAAACGCTGCAAGTACATCGCCGTACGGGTCGCATAAATGCTGCCGCTAGCGCCCGTCACTCCAAGCACAAAGTGGCTCATGCTTTACCCGGCTTGTGCAAGAACACGCCAAACGAAATTCCGCCATCAAACATCTTGACTTGCTTGACTTCAAAGCCGCATTCTTCGGCCATTTTGCAGAACTGATCGACCGGCAAAAAGCGAATAATCGAGTTCACCAGATATTCATAGGCGTCGCGCTTGCCGCTAAAGAAGGCGCCCATCACCGGGATGAACAGCGGCGCAAGCACTTTATAGAAGAACTTGTTGAACAAATTCCTTGGCGAGAAAAATTCCAAAACGCAAAGGTAACCGCCTTCATCGAGCACACGATACGATTCCAGCAAGGCGCCACGGGCGTCAGGCACGTTACGCATGCCAAAGCCGTTCAGAATCACGTCAAACTGGCGTTCTGCAAAAGGCATTTTCATGGCATCGAGTTGCACCGCATGCGCATCGATTTTCTTCGGCTTGACTTCGGCAAGCATCCCGTACGAAAAATCACCGATTACAGCAGGGTCCACGACAAAATCGCGCGCACACACGCAACCAGATTCGAAAATTTTGCGGAACGTGTTGGCAAAATCGCCCGTACCCCCGCACAAATCGAGCAAGCGAACTTTATTCAAATCGCGCGGCATCTCGTCAATCGACTTTTCCGCGAGCATGCCCGCAGCCATCATCTTTTTCAGACGCTTGCAGCAATACCTGCGCCACAGCACATCCTGATAACAACTCAGAAAGTGATTCAGAAAATCGTAACGGCTCGCAATGCCATCGAACATCTTACGCACGGGACTTTTCATATAGCAAAATGTAGAAATAAAAAGCGACCTGGATCTATATCCAGGCCGCGAATTTCACCATAAGCGGCGGCGCATCTCGATAAAAAGCTTCTCGATAAAGCGCCTCTCACGCCGGTTTCAATTACTGGAACTTAGCGGTAAAGGAAGCTCCTTCCGTCGGTTCAACCAAGCGAGGATTGTCAGTGACGCCATCACTCCAGCCAGTAAACACAGAACCAGCATCAGGGACAGCCGTCAAGAGAATCGGGTTACCCACAAAGAACTTGCCCTTGTAACTCGTAGCACCATTCGGGAGTGCAGCTCCTTCCATAAGCACCGTGCCCTTGCCAGATGCAGCGATAGTCACAGAAGCCGTACCGCTCAAACCGAATTCTTCTTCGTATTCACGAATAACCTTAGGATCGCGTTTTTCAGCCCATTCCTTCATGCAAGAACCAGTCTTGTCAAATCCATGACCGCAAGAGTTTTCATACCATTTCTGGTCCTGCTTGAACTTAGCAAGGTCGCGCGTCATTTCGTCAGCATCGATTGTCGCCGTCATAGCGTTGACGATCTTAGTCACGTTAGCAAAGTTCGTATAGCTATTGAACATCACAGCAGAACGGTTAATGAACATGCGCTTGAATTCCGGATTCTTGATGAGCTGGATATAGAGATTTGCAAAGCAGCCTTCTACCTTGCACGGCTTGTTTCCACCACCCTTCTTGATCCATTCAAACATATTAGTTTCCTGGGTGAATTCCTTATTGTTCACGCCCCAAGTCCAGTCAAAGCCGTGGTCAAGGTCATAAACCATGAACTTCCACGGATGTTCCGGAGCAGACCAGGCACGCACATTGTTATTCGGCCAGTCACCATTGTGGATATAAATTTCAGCAGCCATGTAGTCCGCCAAGTTGCCCACATCGAGCATCGTCTTCACCGTTGCGTAATTTGCATTATTTTCGCCGGAGAAATCGTTCTTGGCAACAAAGCTAAGCATTGCCAAGTAAGCATCCGTCGTACCGTTGCTGGCTTCAACTTCCTGGCCCAAGTGCTTGATAAAGTTCACGGAGCTCGATTCAATCTTGTAGTTCGTTTCTACATAATGCTTGTTGAAACGTTCGCGCATGTCGTGAATACCATAATACTTGCCATTATAGAACACCACGACCTGACGGCTTCTCTGATAGTCTACGCTAGTACCTTCGAGGAGAGCGCCGCCCATAGCATCTTCAATGTAGTCACTGACAAAACGGTTACCGTTATTACGGAGGTTAAATGCCCTATACTTGTCATTCACGCCCTTGCGGGTTTCAAACAACGGATAATTGACACTACCGTCTTCGTAACCTTCACGAAGGTGGATAGAAACAGACTTCTTATCATTCAAGCGGCTATATCCACCCATCAACGAGATGCCTGCATCCATTTCCCAGGTAGCGCCATCCTTTGTAGAAGAACCCTTTTCAAAATATTCCACATGAATCGGAAGTTCTACATCAGCATAAAGGCCAGCACTGTCCTTGCAACCCTTCGGAGCGTCGCAGCTCGTCTTGATGTAATGTTCACGGAAGAAGCTGGAATCCACGCTAATGGCGACAACAGGCATCTTTACGACATCTTCGTCCACAAAGAACGTGCGAGTCGTAACCTTGTTCGAAAGAGCACTCTTCTTGAACGTTGCGCAACGGAAAGCCATGCTATGGTCAATCGTCTTCGGGGAATTGAATTCCGGAGAATTTTCAGTCGGCACAGAACCATCTGTCGTGCAGCGGAGTTTCACGCCATCTTCAAGAGCCGGCGGATTCAGAGTAAAAGCATCGTTATAGAAACCGGCCTTGAGTCCGCTCATATCCGCAGCAGGAACGATTTCATCATAAGCCTTGGATTCTGTATTCGGCTTTTCCGGAGTCGGCTTATCAAAGAACTTCCAATAGCCACCATCGACGATACCCCAGCTGAGGCCACCCAACAATTGCGGATAAGCAACCGAGTCGCGGATTCCATTGTATCTGTCGATCAAGTAAATCGTACCGCCGTCTTTATCCAGCTTCCAGTTCGTGTGCGGACGCGTATGGCGATCGCCGATATCGGCACTTTCCACAGCGGAAATATCTTTCCTGTCGCAGAAGACAACTCTAAAAGACTTCGCCTTAATAATATTGCTACCAAAAACCCACTTGCGCAAGTTCTTCACATTTTCAACAAGTGTGTAGCCCTCTAGGTCAATATCTTTATCACTAGAGTTGTAAATTTCCACCCAGGACGGATCATCGCCATTTTCGTCCAGCCAGTCCATGTTCAACGGAGCAATTTCCGTTATACGCAATGCAGACTGTCCGACCCAACGAAGAGTTGTGTCATCAGGAAGATAAACAACAATAGTTTCAGTAATAGTATCTGTGCCAATAACCCTTATAATGGTATCTGTATGTGGATTCAGTGGTATTACGCTCGTATCATTGCCGTTAATGATCGTATCATTGCATGTACCCGGCACTTGGCACTGCTGCCCAGGTATATTAGAACTCGGAGCATTAAATGCAGCATCGGCATTTTCTTCGGCACAGCCAATAACAAAAGCTGTACCAAAAATTGCAGTCAGAGAAAGAATCTCTTTTATCCATTTTTTTGAGCGAATCACGGCGACCACCTAAAATAAAAAACACACTACCCCATAGATTTTACTATGGGACACCTAATTTTCCATCCAACAACACTAAATTTAGTAGTTTTTTTAAAAAAATAACAGTAATATTCTCTTTACCCTTGACAAGCGGAAAATAAATATCTATAATTGGGTCACCAAAATGGTTCTGTAGCTCAGTTGGTAGAGCAGTGGACTGAAAATCCGCGTGTCGTTGGTTCAATTCCAATCGGAACCACGAAGAAACCTCGGTGAAAACCGAGGTTTTTTCTTTATTTTCCGCATTTTTTAATTGTCATTCCCGCCCCGAGCGGGAATCTCCCTCTTGCAATACCAAAAAGAAAAGCCCGCACAACGGCGGGCACGGCAAAAATCTAGAGTGATTTAAATCACTGGCGGCAAGAGCTTTTTCTTGACGAACTCACCATCTGGTTTATAGCAAGAGTAAAATTCGTCCCAGTGCTCCATGAGAATATCGATGAGCTCCGGCTGAAAATGCGAGCCGCTGGATTTTTTCATTTCTTCCTTGACGCGGTCTTCGGTCCAGGCGGGTTTGTAGCAGCGCGGGCTCGAAAGGGCATCAAGAACATCGGCCACCGCACAAATGCGGGCTGCAAGCGGAATTTCTTCGCCTTTAAGCTTATCCGGGTAGCCAGTACCGTCCCAACGTTCATGGTGGGCACTCGCAATGTCAGACGCCATGCAAAGCAAATCCGTCTTGGAATCGCGCAACAACGTACGACCGATAATGGAATGACTCTTCATGATGTTGAACTCTTCAGGCGTCAGCTTGCCCGCCTTGTTCAAAATCATGTCCGCAATACCGACCTTGCCAAGGTCATGGAGCGGAGCCGCATAGTAAATCAGTTCCTGCAGATCAGGCGGGAGTCCAAGATACTTGGCGAGCTTCAACGAAATTTCAGCGACACGGTGAATATGGTCGCCCACTTCCTGACTGCGGAATTCGGAGACCTCGCCCAAAATACGGATAAGCTCCATATGAGCGGACTTGAGTTCCTCGGCCTTGCGTTCCAGCTGTTTCGCATAACGTTCCAGTTTCTGCGCACGAATTGCAGATTCAATCGTCTTCGCAGAATAGACCGAAATAAGCTTGAGGCGTTCCAAATCCTTCTTGGAGAAGAATACGTTATCGCCAACCTTATTGATAGCTTGGAATACGCCCATCACGCGATTATCGCTTTCAAGAGGCATCGTCATGACAGACGTTGTATGATAGCCGTTCTTGATATCGCTACGACGATCAAACCTAGCATCGCGGTACGCATCATCGACCAAAAGCGGTTCACCAGTCTTAAGCGAATAACCGACAAAACCAGCCGAGAGCGGAATGCGAAGTTCACTTACACCATGAGCAACCTTGGTCCACAGTTCGTTCTTCTCCTCGTCAATAAGCCAGAGAGAGCAACGATCGGCCTGCACAATACGGCGGCCCAAATCGGCCATGAGCACAAGGAGACTGTCCATTTCGTGCTCTGCAGCAATCTTGGGCATATATTCAAACAAGAGAGCGGCAACTTCGCCGTCCCCAAGATCGGTATATGCTCCTTGGTTATTCATCGTATGTAAAAAAATAATTAATCTTCATCAAAAAGCAAAGTATCGTTGACGATATACGGCTTTTTTTTCTATTCTTTGCGCACCAATTGGAGGAATAGGCTAATTGGTAAGTCAGCGGTCTTGAAAACCGCCGCCGTAAGGCTTGGGGGTTCGAGTCCCTCTTCCTCCGTAAAAAGCGTTTCCGAACATCGGGAGCGCTTTTTTATTTGTAAAAAGCACGGCAATCTGCAGCAAAATCCGCCACAGCCGTCGCAGGCTCGTCGTAAATCAGCGTACACACCTTAAGAGGGAGCGGAAAATCCGGTCCAAACGCCGCCAAGCACGCCGAAGTCGTCGCCCCCGTCGTAAAAACGTCATCCACAACGACAACACTCCCCCGCGTAGGCATTTTCCGTGGGAAATTTGATACAAACGCACCTGCCACATTCATTTCGCGTTCCTCTTTCGAGAGCTTAGTCTGCGAAACAATAAACGTCTTGCGCTTTAACCAACGGCAAACCTTACCTCCAGTCGCAGTCGCAAGCGCCGCCGCCAAAAGCTCCGCCTGGTTGTAGCCACGCTCGCGAAACCTCGCCCTATGGAGAGGAACAGGCACAAAGTATAGCGGCTGAGCAAGCAATAAAAGTTCCTGCGCCACCTCCCCGAGCTTTACCGCCGACGAATGACGCACTAGGTAAGATGCAAGCCCGGGAATATTCCTGTACTTGAGCGCATGCACCAGCCGCCTGGTCAATGGCCTCATCGGAAAAAGGCAAAACGCATCCTCGTTTGGAAACTTGGGCAAACACGATTCACGCACAAGCTCCGATGCACACGAGGGGCAAAGCCACGGGTCAAGCCTTTCCGAAGAAGTCCCGCACCCCAGACATTCCATCCCGAAAACAAAATTAGCGACCGTCCGCAAAAGTTCCATAAAGCCTCCTGTTATCAAGGAGCACAAAGCGCCCCTACTCTATAACACGCTTTTTTCAGACAAAACGAACGGTAAAATTTTATTTAAACAATCAACTAATGACTATTGACCAACAACTAATTACTTGTTTCCCTGATACCGCAGGCACATCAAGAGCCCCACGAGGAACATGCACACAAGCGCAAACGAGCCACCGTAAGAGAGGAACGGCAGCGGAAGCCCCGTCACCGGCATAAGCCCAATCGTCATTGCAATATTCACCGTGATGTGGAACAAGAATATCGTGCACGCGCCCATCGTCACAAGCGTCACAAACGGGTCATCGTTCGTCTTGCAAATCGATGAGGCTCGCCACAAGAACAACGTAAACAGCACAAGAATTGCAGCACACCCGACAAAGCCAAACTGCTCCCCGAGCACGCTAAAGATAAAGTCCGTATGTTCTTCGGGCAAAAACGAGAGATTCGTCTGCGAGCCGTTTCCAAAGCCCTTGCCCCCAATGCCGCCGCTACCAATCGCCGTAAGCGACTGCAACACCTGATAGCCATCGCCAAGCGGATCACTCATCGGATCCAAGAACGTATTCACGCGCTTCTGCTGGTGCGGTTCGAGCATGTTCCACACCATCGTACTGGCATACCCCGCCAAGATGTTCGTCGCAATAATCACGCCCGAGAATTTTTTGGACAAGTGCCTACGCAACACAGAGAACACGACAAGGCAAATCAAAATGCCCCACAAGACCTGCAACACCATCGACTGCGAATGCGAAAATAGCACCGACAAGACAGGGCTTACAATCAAGAACAAGTCCGTAAACGTGAGGCCCGCAAAAAAGAACCCGACAAGCGTCACTGCCGTAAACACAAGCGCCGTGCTCAAATCCGGCTGCTTCAGCACAAGCAAGAACGGAACAATAAACAGTCCTAACGGCACCAAAAAAGACTTCAATTTATGCAAACTCACCGGATGTTTCGAAAGCCAGTACGAAATCGTAATCAAGTACGCAATCTTTGCAAACTCCGAAGGTTGCAACTTGATTACCTTCAAGTCAATCCAGCGCCCCGCCCCCTTTACATCGCCCGCAAATATGAGCACGAACAACAGCAAAAATAGAGCAATCACATAAGACGGCACTGCCACGCGCTTAAGCCAGTCGATTTTCACAAACACAAGGCCTACCGCAATTGCAATACCGGTCAAGAAGTAAATGATCTGCCTAAACCAGTGCGTATCGTAAACAGCCAGTTCTTCGCCCACAGTCGCCGAATACACGAGGAACACGCCAAACGTCATGAGCGTGAGCGTCACGGCAATAAAGAACCAGTCAAACTTTAATGACTTGTCTTGAATGCGGTCGGTACTCATTCTTGTTCCTCTTCTTCTTTACCAAAAAACGCCATCAGCACTTTATGAGCAATCGGTGCTGCCACAGAGCCACCGCCGCCGCCCGCTTCCATAATCACAGCTACCGCAATTTGCGGGTCTTCAAGCGGAGCGACCGCAGCAAACCAGGCATGCGTCTTCTGCCCTTTTTTCCATTCGCCAGAACCCGTCTTTCCGCCCACGCGAATTCCAGGTACAGCAGCTTTCTTGCCCGTTCCTCCCGGATGGTTTACCACAGAGTCCATTGCATTCAAGAGCACGCGATGTGTCTCGGGCTTCATCGTTCCAGGACGGATGATTTCAGGCTCATAGCGGCGCACCACGTTACCCTGCGCGTCTTGCAGTTCCTTCATGAAGTGTGGTCGGTAAACGCCCTTGTTCGTTGCCAGAGAGCCTATAAACACAGCCTGCTGCAAAGGCGTTACCATCTGCCCCTGCCCAATCGAGAGATTCAGAATAAGCCCGCGGGCCCAGCGCCAGCCCAAGCGCTTATTACGGCGGTTGAACGAAGCCGAATCCGGAAGCCAACCTGCACGTTCCCCTGGGATATCTACGCCAAGCAACTGTTCGCCATAGCCAAAACGACGTGCAAACTCATTGATGCGAGCCATATCTATTTCAAGGCCCGCCTGATAGAAATACACATCGCACGAAAGTCGCAGCGCATGCACCACATTCAAGTTTCCATGCACACCCCAACATCTCTGGTAACGCGCCCCGTACTGGTAACCGCCCGTACAAGCTTTCGGGTAATACTTTGTCTCCGAAATAATCCCGCTTTCAAGCCCAGCGCCAGCCGTCACGAGCTTAAAAATCGAAGCCGGCGGATAAACGCCCGAAATCGCACGGTTTGTGAGCGGTCGCATCGAATCCAAAGCCACATGAGCCCACCCCTTGTTGCGTTCACGACGCTTCAAGGAAAAGATGTTCGGGTCCAGTCGCGGAGACGAAACCATAGCCAAGATTTCACCATTGCGCGGGTCAATCGCCACCAAGGCGCCTTTCGCCGAATCAGGAATCGCCGCTTCCGCCGCCTTCTGCAGTTTCAAGTCAATCGTCGAAACCATGTGGAGTCCCGGTTCCGGCGCAATAAAGCCGCCCACATCCGTAAGCGTACGCACCTCGCGCCCCGAAGCATTCACTTCCACAAGCTTAAGCCCGTTCTTGCCGCGGAACTCCTTGTCATATTCCTGCTCCAATCCTTTTTGCCCCACGCGGTCGCCCTGCGAGTACGATTCATATTCCGTGAGCTTCAGCTGCTCTTCCGAAATTTCACTCGTGTAACCGAGCACATGCGAGGCTAGCGTTCCATAAGGGTATTCACGGCGCGATTCAATAATCACCGAGACACCCGGCAGTTCCGTCGAATGTTCTTCAATGACGGCGACCTGCTCCATCGTCGCATCTTCGAGAATGCGGACCGGACGCGTACGCACCCAGCGAATCCTCTGGAACGCAGTATCGAGCGAAAGCGAATCAAAAAGACGCACGCCAGCCGCATCACGGATGTTCAAAAGCTTCTTGAAAATGGAATCCCTATCCGCTTTTTTACGCGGCATTTCAAGCGCCTGGAGCGCAATCTGGTACGAGGGGCGGTTACGCACCAGCACATTCCCGTTCCTATCGTAAATGTAGCCTCGGTCAGCAATCAACTCAATTCGACGCAAGCGGTTATTTTCGGAGCGCTGGAAATTCTCTTCATAATGCAGGTACTGCAGCGAAAAAAGCTTGAACAAAATCACCGTAAAGACAAGAACCGTCCCCGCCAAAAAAATCAGGACGTTCCAATTCCTACGAACTCGCGCCTCGTTCTCCGAAGTATCGTTATACATCCGACTTCTTCCCCGAAGTGAGGTAGAACAAAATACCGCCAATAACTACAGTGTAAATGCTTTCCGGTACCGTTTTCGTCAGGAATAAAGTCGTCACGACATCCTTTTCGAGACCTGTAATTAAAAAATAGAACATATCGTTCACATAGAACGCAAGCCCAAGGACGCCCACTTTCGGAGGCAAGTTCAGCGTAAGGAAATGTTCTTCAAGCTGCCCCACGGCAAAGCCAACAATCGTCATGGCAATGGTATTCGCCCCCAGCCACTCTACCGGCGCATAGACATCCAGCGAAAACCCGGCCAAAAATCCCCAGAAGCAACCCGTACCAGCCCCAAAACGCAAAGCCACGGATACAATGAAAATCAGGATAAAGTCGGGCCCAACGCCCAAAATCTTAAGCCAGTCGCCAATCGTCGACTGCACCGCAAAAGCGATGACAAACATCAGGAGCGTCTTCAACCATCCGTAATTACTCATCGAGCAACTCCTGGATAATCCAATCCGGTTCCTTCTGCATCACAAACACTTCTTCCAAGGTCGAAAATTCCTGGAACGGCTTCACATCCATGAGGCTCATCACGTCCAGATCCGCCTTGCGGACCTTGTGCACCGTGCCCACCGGGATACCTTTCGGGAAAATGCCGCCAAGCCCCGACGTAATGAGCGTATCGCCCTCGGCAACGCCAGCATGCGACGGAATCATCGCCGAAAGCAAATGACCGTCTACAGACTCCAAGAAGCCCACCACACGCGTACGGCGCTCGAGCACGGAGAGTTTCAAGTTCGGGTCCACCATGAGCTGCACGCGCGAATGCGTAAGCGAAGCCTTCGAAATCTTCCCGACAAGGCCGTTCATCGACATCACCGGCATGTTCTCTTTCACGCCGTGATGCGTCCCGCGATTGATTACGAGAGTCGTCAGAAAACGCCCGGGGTTATGCCCCACCACGCGAGACGTCACAATCGGGAAATCCCACTTGTCGTCAAAACGCACCAGCGTATGTAACCTCGCCAGTTCCTGCAAGCCCTCGCTCGCGTGGTAAGTCTCCTGACGGAGCCTTGCGTTTTCCGCCTTCAGATGGTCATTTTCGGCCTGCAAAGACTTAAAGTCGTTCACAGAGGTCATCAAAAGCTGCACCGGGTAAAACACCGTCGAAAGCGCCTTGTCGACAATGCTCTCGCGCACTGCCGTCGAAGACGCATGCATCAGAATCCCTAAAACGAGAAAAAAGGCAAAAGCGACAACGCCATGCCTTTGGGTAAACAGATCGACAATAAAGCGAAAAGCTCTAAGCATCGAAGTGCAATTTCAGAATTTAGGTAGAAGAAGCCACCAAAACAGGACGGTACTTGTCCAGGTCTTCGAGAATGCGGGCAGCACCCTTGCAAACGCAAGTCATCGGATCGTCGATCACGTTCACGGAGAGACCCGTTTCCTTGCGGATACGTTCATCGAGGCCGCGCAACTGGGAGCCACCACCCGTGAGGATGATGCCCTTGTCATAAATATCGGCAGAAAGTTCCGGGAGCGTGATGCTCAAAGCCTGCTTCACGGCTTCGATAATGGCCGTCACCGGTTCATTGATGGCTTCGCGGATTTCGGCACTACCGATAGGAATCGTGCGCGGCATACCGGCAATAAAGTCAAGGCCCTTGACTTCCATCGTCAATTCTTCTTCGAGCGGACTAGCAGAACCGATCTGTATCTTGATCTGTTCAGCAGTGCTTTCGCCAACACAGAGGTTGTACATAGTGCGAAGGTAGCGCACAATGGCCTCGTCCATTTCATCACCGCCAACGCGCACAGAGCCGTTGCAGTCAGACTTGTTCAAGGCAATCACAGCGATGTCAGACGTACCGCCGCCAATATCCACAATCATGTTACCGACAGGTTCTTCAACAGGAATGCCCATACCAATAGCGGCAGCCATCGGTTCGTGAACCAGGTGGACTTCCTTTGCGCCAGTCATCTTGATAGCATCGATCACGGCACGCGTTTCCACTTCAGTAATTCCGTTCGGAACGCCAACCACCACACGCGGTTTTACCATCCACAACGGATAGCGCTGCACACGCGTAATAAAGGTGCGCAAAAGCGTTTCCACAAGTTCAAAATCAGCAATCACGCCATCGCGCATCGGGCGGATAGCACGGCTTTCGCCAGACGTACGACCAAGCATCTTCTTAGCTTCGCCGCCAATTGCAGTCACGCGATTGCTCTTACGGTCAACAGCAATCACAGTCGGTTCGTTAATGACAATGCCCTGTCCAGCCACGTGGACGAGCGTATTGGCGGTACCCAGGTCAATACCAATATCACAAGAGAAAAGTCCGAACAAAATTTGGCCCTCTAAAAAAGAAATCCCACAACCCAAATATAACTAAATCAAGCCCGTTTATAACCTATGGATTTTTGTCCTTGCCAAATTTTAGAACCTTGGAATAGCGGTCCCAATGCCTGCCATGGACCTCGTAACGGTACTTGCGCTTTTCGTACATAGCGAGGTCGCGATAGATGTAAAAATCGACTTCGGCATAGGCTGCATAAATCTCCGCCTCGGCGCCTTCGAACAACCTAAAGTCACGAATCTTGTAATACGGTTCATCGAGCAAATCAGCCTTCGTCGCATTCGCATTCAAGGTCTCTGCAACCATGAACTTCAAGTCCTCCTGCAAATACGAGAGGAGCTTCTTTTCGATACGCTCCGTCGGTTCCGAACAAGACGAGAGCAGTACAAGGAATATGAGGGTTAAAATTTTCTTCATGCCCATAAAATAAAAAAAGAAACGCACCCAGATGGAGTGCGCTTCGAAAATTGTTGCTAGTGTTTAGTTGTTGGTCATTAGTCGTTAGAATTATCGACTCAAGCCAATGACCTTAACTAATGACTACTAACCATTGACTAATGACCAGTTAGAACGAGTACGTTGCAGAGATTCTGGAGAAGAGACGGCCTTCGCCCTGGAACGGGTTGCGGAAGAGGAGGTCTTCAGCAACGGTCACGTCGATCTTCAACTTTTCTTCGATGTTGATACCGAAACCGAAGCCAACATGGTCCTTAGAGGTACCGTCAGCAAGCGGATTCGTGGTGAAGAAGTTGCCATCGTCCTTGCAGATACCATAATGATCCTTGGTGTACTTGTCAGCATTCTTGTCGTTGACATTGCACTTTGTATAAAGGATAGACTTCTGACCGCCAACACGGATCACGAACCAATCCCACCAAATGTTACGTTCGATACCGAAGCTGATCATGCCACCGACATCGGTACGGTCGTCCCAAATCTTGTTGTCTTCGTTACGGGAATCGTAAGTCCAGACACCTTTTTCATAGAACCAGTCATGAGCCTTTCTCTTGTTATAGATAAAGTCCAAGCCCATCCAGAAGAAGCCACGGTCGAGAGCGACGTTGACACCAACGCCAACCTGAGCATGCTTTTCATCCAGACCCGGAGCATCGATGAACTTGAGGTTCAAGGCCGGCACGAGTTCGCCGTTAATGGCGTCCAAAGTAAAGAATGCACGAGACTTGATCAACCAGGAGAAGTTGCCATCGTCAAAGAAGTTGTGGTGTTCCGGACCGTACTGGATACGGGCCAAAGCAAGAGAGAATTCCAAGTCGAAGTAGTTCGTGAACTGGAAGTTCATACCACCGTCAGCCTGCACAACAGAGGCAAAGGAGTTCTTGGACACCTGGTAGTTGCCATCTTCACCCTTGTCACCACCATCCTGCGTTGCAATATAAACATGCAAGCCCCAGGCATTGCCGTCCGAGAGCGTACCACCCAAGAAGCCGTCGAAGTTCGTCACTGTTTCAGGGACATTAGTAACTTCGCCATTGTCACCGATGACCTTGTTCGGCAAATACTGCATAAGTTCAGCATTCACACGGCCAAAGAGACCACCGATAGAGATACGCGGGTCCGGGTTGTTGTCATCGCCAATAGCAATGGAGAAAATGCCACCAAAGCTCGGATGCTGCGGATCAACGTTTCCACCAGCCTTCAAATCGTTGTCGGTATAAGGGCCGAATTCACCAATCAAGTAGTTGGAGTAGAGATTGATGTTTGCAGCGTTATCAAAAATGCTCACATCATCCATGATGTAAGTGGTGTTTTTGCCCATAGATTCAATACGGGCGAACGTTGCAAAGGCAGATCCGACACCAAGAATTCCAAATGCGGTACCGACCGCAGCTACGGTTTTTAAGTTCATGGAATAACTCCTATTGAAAATTCTTTTATAAAGTTAGTTTTATAAAAGAAAAAACGCAACAAAATTTTAATGAAAGACCATTTTTTTTGACATTATACCCAAAATCGAGATACAAAAAAAGACCAGACTCGCGTCTGATCTTTTTTTCAAGCTTTTGGAGTGAATTATTCGGAGAACGTGAACGGAATCGTAACCGTCGTGTTACCGGACTTCACCTTGCTGAAGGTCCAGCGGCTCACTGCATTCTTGACTTCGGAGTCGAATTCTGCGAAACCGGTCGTCGAAGAAACAGTGGAGATGCTGATGATTTCGCCACCCGGAGCGATCGTGAATCTCAGAGTAACCTTACCCTGGAATCCCGGCTTCTTCTTCAGGCACTTGTTATAGATGTGGCGAAGACCCGGAGTACGCTGGCGGACAACCTTCATGATGTCTGCAGCGGAACGAGAACCACCACCGGCACCCATGTCGATATCACGCATAGACGGAGTCTTGATGGAACCCTTAGCCTTAGTAGCGATACCACCGCCACCACCGCCAAGGAGACCTGCAAGGCCGTCACCGATACCACCGGAACCACCTTCTGCATAACCTTCATTGAAGCCACCATTAGCCTTACCGCGACGGCCACCGAGAACGGTCTTACCCGTAGTCTGGAGACCAGCGACGTCCTTGAGCACCTTATCGATGTCCTTGGTGAACTTCTGGTTCTTCATCAAGTCATAAGCAGCAGCAGAGGCATTCTTGGTCTGAGCAGTGAGGAGCTTGAGCACGCCGCGAGTCTGCGGAGCGTTCGGCTGGCCCTTACCGCGCGGCTTACCACCGCCACCAGCTTTCTTACGAGGCTTCTTCGGTTCGGGCTTCTTCTTTTCTTCCTTCTTTTCTTCCTTCTGCTCAATCTGCATGGAAGTAGTAAGGTCCACGGAATCAGCGTTGTCGAATACGACTTCAGCAACGACCTGTTCGTACATGGAAGCCCAAATACACATAGCCAAAGCGATCACAAGAGAGACACCGGCGATTGCGCCCATCTTCTTGTCGGATTCCGGCATGAGCGACGCAATAAACGGATCTATGTTCTTCTTTGCCATTGATTATTCCTCCCCGCCGTTCTTTTCCATCACGGCGAATGCGATATTCGTGTATCCGGAGAAGCCGCAAGTGGCCATCACCTTGTACATCGCATCATACGGGATGTTCTTGTCAATCTGGACAATGATGTGACCAGCTTCGTCAGCAGGAAGGCCCATCTTGAGAGCGTGTTCCTGTTCGATAGCGCGACGGTCCTTCAGGATTTCGTCCACCTTCGTAACGAGGAGGTCTTCCTGAGCGAGAACGTCAGCGGTCGGCACGACCTTTTCATTGTCAACGATAACGTAGTTAGCATCGACCACGACAGTCAAAGAAACTTCCTTCGGCTGGACCTTGGAGGTCGAGATCGGAAGAATCAAGTTTTCTGCCTGGGTCAAGAGCTGACCTTCAGCGTCCATGTTCTTGATCATGAACACCAAGATGATGGTCATCATGTCCATCATGGACGTTAAGGAGAAAGGTACGTCTTCGCTATACTTACGAGATTTTCTAGCCATGATTAACCTCCCAACTTTGCAAGGTTGATCTTGCTGAAACCAGCTTCCTTAGCACGGTCCATGAGCTGGATGATCTTATCGAACTGAGTGTCGTCGTTTGCAACGATGATGATGTTATCAACGTCGTCCAAGTCGATGAACTGAGTATGGATTGCGATCAAGTCCTTAGCAATGAGATCGTATGCGGAGAGCGGATAAACCATTGTCTTGTCACCCGGCTTGAGAGTACGGGCAGAGTTCGGCTGAAGCGTTGCAACAGCCATGCCCGGAGTCGGAGCCTTGAGAGCGGCCGGCTTCTGCAAACCCATTGCGCCTTCACCCGGAAGGGACAAGAAGTTGTTGGCGCCGTCTACATAAGCACTGTCGGCATGAGCTTCTTCAGAGCTACCGTCGTTCTTATATGCGGCCCAGATGACCTTACCCGGGTCTTCTTCAGATTCTTTCTGAATAGCCCAGAGTTCGATGGTTTCGATTTCGTAGAGATACTTCTCTTTGTCCATTTCGGAACCATCTTTGCACTTCGGTCCATGTCCACTTTCAACAGCCGTCTTCACGTCTTCCATCGGATACGTAACGAGCTGAGCATCAGACTTGCAACGGAACGTCCACATTTCCTTGAAATAGACGTTCGGCTGGAAACCACCGCGTGCACCGATAACAAGGTAGTTGTTAGCGATAGCGAGGGACAAGTTCAATGCCTGCTCATCAGGTGGAGGCGGCACGTCATTGTCCATGATCATCTGGCTGCGTTCAGGCAGGTTGACTTCGACAATGGCGAGTTTGGAGAAAGCAGTCATGGTCAAAAGCATAGGAATCAAGATGGTGAACAAGCCCATCGCCGGAAGCAAATCCGGTTCTTCGACCTTTCCTGGTTTCTTGATATTTTTTGCCATGTTTATTTAAACTCCAGTTAAAATTAAACTCTCTGATTGATTAAGCGAGGGAGTTGATAATCTTGAGGCCCTTTTCTTCCATTTCCTGGATGAGGCGTTCGGAGTTCATGTTGAGAAGACCAACGATGACGAGGAGCGGAACTGCAGAGAGAAGTCCGAGGAGCGTAGTACCCATAGCGATAGCAATACCATCAGCAAGAGCCTTAGCACGTTCAGAAGCCGGCTTGTTAGCAACAGCGTCGAATGTGTAGATCAGACCGTAAATCGTACCCATAAGTCCGAGCAACGTGGAGATGGAAGCCATAACGGAGATGATGGAGATGTAGCGAGTGAGGCGCGGAGCTTCAGTGAGGAACACAGCGTCAGAAGCAGCAGTCATCAAGTCACGAGCCTTGTCAGCATCCTTGCAGTTGAGCTTAGCAGCGACGATAGCGTCCATAACCTTAGCAATCGGGAGCTTGGAGCTCTTAGCGAACTGGAGAGCCTGTTCGAGCTGGTTCTGCATGACGAGCTTACCGAAATCGGCCATGAACTTACCGCGGCCCTTGGAGCTCTTAATCATAATGTAGGTAACACGTTCCAGGGAGAAGCCAAGGCCGATGATGAACACGACCAAGATGATCCACATGAACTGGTAACCATCAGATTCAGGGCTGAAGGATTGAAGCAATTTAGACATTAGAGACTCCTTTAATTGAGTTATTGTTTTTGTTGTTTTTGATAATCTTCGTTCATATTTATTTTTTTTTGGAGCGTTGTGGGAGATTTTAGTAGTAAAACTTTCTTTACCGCTAGGCAATCGCCCTCAAGCCCAATAAAATAGGGGAATCCCATGAACTAGGATTCCCCGTAAAATAGTTTTTACCGCTATTTCTTCTTGCCTTTTTTGGCCTTTTTCTTGGACTTCTTGGCTTCAGACTTAGCTTTTTTGCCCTTCTTGCCCTTCTTGGAGGTCGTTTCGACAGCTTCTTCGTCGCTAGAAGATTCAGAAACAGCTTCAACACCTCTTTCGGATGCCGGGATCAAGCTCGGGTTAGCAGTCCATTCCTTGAGCTTGGCGAGTTCTTCTTCAAGCTTTGCACGATCGTCCTTAGTTTCCTTGACGATGTTGCGGAATGTAGCCACCTTTTCTTCCAAGGTCATAGCGTCAGACTGTTCAATCTGTTCGATACGAGCCTTCAACTTGAAGTAGGTCGGGTCAGCGAACAGCGTGGACGGGTCGAACTTTTCGATCTTGGTATTGAGATCTTCGTTAGCTTCGTCGAGCTTTCTCAAGGTTTCGAAGAGCTTGGTCGTCCATTCGTTTTCGATACCGTAGTGAGCAGAAGCCTTGATACCGGTTGCGCACTGCGGGATAGCGAGCTGCTTAGCGGCATCAGAACGGCTGTTCAATTCTTCGCGGTAGGCTTCCAAGTCTTCGTGGGCAGCCATGATAGCGTCATCCTTCACCATGCCCTGGCCGATGTATTCACGCACGATCAAAGCACTATCCGGAAGCGGGGAGTTAGCGAATGCGTCAGCAACTTCGACGAACACAGCGCAGCCCTGGTAGTACATTTCGATGTAGCCCATTTCTGCAGCGATCACGTCCTTGTTGTAGAAGCCCTGGTCACGAGCAAGGTCGATGTTCTTCTGGAAAATCGGACGAGCCTGTTCGTAGTAAGACGGGAGCTGCTGCACAATGCCAATGCGTTCTGCAAACTTTTCTTCTTCCTTCTTACCGTTGAGCTGCTGTTCACGAATCTTAGCAGCCATCGTCACGAAGAGCATACCCATCTTGTTGGTGGCACGGAAGGTCCACTTTTCAGATGCGTAAGCAGCAGACTTGGAGTAGTGACCCATAGCCTTCTGGAGGATTTCAACCAAGCTCTTGATGATCTTGGCCTTTTCCTTTTCCTTGCCCTTCAAGACAACCGGAGTCATCTTGTTGTATTCGTATTCACCCATGTAGAATGCAGCTTCAGCCGGGATAGCAGCGTCTGCGTTCTTGATCTGCAAACCGTACTTGTCGTAAGCTTCAAGAGTCTTCTTGTAAGCGTCAACAGAGTTTTCCATATCCTTCACGTTGCGGTAGGCACGTGCGATACCGATGTAAGCAGCGATGAGCTTTTCCTTGTCTTCCTGGTACATCTTGATGAAGTTGCGATATTCCTGGATGGCGAGGTCCCACTTCTTAGCGTTAGCGTATGCCATCGGGATAGAGAAGGCAGCGTCAACAGCGTAAGAGCTCTTCGGATAGTCGCGGACGAGGTCCTTGGAGCAGCGGATAGCTTCGTTGGTCATCTTAGCTTCGTCGTAGCTCAAGCATGCGCTATAGAGGAAGGACGGAGTTTCTTCGTTCTGCGGATAACGCTTGTAAGCAAGTTCGAAGGTAATAGCAGCCTGCTTCTTATCCGGGATGGAGTCATAGGTCTGAGCGGCAAAGCCGATTGCCGAGAAGGCCATGGAGTCCTGCGGGAAGTTGTCAGTAATGAACAAGAACGTCTTGGCGGCCTGAACCGGCTGCTTGTCCTTCTTGTAGTTGCTTGCAGCACGCAAGATACCCTTAACCGTGAGCGGAGACTTAGCATAGCTCTTCGGGAGGAGCATGAAGGTTTCTGCAGCCTTCTTGTACTGGTTGGTTGCTTCGTAAGCGGCAGCGGCTTCGAAGATTGCCTTGTCAGCAATGTCGATGTTCGGGTAGCGCTTCACGAGGTCCAAGTAAGCCTTAGCACCAGCTTCGTTCTTGCCAGCCTTGACGGAGGATTCAGCCTTCTGGAAGAGAACGTAAGCGATAGCCTTTTCGATTTCAGCAGCCATGGAGTCGTTGCGAGTTTCCTTGGCCTTGTACTGCTTGAGGAGCCATTCGAATTCCGTGAGGGATTCGTCGAGCTGGTTGGATTCCAGCAAGGACTGGGCAAGCATACGGCTGATGAGCAAAATGTACTGGTGTTTCGGGAAGTCCTTCTTGAGCTTGCGGAGGACGTTCACGGCAACACTGAACTGCTTTGCATCGTAGTGAACGATAGCAGCGTTGTATGCAAGTTCTGCAGCTTCCTTGTTCTTACCGAACTTGGCCATGTACTTATCGACCTGGTCGAAGTAAGCCTTGGTTTCCGGCAAGTTGTAAGCCTGGACGGCATCATCGTTAGCCTTGGTCTTGCGAGCATTTTCGCGAGCCTGGTCCATCATGAGAACGGCGTTATAACCAGCTTCATCCTTCGTGAGGAGGTTGCCAGAGCCCATTTCGCGACGGCCATAGCGAGACGTATCGGTTTCGACGATCCAGTTGAACATCTTAGCAGCGTTAGCATGCTGATTCATTTCCTGGTAGACGAGAGCTAGGTTGATGTGAACCTTGTATTCGTCCCAAGTCGGTTCCTTGGCATAACGCTTGAGGAATGCTTCATAAGCTTCGATAGCCTTGGCATACTGTCTCTTGCCGCCTTCGATATCACCTTCCTTGGTGAGCTTAGCAGCCTGAGCGTGGTGGTACTGCGGAATGTCGAGCATAGCGCCACGGATAGCCTTTTCAGCGTTCTTCACAGATTCCGGATACTTCTGGTTCTTCTTGTACCAAGAAGAGTTACGGTCATAGCGCTTCACAACTTCATAGCGGTGAGCCTGAGCATCTTCGAACTTCTGCTGGACAATCAAGATTTCGATCATAGCGATATCGGCGAGCGGAGCGTCGATATAGTCCGGGTTGATGTTCATCAAGCGCTTGAAGGACTGGACAGCTTCTTCGTTACGGTCATGGTCCTTGTTCTTCATACCGATACGGTAGTAGACAGAGTCCTTGAACGGAACCTTCTTGTCCCTCAAGAAAGCTTCAGCTTCCTGGACACCACCACCTTCCAAGTCAGAGAAGGAAGCAGCCATGAAGTCCATAGCTTCTGCGCGCAAGTCGTTCGGGTATTTACCCTTGTCAGCGCCGACGATGTAGTCGAAGTACTGCTTAGCAGCAATTTCGTATTCGGCAGTGTTATAGTAAGATTCTGCCAAGTGGTACATGGCAAGTGCAGCTTCCTTACCCGTGAGGTTTTCGAAGCCCGTCACCTTCTTATAGGCTCCGATAGCGTCCTTGAACTTACGGTTCATGAAGTGGTATTCTGCAATACGGAGCCATGCCTTCGGCACAAGACCGTTGTCCGGGAAGTCGCGGACGAGCTGCATACGGAGCTTGTATGCCTTGTCGTCTTCGCCACTAGCTTCCTGCACTGCTGCAGCCTGGTAAATCACGGTCGGAGCCTTGGCTTCCTTCGGATACTTGTCGATGTATTCGAGGAAATAGCCCAAAGACTTCTGGTGATCCGGCTTCGGGAACTGGCCAATGTTGGCGCACTTTGCCGGCTTGTTATCACGGTCAGCGCACCATGCGACATCTTCTTCATACTGGGCGTTCTTGTCGAGGAACTGCTTTTCTTCGAGCTGGAACTGATAGTGACCGAGCTGTTGCAAGGAGCTTGCGCAACGGTTGCTCACCTTGCCCTTGCAGCGTTCTACCTGACGTTCCCACTGGGCGATAGCATCGCGCATGCCCTGTTCGTCGAGGCCACCAGAACGGCAAGCCTGTTCAGCCTGGTTCTTAATAACTCTATAGGAACTGGCGCACTGTTCATAACCAGAGTTGCCCTTTCCAATGGATTTGCACTTTGCGTAAAGATTCTTTGCTTCGGTAGTCTTATCTTTACACGGGTCCGATGCAGCAAAAGATGTTCCGGCCATGGAGCAAACAATTGCTGAAACGAGCAATAGATTTTTCATCGTTCTCTATCCACCTATGATTATTTCTAAAAAATAAAAAGGACGGACCCGGTTTTAAGCGGGCCCGCAACTATAACTATTAGAGGTCATCCTCCAACGAGGGCATTTCAGATGCGCCAGAATTCTTCGATGAGCCACCGCCAGCACCACCCATCTTAGACAAGAGGGTAGCCTTTGTAAAGCCAGCGTCATCCAAGATACGCTTACGGTTGGATTCGAAGCGGTCACTCTGGATGGATCTCTGCATGAAGGAAGCGTAATCTTCAATAGCTTGGTTAGCCTTGTTGAACGTCGGACGCAAAGCTTCGCGCTTGCTTTCCACACGCGGAGTCGGAAGCTGGCGAGCAAGATCCAAAGCAATAACCTGAACGGAGTCGAACTGGCTCTGCATTGCATCGTAAGCCTGACGAGCGCTGTCGCGAGCGGCAACAGACACAATCGGCTGTTCCGTGCGCTTTTCAGCCTGAGTCAAAGCTTCAAGAGCGTCCTGATAGTTCTTCTTCATGAAGTGGCAGTAACCAATCACGAGGTAAGCTTCAGACACGAGGAAGGATTCCGGAAGGTTAGAAATGATCCACTTGGCCGGCTTGATAGCTTCATCCGGCTTGTTGACCTTGAGGAAGGACCATGCAATACCGAGCATAGCTTCATCGAACACCGGAGATTCCTTCTGGACCTGGCCATACATCTGAGCAGCAGCTGCGATGTCCGGCTTTTCACCAGAGAAGAAGAGGTGGCCGAGCTTAACTCTTGCAGCGTCCTGAAGGTCGCGTTCAGACTGGTTGGAAACCGGCTGTTCCGTAATGTCACGGAAGCAGTTTTCAGCTTCATCGAACTTACCCATACGGCTGTTAGCAATACCCATGGTATAGCGAGCGTAGAAGTAGTTTGCGTTACCCGGGAGGATGGAGGCGAGCAAGTCGACGCATTCCTGATAGAGGCCCTGTTCGAACTTGATCTGGCCAGCAACGTAGTCAGCGTCAGCCTTCACGTCGCTTTCACCAAACTTCTGAGCAATGTTCTGATACTTGGTCATAGCTTCCGTGTACTTGCCTTCCTTATAGTCGATGTTCATCAACTGGAAGTGGTACTTAGCACGCTGGTCACTCTGCGGATAGCGCTTGATAGCGTCTTCGTAGACGGACTTAGCAGCCTTGTGCATACGGAGGTTTTCGAAAGACTTTGCCTTGTAGAAAGCAGCCTGGTCCACCAAGTGGAATGCCGGGTACTTGGTCTGAACCTTACCGAAGGCATAAGCAGCTTCGAGGAACTGACGGTTCAAGTACAGACGCATTGCAGCGCGGTAGTCGTTTTCAGGTTCGATCTTCAAGCGGCGATAACGTTCTTCACCGATTTTTTCTTCACGGGTATCACCGAAGCGAGAAGTAAGCTTGACAGCCCACACAAAGCCACGGTTCTTCTTGGCCCAGAGATCGTCGTGAGACATTTCGAGGTCGAGAGCGAGGTAACGGAAGATGCTCACATCCTTGACATTAACCGTAGCGCCAATGACCGGGTAGCCTTCCTTAGTGAAGCGAGCACGAACACCAAGGTGAGAAGAAAGGTAGTAAGTCAAGGTGAAGCTCATTTCGAGGTTAGCACCCTTACCACCTTCATCGGAATCATGAATGATATCAATGAGGGAGAATTCAGCCTTCATTTCGAGGAGACGGTTGAATCCGCGATAGAAGAACGAAACGTTCAGGTTCGTCGGGATCTTATAAGCATCAGCTGCGCCCATGAGAACGAACTTGAAGCTACCGTCACCATCAGCTTCGCTGACAGCCGGAGCAAGAAGGTTCTGGACGGCAACGCCGATGAGCAAGTAACCGTACTTCGAAGAAGCAAGCGGGTTCCAGCTCAAACCTACGTCAGCACCAACCGTGAGCTGCTTGAGTTCATCAAACTGGTTGATGTAAAGCACATCGAGGTTGACACCAAGAGAGAGCAAGTGGAAAAGTCTGTAAGCGTAACCGAACTGAGCGGCAATTTCGCCATAGGATTCACCACCTTCAATGGAAGCACCATTTTCGAAAAGGGAGAAGCCCAAAGTGTGCTTGTAGTCAATCGGGTATGTCAAGCTGACATATTCCTGGCTAGCTTCGCCACTAATGGTGCTAAAGAATGCAGCGCTGAATTCGAGCTGATCGGTTTCAGAAATACCAGCCGGGTTCACGTACATGGCGGTGTTACCACCAAATTCTGCAAACCAGTCATTCTGCTGATACTTATTCGGCGTGTAGGTTGCCTCTGCAAACAAAGAAGTGCTGGCTACGGCAAGTCCGAGAGCGGACGTCTTGATGAAACTAGTACGCAACATCACCTACTCCTTTACTTAATATCCGTGCGGATGAACTCGATACGGCGGTTCTGCGCACGTCCTTCAGGTGTCTTGTTGGAAGCAACAGGCTTAGTATCGCCCATGCCCTTAGTCGTCATACGGCTTTCGGTAATACCCTTTTCGACAAGGAAGTTCTTCACAGCGTTTGCACGGTCTGCGGAGAGGGTCATGTTCTTGTCCTTGTTACCGATGTTATCAGTATGACCAATAATTTCGAAAGTAGCTTCCGGGAAGGTTTCCATGATATCGACGACCTTCATCAAGGAGATGTAGGAGTCCTGAGTAATCGTGGACTTACCAGATTCGAAGTTCACACCTTCAAGAACGAAGACCTTCTTCGGCGGCTGCGGAACTTCATCCGGGCAACCATCGTCGTCCTTGTAGTTGTTGAGAGATTCAGCCTGTTCCGGGCAGAGGTCCACACCCTTACAGATGTGAGCGTACTGGGAAAGCATACCCTTAGCTTCAACCCACGGGTCGCAGAGACCATCGCGGTCGTTGTCGGCATCCGGGCAGCCATCGTCGTCCTGGAAGCCATCGAAGTCTTCGGCTTCTTCCGGGCAGTTATCGAAACCGGTGCAAACGCCAGCGTACTTTTCGGAGAGACCTTCTTCGGAAACCCACGGATCGCAAAGGCCATCGCCATCGGTATCCGGATTACGTGTTTCTTCGACAGCTTCTTCTTCCTTAACGACGTCAGTTGCAGTAAGACCAATATCCAGCTTGCCCTTTCCGCGCTTGATCATCGGAGAGGTGGACTGGCAGAAGAAGTTCGGGTTGCCGAGAGACGGGCTGATGAACTTCGGGTCCAAGGACACGTTCGTGCGGTTCACCTTGATGAACTGGTTGAACGGGTAGTAGTTCTTGTAAATGTTGTTGTATTCCACCTTCGTCTGACCGGCAGCCGGGTCAGCAAACACACCGTAGTAGTGGTTTTCCATGAAGATGTTGTTACGAGCGACCAGGTTAGTCGGTCCCTTCAGCGTAAGGCCGGAGTAGCCATTGCGAAGCACAACGTTCTGTTCGATGTAGGCATCGAGAGACTTTGCACCCCAGGCGAGAATGCCGGACCAGCGGTTGCCGTACACCACGTTGTTGCGGAGCCACGGCAGAGAAATAAAGGCACCGATACCAGTTGCATGGTTATCGATCACATAGCAATGATGAATGTAGGGGGCTGCGTTTTCGCAAAGGATACCTTCGAGACCGTTCCTCACAGTGAAGTGCGACATTTCTGCGCCCGAAGTACCCATGACGGTCGGACCGCGACGGCCACCATCGATAATGGTAGACAAGGGGTCCTCGCCCTTGAGAACAACACCCATGATCAAGGTGATGTTTTCGTTATAAACACCGCGTTTGACAAGGATTGTATCCCCGGCATCCGCATTTCCGAGAGCATCTGCAATCTTTGCGAAATCGCCAGGAACGTTGATATTCTTCGCCATGGCGGTTCCAGAAAGAAGCATCGCCCCGGCCGTAATTAAGACCAGTTTCTTTAGGGTCATACTGCTACGTTTCTCCAATCATAGAACACTTAAATTCGTTAAACATACGTTTGCCAGTTTGGCAAACACAAAACCCATGTGGGAATATACCTTCAAAAATGACTTTAGTCAAATACTTTTCGTCAAAAACGCCATTTTTCGTGTAAAAATTACACAGGTATAGCCATTTGGGGATAACTTATCTGTCAATCCTCGCTCGGAAGATCGTCCTTCTCCTCCTCCTTCTTTGCACCTTGAATTGAAACGCGGATCTCTTGGCAGGTCTTCTTGATGTTCTGCAAGACCTTGCGAGCGCGCGTGCCAGCTGACTTGTTGCCGCGTTCGAATTTCTCGTATTCGCGTTTGAAATTTTCAATTTCTAGTTCGAGATCGTTTACTAAACTCATAAGCAAACTCCAAAAAAAGATGCTTTTTGGAAAATAAATAAAGTTTTTGCTAAAAATTCGCCGTTTTGCAAAATTACGTTTACGTTTATAAACTATTACATAGAATAAAGCTTATTCAACAGCTTATCAACAGTGTGATAACCGCCACAGATTTTCAAGAGCCCTCCAACCCGCCTCGCCGACATTTTCGGAGAAGTCATTTACGAACATTGCGATGTGGGACTTGATGACTTCATCGTCATCGATCTGTGCTTTTTCGACGATAAAAGGGGTCACTGGATTATGCCTTTGACGGGCAATTTGGAGACTGCGCCGGATTTCATTTTCGACAGATTCGATAGTCGCATACCCCAGTTCCTTTTTCGCAACCGCAATTCCAAGCGGAATTGGAGAACCCGTTTCTTGCTCCCAATAGGCGCCTAAGTCCTGCAAAAGGTGTAGACCGTCACGCTTCCACGTAAAGCGATGCTCGTGGATAGTAACGCCCTGAGGGATATTCTTGTTCAGGAGTCCCTGATAAACCTCGTTAAAGAGGGCGTATTCGAGCTTTGGAGCGTTTTTGAACTGATGGGCGTACCAAAACTTGAAAAGGAGCACTGCGGTCGTATTGGCGCCCGGAAGGGTCGTCGAGAGCTCCGGATTGAACGTACCCGACTCCGAAGAGAGTAAAAGCGGGCCACAGCCGTACCCGATAGCTCCCCCACAACCGAGGCAGCGGTAGGTTTCAGCAATATGGGGATAGACCTGGGCACTAATCTTTGCGACGTCGAGTTCGCCCCGAAGGACCATTTCGTTAAGCGTCTGCACGTCGGCAAACGTCACTTTCCATTCAAATGGGGAATTTTCGAGCCCCTGGAGCAAGGCTTCGTAGATGAACGTGTCATTTGGGCAAGTGGAAATACCGAGTTTTAGTTGCATATGCTGTAAGGAGTAAGAAATTTGATGCTGGAAGTAAATTTAACTGGATTGACGCTTTGCGTCCGAGGCTTTGGCACAGAAATAGGCTTGCAAACAACCTGTTTCATTCGCCTTGCTCTCGTTTCTTCGGGCTACGCCCTCAGAATGACGTCAAAGAGAGGCTTAAAATGACGTAAAAGCAGCACGAAGAGCTGCGAGAGCATCGGAGATGCGCCAGGTGGATTTGTCACGAGTGGACGCAAAGTTACTGACACCACGGATTTCGTAGCAGGGAATGCAAAAGGCATGGCAAATCGAGAAGCAGGCGGCCCCTTCCATCGATTCTACATCGACATTGAAGTTTTCGCTACGCTCTTTCGCCATGGAGGCGGTTCCCGTGCAGCAATTCACGCTGAGACCGGCAACAGGCTTCAAATTGGAAAGCCATGCAGGAGCGCCCCGTAACGGAGAAGATTCGTAGACTTGTGCGGACTCTGTAGACGAAGCGCCATTCGCAGAAGCAGCGCAAACCTTGTGCCACGTCGTAAACGAGCCATCGCATTCTACAACGCCCAAATCCCCAACAATTTCGGAATCGACGCGGACAACGTCACCTACGTTCAATCCACGACCAGGATAGGCACCACAGATGCCCGCAAGCACTACATGCGAAAAAGGCCCCTCAGCAGCAAAACGAGAGAGTAAAACGGATAAATTTGTTGCAAATTCAAGCATTCCAACGCCAAGGACAACGGCAAAGCCGCGCCCTTCGGGCAACTCGACGATTTCGCCTAAACGAATATTACTTTGGACAAAGGACTTGCATTCAGGAAAGACGCCAAAGAATTCCAAGTTTGACGCAAAGGCAAACAAAGGAACAAAGTCGTTCTCCATAGCAAAATCCTTATTCGAGGCGTTCGACCTTTGTCGAGAGATCGCTTTCGAGCTCGGCAACGCGATCCAGGCTCAAATTCCACGGGCGTTCGACTTCGCAACGGGCACTAGCCACTGCAGTCGCCTTCGCCAAGCAGCTTTCAAAGCTAAGATTTTGTTCAAAAGCATAGAGCCAGCCCGCAAAGAACGAATCTCCGGCGCCGATATCGTTTTTCACATTGATGGTCGGCGGTTGCAACTGGATGCCCTGGAACTTCTTTTCCATGAGACGGAAGGCACGCACTGGAGCATCTTCTTCGGTCACGATGAGATTCTTGATCGGGAGACGTTCAAGCACTGCTGTTGCCGTCATCTTCCAGAACTGCGGGCTAGACTTGACTTGCGGAATGCCCATGCGTTCCAAAAGCTTGCAGTATTCCAGCATGTTGATTTTCAGAAGGTCCACGCCCTTGGCAAGGAGTTCATCAATACCGTCAATAGCATCGACAAAGATGTGCTTGTCGCTAAAGTCCAGCTCATTGAACATCTTCGCGTTAAAGCCTTGCGGGAACGTTCCGCACAAAGCGATGTACTGCGTTGAATCCCAGTAATCGTTGAGCGTTTGTGCAAAATCTTCGTTTTCGGAATCCGCAAGCATCGGAGACGGTTCCACAAGTTCAGTCGTGTCACCATTGCAGGCAATCGTCGTGCAGATGCGCGTATTTTCGCGAATCCAGATAGGCACCTGCTGGATGCCGCAAGCAGAGAGTTCGTCAAAGATTTTTTCTCCGTTCCCGGCACCGAGGAAATGCATCAAGCGAGGTGTACCGCCCAAGAGCTGCAACACACGGCAGCAGTTGATACCCTTGCCCGACGCGTATTCCTTGACCTTGGAGATGCGGTGGACTTCGCCTGGAGTAAACTTGTCCAGAAAGAACACCCTCTGCCAAGCAGGATTCAAACCGAGAACTAAGATTTCCCTTGACATCGCTTACCTTAGAAGTTCACCTTGAAGAACTTGCGCTTGCCCACCTGAACAACGAGCTGGTCGCCGCCCTTGATTTCGATTTGGGCCTGCGGATCAGCGAGCTTTTCGCCGCCAATCTTCACACCGCCGTTCTGCACCATACGGCGAGCTTCACCCTTGGAAGCAAAAGCCTTGATGTTCACAAGGAGATCGAGGGCGCCATACGTGCCAGCATCAACAGAGCATTCGAGAGCATCGCTCGGGATAGCGTTACCACTGTGGATTTCGCGTTCCTTGGCGGCAGCGGCTTCGGCAGCTTCGGCACCGTAGTACTGCGTCACGATGTCGATTGCGAGGCGGTGCTTTGCATCGTTCGGATTCATCTTGCCAGCAGCAATGTCTGCCATCATCTGCTTGACTTCGTCGAGCGGAATGTTGGTCAAAAGTTCGTACCAGTTTTCGACAATGTTGTCGGAGAGGCTGTAAATCTTGTGGTACATCACGTCAGCCGGTTCGTTAAGGCCAACGTAGTTGCCGATGGACTTGGACATCTTGACCTTGCCGTCAGTACCGAGCAAAATCGGCATAAAGAGACCGATCTGCGGTTCCATGCCTTCAAAAATCTGGAGGTCGCGACCACGAAGCACGTTGAACTTCTGGTCGGTGCCGCCGAGTTCCACGTCACTCTGGATAGCGACAGAATCGTAGCCCTGCATCATCGGGTACATGAATTCGTGGAGGCTGATCGGCGTGTTTGCCGTATAGCGGTTGTGGAAGTCTTCGCGTTCGAGCATCTGGGCGACAGTGAACTGGCCCATGAGTTCTGTGACCTTGCTGAACGGGAGCTTGGAGAACCATTCTCCGTTGTAGTGGATTTCGACCTGATCGCGGCGGACCACCTTAAAGAACTGTTCCTGGTATTCCTTCGCGTTTTCGAGCACCTGTTCGTGCGTAAGGCGCGGACGAGCCTTGTTGCGACCGCTCGGGTCACCAATCTGAGCAGTGTAGTCACCCACGATGAGGACGACCGTATGACCCAAGTCCTGGAACTGGCGGAGCTTGCGCATCACGACCGTATGACCGAAGTGAACGTCCGGAGCCGTCGGGTCCACACCCATCTTGATACGGAGGGGCTTACCCGTTTCGTAGGACTTCTGGAGTTTCTTTTCGAGTTCGTCTTGCGGCACAATGTCAGTAACACCGCGCATCAAAATTTCAAGCTGTTCTTTAACAGGACGGAATTGCATAATAATCTCAATGGTTGATTTTTTAATTTCGCGACAAAGATAGTAATTAGTTGTTGACCATTAGTCCATTGCCATTAAACGAGTTATGCATTACGATGGTAAAAAATCAAAAGGACATTTGCGGAATATGAAAGAATTTGAACCCTTTTGTATCATTAAAATACATGTAAATATATATTTACAAATATAAACTTTGAATTGATTTTTTATTTATTACTTTTTGCGCAAAATTTTAAACTTATCAGGAAAACATTATATGAAAAAAATTCTTTTGTCCATTGCACTTGCCGCCATCTGCGCATTTGCAGCTTCTGCTCCGAAAACCCATGACGGTTTCTTCTTGAACGCCACGATGGGTGCCGGCTATTCCAGCTTTGAAGACAAGATTGAAGGCGGTCTCGGCAAGATGACTTGCGACGGCGGCGCCTTTGAAGCATCCTTTAAGTTGGGTGGAACCGTCGCACAGAACCTCATCTTGCACGCCACATTCTCTGGCGACGTTCTTTATTCCGATCTCAAGCTCAAGAGCGGCTACGTCGATGAAAAACTCGCACACGACGGTTTCAACATGCTCATGCTCGGTGCAGGCCTCACCTACTACCTCCCCATCCAGGAAAACGTCTATGTCAGCGCCTCCTTCGGTGTGACCGACATCAGCATTACCCTCAACAACAACGATTACAACTTTGACAACCTTGATGCCGGTTTCGGTTTCAACATTTCCGTCGGTAAGGAATGGTGGATGAATGACGAACTCGGACTTGGTATTGCATTCTCCTACACGCACCATTCTGCTGACGGCAACTACCGCGGCGAAAAGAACGAAGCTTCTTCTAATTCGTTCGCACTCGTAGCCTCCCTCACCTTCAACTAATTGTTGATTTAAACCATTGAAAAGCCTCCATGTCTAACATGGAGGCTTTTCTTTTTTACAGTCCTGTCACGCAAGCGTGATTATTTCCGTTTGTTCTGTTGACGGCGAAGGATATACTTGGTCAAGAAGTTGTAGAATTCTTCGGTCTTGGAATTATCCTGTTTATTGCGACGCAGCGATACCACGATATCGCGCTTAAAATCCGTATCGGTGATTTCAAGAAGCCGAACGCGCTTGTGGTCCATTTTGCCCCACGAGAGTTCCGGCCAGAAACCCACGCCAATGCCCGCAGCAACAGCTTCCTTGACAACAGCGGCGTTATCACTTTCGAACGTCACATTTGTATGGAATCCGATACTATCGCAGAGTTCGTTACAAATCTGGCGGTACTGTTTGGAACCGTAAAGACGGATAAATTTTTCGTCTTTCAAATCAAAGAGCGATATAGAATTGAGCTTTTTGTACTGCGCCGTATTCGGAACCGCCAAGAAAATCTTTTCGGAATGGACAAACGTTTCGTCACTTTCGGTATTGTCGAGTTCCGGTCTGTAATTCGCGTAAGTGCGAACGCAGATATCGAAAACGCTCGTTTCTTCATTCTGCACAATGTCCACGTCGATATCTGAATTACTTCGTCTGTACTCAATCACAGCACTCGTGATAAGCGTGGATGCGGCAAGGACGTTCAGCTTGACATTGTTGTTCTGCTTGTTCGCCGTCTCCTTGAGAAGAGCCGGAAGCGCCATCATATTCTCGTAAAGCGGCTGGAGCTTTTCGTAAAAGAACTTTCCGCTATCAGTGAGCTTGATGTTTCGCCCAGAGTTTTTGAACAGCAAAACGCCTAGTTCATCTTCGAGCTTGTGGATAGCTTGCGTAAGCGCCGGCTGAACGATGCAGAGGTTCTTTGCACTTTGCGTGACATGCTCCGTGCGCGCCACCTCCAAGAAGTATTTAAGCTGAGTCAGTTCCATGTGTAGCAATATAGGTTTTTAGACGAGAGGGAGGAGCCCGATCAAGTCGGGCATGACATTCAGGCGGGCATGACAACATAACTGCTACTTACTAAAAGCAGTGAGGTCGATGCCGAGCTGTTTGATTTTGTAAGTCAGGATGCGCGGGGTGGTTGAAAGACTGCGGGCGGCAGCGGCCATCTTGCCCTTGCTACTCTTGAGCGCATCGCAAATGATATCGCGTTCGTACGCCTCGACCATAAGCTTGAGGTTTCCGCTCACAGGCGTTCCGCTCGTTTCGTCCGTCTGAATCGTCGGCGGGAAGTGATGCGGGTAGATGACGTCTTCTTCGGTCAAGAGCACCGCACGTTCAATCGCGTTTTCAAGTTCGCGCACATTGCCTGGCCACGGGTAGCTCATGAGCATTTCGATTGTACCGCGAGCAAGACGGCGCACATTCTTACCCACCAAGCGGCAGTAATGATCCACAAAATAATCTGCCAAGAGCACAATGTCGGTGCGGCGCTTGCGAAGAGGCGGTACGTAAATCGGAACGATGTGAAGCTGGTAGTACAAGTCTTCGCGGAAAGTCCCATCCGAGACCATCTGCTGCAAATTCTTAGTGGTCGCGCAAATCACGCGCACGTTCACCTTTTTCGGGAATCGAGCACCAACACGTTCCATTTCGCCCTGTTGCAAAAGGCGAAGCAATTTTATCTGCAAATTCGGCGTGAGTTCAGCAACTTCATCGAGGAATAGCGTGCCGCCTTCGGCCTGCTCGACGCGGCCCGGCGCCTCGTTAACGACGCCAACCAAGGCGCCCTTTTCGCTACCGAAAAGTTCCCGGTCCAAAACGGACTCCGGGAGGGCCGCGCAATGCACTCGCACAAACGGTCCTAAATTGCGGTCTGAACGGAAATGAATGGCTTCTGCAACAAGACCTTTACCAGTCCCCACCTCCCCCACGATAAGCGCTGGGAGCGGGCTTTTTGCAACCTGGTCGATTTGCGTATAGACCTGCTGCATCTCGGGCGTTTTGCCGATGATGTTATCCGGTTGGAACCTAGCCTTAAGCTCCATCGCCATACGTTCGTTTTCGGCCTTGAGGATTTCGTTTTCTTCTCGGGCCTGACGGCGGAGTTTCACAGCAGTCGCAAGCATCTGCGCGATAATTTCGAGCAAATGAATCTGGTCGTTGAGGTTTGCCTCGTCGGGATTGTGTTCGTCAGCACTCAAGGCGCCAACGACTTCCTGTTCCATGATAATCGGGACGCAAAGGAACGCCTTGTCTTCGGTCTTGCCGCGGCCCGTACGGTCCAAGAAGTCCGGATCCTTAGCGACAGACGGGATGATGATTGGCTTACCCGTTTCAACAACGCGACCGGTAATGCCTTCGCCCACCTTATAGCGGCCCTTGCTCGCCTGGCGGCTGCTCAAACCTTCTGCAATTTCAATGGAAATTTCGCCGGTATGGCGGTTGTACAACGTAAGCGTTGCATGCTCAACGTCCATCACCGATTCAACGGTCTGCAAAACCGGATGCGCCACGGTTTCGAAATCAAGACTCTGGTTCAAGATGGAGCTGATCTTGTAGAGCAACTCCAATTCTTGGATTCTACGTTCTTCACCAGAAGTCATGAATCACCTAAAATACGCGGAAAACGGCATTCAACGAGAACGTCATGCGCGAATCTCCGCCTCTTACAATAGCAAAATCCAATGGATAAAATTCCAATCCAAAGAATTCACTCTTTGTACGCCAAGAAACGCCTAAGTTCGAACGGAACATGAACGATTCAAAGTAATAGTCTTCAGACGTTTTGGAAACATAGCCCCCGTTATCCCTATCCCGCGCATATTCATAAGCTTCTATGCGATTTCCATCTGCATCGTAAGCTTCAATTGGCGTGGGGTCGTTAAAACGGATTTCATCAGCAGTTCCGTCCTGAAAATTCACAAGGAACATGAAATTAGCAATCAAGCTAACACCGCGCCCAATGGGAGCATTCAAATTGACCACGAGGCCTTCAGAAAGTTCGTTGAAATCATAATTGAGACAATCATCACACCCAGAAACATCGGTAGCGACTTCCAACATGACGCCAACTCCAACGTAGGAGTTCAACGGCTTCACAAGAGAAAGCGAGCCTCCAAACATTGAAGTCGACTCGTCATTCCAGCTTCCAAATGAAGGGCCAAACTTGACATCAAATGTTTTCCAGGAAATGTCGGAAGCCGCAGCAAACGACACAAGAAATAAAGCGATGACAGAGCTAATTTTTTTAATCATACAAACAATATAATTTTTTTTACCGCAAAAAAGGAGATGCCCGCTCGGCGGCGGGCATGACAACGTAAAAAAGAGCCCGCTCGGCGACGGGCATGACAAAGCGTGGCTGGAAGCGTAGCGTTACTTCAGAGCTTCTTGAACGAGGGCGGATGCGCGCTTCGCATCAAAGCGGCCCTTGACCTTCGGGGAAAGTTCCTTCATGATCTTTCCCATGTCCTTCGGAGAAGAGGCGCCCGTTGCAGCCTTGATTTCGGCAATGAGGGCCTTGACTTCGTCTTCAGTCATCTCGGCCGGCATGTACTTGCGGTAAATGGCAATGACAGCTTCTTCGGCCGGGATCTTGTCCAGGAATCCGCCCTTCTTGAGGATTTCGATGGATTCCTGCTTCTGCTTCACGCTCTTGGCGAGAACGTCGATGCACATGGCATCGGTAATGCTTTCGGTAATCTGTGCCGGAGTGGCACCAGACTTCATAGCTTCGTTCTTGATGTCAGAATGGAGCGTACGAAGAGTTCCGAGAGTTTCGGCATCGTGAGCCTTCATGGCGGTCTTGATGTCGTCGAGAATCTGGGTAAGCAATGCACAACTCATATTGACCTCGAGCGATTATAACGCTTCGCTCCAAGCGATGAAGATTTGTTATAAAACACCTAATGAGTCATCAGCGCAAGCTGACAACTCATTAAAGCTTAACAAAGTCCGATTAAGGAATCGAATTAGTAGAGACGCTTGCGGTTCTGGTCAGCAATCTCTTTGAGACGCTTGCGACGAGCAGCCGTTTCAATACGCTTCTTTTCTTCGGAGGGCTTTTCGAAACGCTGACGCTTCTTGACGTCGGAAATGATACCATTCTTTTCGCAAGACTTGGTGAAACGCTTGAGTGCGCGTTCGAAAGGTTCGTTGGACTTAACAATAACGCCGATCACGATAATCCTTTGGTTAAAAATTCAGTTTTTGGATAGCCAAATATACCTAAATATTCTAAATCCGTCAAGGGTAACATTTTGTAAGCATTTTAAGCTTACCGGTCATTACCCCCTTTATATTCCATTGCAAGCATGGTAATGTCGTCAAACTGCGACGCTTTCCTTGTAAACGCATCAATTTGGCGTTTGACAAAGCGGCACATTTCCTTGGTGCCTTTTCCACCGCCATGCGTAAGTGCATCGAGCAACCTATCGTTGCCGAACAGCTCATTATGCTCATTGGTCGCTTCCGTCACGCCATCCGTGTAGAGGAACAACGTATCGCCCGTAGCTAGTTCGAGCGTCTGCATCTTGTAGTGCGAGTTTTCCATCGCCGCCATCACAACCCCAGCCTTGCTCTTTGCAAATTCGGCAGAGCCGTCCTTGTGGCGGATGACCGGCGGGTTATGTCCGGCTGACGCAAATTCTACATGCCCGGTTTTCAAATCGACAATGCCCATCCAGACCGTCACGAACATGTTTGCGCGATTGCGCTTGGCAAGCTCATAGTTTGCCCTTTCAAAGGTCTCAACAACAGACTTCAAGTTCTGTGCCATGGTACGCAACACAATTCGAGAAACCATCATGAACAGTGCGGCAGGCACACCCTTACCCGAAACATCACCTACGACCACGCACAGACGTCCGTCGTCCAGCTTGAAGAAATCGTAAAAATCACCGCCAACTTCCTTCGCCGGTAAGAGGAATGGAGTCAGCTCGTGGTACGGATCTTCAGAGCCTTCTTCTTTCTCGTCCATCGACAGGAACCCGATCTGGATATCCTTCGCAAAGTCAAGTTCGCTTTCGATGCGGTCCAGGTCCTTCTGCTTTTCCATGTGCTCCTTGAGCGAGGTGCGCATGTTCAAGAACGCCCATGCAAACTGCGCAATCTCGTCGCGGCCAGAGAGGTGCGGGATTTCCACATCGAAGTCGCCCTGCCCCATTTTGTTCGCCGCCACAGCAAGTTCCTTGAGCGGACGGGACACCCTGGTCGAAATCACAAATATCAAAAGCAGCATCACGACATAGCCGGCAAAGCACATCCACGCAAACATTTTTTCCAGGGAGCGCTGGCTTTCCATGAATTCACTCGCGGGCCACACAATCATAAACGTCCAGCCGTTCGATTCCATCGCCTTGAAGTAAATGACCGCATCCTTGCCATCTGCAGTTGTTCCCATGAAGAGGCCCTTCCTCATGCTCTGCACGGTCTTTTCGAAATCCGTAACGGTCTGCGCGGTCATCCCTCCGGAGATGTCGGACAAACTTTCTTTAAAGACAATCTCGTTCTTGGGGTGAGCGATAATGGTATTGTTCGCGGACAGCACGACAACATAGCCCGAGTTCGACACAGGAATCGACGCCACGGTTTCCTTGAGGAACGCAATCGACATATCGACGCAAAGAACACCCGCAAAAACGGTGTTCCCATAGGCATCCTTTTGGTAAATAGGGGCGGTGTAAATCGCAATCGGTTCCTTGATAAAGTCTCCGACGAACGGTTCCTGCCAAAGGCCCTTCTGCAAGTTCTTGGTGCTCTTGTACCAAGTCTTTTCGAAGTAGTCCTTGCCCTTCATGAGCTTGATTTCGTTACCCGAATACTGAGCAAGGCGCATCACTTCCTGGTGCCATTTGGCCTTGGGAGCCATCCCCGGCTCGTAAGCGACAACCACGGCAAGCACTTGCGGAAGCGTCTGGCGGGCATCAAAGACCGCCTGGGTCAAGAAGTCATCGAGATCCTTCCCCGAAAGCATCTCCTTACCGAGCACTTCGGCATATTCATCGCCGAGCTTTTTGCCTTTTTCGAAAAGCTTTTCGATTATGGCGACATTTGCAAGACTGATCTCTTCGCCTTTTTCCGTGAGCAACGTCGAAAGCTCGCTTTGCACTTTAAAACTGAGAACCCCAAACAGCGTCGCAAACACGATGCTGAAACCGACCAGGGTCATCATGGACTGTTTAAACGCCAGCCCGTGCATATTGAAGCCCATAAGGAAAACCTTTTCTTTTTGTTACGACAAAAATCGTTTTTTATTACATGCGAAAATATATGTAACTTAATCGACCTTGTGTAGGAGCTCTAAAAAAAATTTTGTCGAATAAAGACACCTTTGAAGCAAGCGGAAACGCCAAGCCCAAAACCAATAAACATTTGAGCACTAAATATAGGTAAAAACTTGCTTTTTTCGCGTATTTTTTTGTAAAATTTCATAAATTTTTACAAAAATAAACCTTCGTAACTTGCGAAGTATCAACGACTTATGTATATTTTTTGTAAGAATATTCCAAACAGCCTTAGCCATTATTTTTTATAACGCGGAGTACACCAAATGAAGCTGCAATCGGTATCGTTAATCGGGGCAATAACCCTCTCGTGCGCCTTACTTTCCGCCTGCGGTAGCAAGGAAGAACAACCGGCTCCTCAAGCCGAAGTAAAGCCAGCCGTCGAAGAAGCAGCTCCTGTACAAGAAGCCGCACCGGAACCAGCCCAGGAAGAACCGGCCCTCGTTCCGATCCAATCTCTTAGTGAAGAAAAGCCCGCTCCTGCAGAACCTGCTGCACCGGTTTCTAGCGTTGAACAGGAATCCTCCGGCCCGTTCGTCATCCAGGTGAGCATCCAGGCCTCCAAGAAAGCCGCAAACAACGTCGTGAGCAAGCTCTCCGACCAGGGCATCAAGGCATACGTCGCCGAAGTTGAAAATCCGGGTGAACTCGAAGGCACGTTCTACCGCGTACGTGTCGGCTATTTCTCTTCCATTGCAAACGCTCAGCAGTTTGGCAAGGAAGTTCTCGCTCCGCAAGGTTACGCCGGCTGGGTGGACAACCGCAAGAACGACCGCATTGGCCAGCCTGGCGCAAGCGAAGACATGTAATTTTACAAAAGCAACGAACTGTTAAGGCCCCGCACTTTGCGGAGCCTTTTTTCGTTCAGTCTTTTCCTTTACAACCGATAGCCGTAAAATCTATATTTGTGCCATGCCTACAAAAAAGCCCAAAGTATTTGTCGTGCATCTCGGATGCGCAAAAAACCAGGTCGATGCAGAGAACCTCGTCGGTGAAATGCTCCATGCAGGTTTTGCTACCTGCGATACCGCCGGAAAGGCAGACTACATCCTCGTGAACACATGCGGTTTTATCGAAGCCGCTAAGGAAGAATCCATCAACGCGATTCTTGCCCAGGCCAAAGCCAAGAAGGCTAAGCAGAAACTGATTGTTTCGGGCTGTCTGAGCGGCCGCTACGGCGAAGAGCTGATGAAGGAACTGCCCGAGGTGGACTACTGGGTCGGCACGTACAAGCCGGGCGAACTTTTGAAGAAGATGGGCATTGTCGCTCCGCAGAGCTGTGACGCCGAGAACCTCCCCCGCATGAACTTGGGAGGATTTAGCCACCACGCTTATCTGAAAATTGCGGAAGGTTGCAACCGCCGTTGCGCCTACTGCGCCATTCCGCTGATTCGCGGCAAGCAGGATTCCCGTTCCATTGAAGACATCGTAGCAGAGGCCAAAGACCTCGAAGCGCAGGGCATCAAGGAAATTACTTTGATTGCGCAGGACACGACTTACTTTGGACGTGAGAAGGGCAAAAAAGGAGGCACGCTTGTTGAACTTTTGCGAGCACTGCTTGACAACACGAGCATCCCATGGATTCGTATGCTCTATTGGTACCCGATGTTCGTGGACGATGAACTTCTGGACTTGATGGCAAACGAACCACGCCTTGTGAAATACGTGGACATGCCTATCCAGCATGCAAGCGACAAGATGCTCAAGAACATGAAGCGCAACTACCGCAAAAAAGAACTTGTCGACCTTTTACACAAGATTCGCGAACGCATCCCGGGCGTGACGCTCCGCAGCACGGTGCTCGTCGGTTTCCCCGGTGAAACGCACGAAGATTTTGAAGAGCTGATGGAGCTGTTGCAGGACGTGCAATTCGACCACCTGGGCGGCTTTGTGTTCAGCCCCGAAGAAGGCACTCCGGTGATGGAAATGGACCTCCCTGCCGTGGATGAAAGCGACGCCCGAGCAAGGCTCGAAGCAGTCACGGACTATCAGGAAGAACTCGCTGCTGAATACGCCGAGAACATGATCGGAAAGACCGTCAAGATCATCATCGACCAGGTCGCCGAAGAAAGCGAATACCACTTCTACGGCCGCACAGAAGGAAACTCGATGGAAAACGACGATATCGTGAAGGTCATCGAGGGCGATGGCGACGTTGGTGAATTCCACAACGCACTCGTCGTTGACGCCGAACCGCACGAACTTGTGGTGAAATTAATTGACTAGGAAAAGGCGACCCCGGCACCCCGGAACCAGTCCGGGGCAGGCTCCAGCCGGGGTGACAAACGCTTTTTTACTATATTATACCCGCCTTAAAGGCTCAGGCCCGTGTATCACAATGGATAGTGTCCTTCCCTCCGAAGGAAGGTATTCCGGTTCGATTCCGGACATGGGTATTAAAAGCAAACAAAAAGCCCGCCGTTCGATGAACTGGCGGGCTTTTTAGCACTTATGCTAGGCGTATATTACTTGGCGTTCTTGCGTTCCTTTTCACGCTGACGGCGACGCTTTTCGGTATCGTCCGGGAAGAATTCCGGGAAGGAATAACCGATGGTAATGCCAAACACGATGCCCATCTTATCCATACCGTCCTTGTTCACGACACGAGAAACATAGGTATCGACGGCTTCGGTCTTGGAATCCTGAGTCTTTGTGAAACTCGGGTTCTTTTCGCGAGGCTTAGCAAGATCCGGAGCATAGTAGAAACCGAAGGAGAACTGCAAGTAGTACCATTCGCTAGTGAGGTAGGATACCAACACATCGAACTGATAACCCTTCACAGAAATCAAGCTACGGACATTATCCGAATTCGGAGTCATGTCATGATCAAAGTAAACCGTACCATAAGAAGCGGACAAGCCCAAATGGATAGGAATCTTCGGGAAGAAGTAGTAATTGATACCGATCTTATAGCCCGTACCGCCTTCGAGATCCCAGTATTCGAATTCGCTATCCTTGACCTTCGGCAAGAAACCGAAAGAAGCAAAAGCACCCACATGCCAGCGGGTAATATATTCGATGCCAGCACCAAGGCCCATACCCATGCCCGTTTCGCCCATGAACGGCATACGGGAACCGAGGCCCAATTCAAAAATAAGACGGTCTTTCAGCCAGTCACGACGGCGTTCGGAGTTTGCATATTCATCCAAGCGCTGTTCTTCTTCAAACTTTTTACGGGTAAAATAATCCTGCCTCTGGGCTGCAGTCATGCCAGCCGTAGAAGCCTCGACATTTTCTTCTTCGTCATCGTCATCAGCAGAAGCCTTAGCAGCAGAAGAAGAACTTTCAGAAACAGACATAAAACCATCATCTGTTTCAGCAGGCGCAGCTGCAGGTGTTTCAACCGTCTGTTCGACAACAGCGGTTGTCGCCTTCTTTGATTTAGACTTCATAGTCGCTTTACGTGCTTTTGATGGGGCAGCCCAAGCAACCAAACAGGACAGACACAACAGCAACAACAGTTTTTTCAGCATTAAAAAAGCCTCGGATAAATAACCACGCTTGGAATATAACTTTTTATCCAAGTTTTTTTCAAAAACTTCTTGTAAAACTTGTTTTTTCGTTTGATTTTACATTTTCGTAAGATTCTAGTATGGCTATTTTACTTTTGTTAGCTCGGCCTTAATACTTCCAAGCGCAATTTCGCACTGCATAAGCACAGGAATCCGCTTTTCGTCATCGGTAAACCAGATGAAAATACGGCCACTGGAGTTGAAAATGCCATCGCCATCCAAAACAGGTTCTACTTTAACTGTTTTGAACGAGCCCAAGTCTGTTTTAATCGTTTCGCGTTTGTGTACAATCACCTTGAGTTCATAGCGTTTTTTGCCGCTCACAGCCGAAAAACGGGACGTAGCCCCTTCCTTAAGCGGGAGTGTACGCACAAGATAAAACGCCGACATAATGCTATGTTCAAGCCCCTCGATAGTCACGGACGTATCCGCAGAGCGCTTAACCACATGCTTGACAGGATCCTTAAACACGGTATCGGACAGGAGAGCCCTCTTGGCATTGCGATCAAAACGAATTAATGACTTGTTATGGAATGTTCCCTCATGGAGAGACTTGCGGAACACATCCGTCATGAGACCTTTATTGCGAACAAGTGTAAAAACAGTATCATGAACCGGGTAGAACTTATTGACGGTCTTGTTGGCGGTCGCATAAGTGTAAATTTCGGATTTTCCATCATTACGCGCTTTGACTTCAATCGTCGCATAGCCTGCCGTAATAAAGCCCCAGCTGAGCTCATATTCAAGGCGTTCCCCCTTCATCCACGGAGCGCTGATTTCGGGCAGGGTCTGCCACTTGGGAAGCGGCTTTGCAGGCGCACTAGCACTTGAGGACGACAGAACGCTTGGAGACGGCTTTTCGAGAGTCGCCGAGGACAGAGACTGTTTATCGAGAGTCGCCGCACTTTGGGACAGCGCGGACGAGGACGAAACCAGAGACTCCGCCGCCATAGACGAAAACGACAAAACAAGTCCCAACAGCAAAACTCTTTTCACAGCACGAAAAATCATAAACCCCAATACTCTTTTTAAAGGATAAAATTCAAGATAAGGACAATATATAAAAGAACGCCCGCGGAAACCGCACAGGCGCCCTGTTTTTTATTCTAGATAGGAATAAAAGGCTTAGCCTTCGATATCCCCGAGGCCCTTGCGGTAAGCGATGAGCTTTTCGCGGACAGCCGGATCTGCGATGGCGACGATGTGGGCGGCGAGGTAACCGGCATTCTTGCCGTTGCCGATGCCGACCGTTGCCACCGGGATTCCCGGGGGCATCTGCACGATGGAGTGCAATGCATCGACGCCGTTGAGCGGGCCGCCGGCGCAGGGCAGGCCGATAACGGGAAGAATCGTGTGCCCTGCGAGCACGCCCGGGAGGGCTGCAGCGAGGCCAGCAACACCGATGAGGACCTGGAGGCCTCGCCCGGCGGCTTCGCGAGCATACTTCGCAGTGGCGTTCGGGGTGCGGTGTGCGGAGAGGATGTTGAATTCCCACACGATGCCGAAGCTGTCGAGCACCGCGGTGATCTTGTCTACAGTTTCCTGGTCGGACTTGCTACCCGCAACGATACCGACCTTTGCATTTTCTTTCAAATCCATTTTGTTACCTCTTATTTCGCCATCCTGAGCAACGCGAAGGATCCAGAACTTTATTTTACTGGATTCTTCGGACTTTCAGTCCTCAGAATGACGTATTAAGTCCTTATTTCGCCATCTTAGCGAGACGGGCCAAGCCCTTCTTGCCGATGTCCTTGCGGTAGAACTTGCCTTCGAACTGAACTTTTTCGCAAGCGGCGTAAGCGATGTTCAATGCTTCCTGGAGCGTTGCACCGTGACCGACCACGCCGAACACGCGACCACCGTTGGTCACCAGTTTGCCGTCCACCATCTTGGTACCGGCATGGAGCACCTGGGCGCCATTCTTTTCGGCTTCTTCGATACCCGTGACGACCTTGCCCTTTTCGTAGGAGCCCGGATAACCCGCGCTTGCGAGCACGACGATGGCAGAGCTGCCCTTCGGGGCCTTCGGGGCACCGAGTTTGGCGAGTTCGCCCTTTTCGGCAGCGTCGAACAAGGCGAGCACATCGCCGTCATAAAGCGGGAGCACAATCTGGCATTCGGGGTCACCGAGGCGGCAGTTGTATTCCACGACCTTCGGGCCCTTGCTCGTGACCATGATGCCCACGTAGAGCACGCCCGTGTAAGGCTTGCCTTCGGCGGCCATGCCCTTGAGGGTCGGTTCGATAATTGTCTTCTTGACTTCGTCGAGGAGAGCGTCCGTCACAACCGGAGCCGGGCTGTAGGCGCCCATGCCACCCGTGTTCGGGCCCTTGTCGTCGTCAAAGACGCGCTTGTGGTCCTGGGCAGAGGAGAGGATCACGTAGTCCTTGCCGTCGCAAACCACGAAGATGGAGGCTTCTTCGCCGTCCATGAATTCTTCGATCACGACCGTCTTGCCGGATTCGCCAAAGACGGCCTTGTCGCCGAGCATTTCTTCGACAGCGTCGTTCGCTTCCTTGTCGGTCATGCAGACGATAGCGCCCTTGCCCGCAGCGAGGCCCGACGCCTTCACCACGATCGGAGCCGGGTGTTCGGCGAGGAACTTCTTCGCGGAGGCGAGATCGGTGAAGGTCTCGAAGGCTGCCGTCGGCACGCCGTACTTCTTCATGATATCCTTACTAAAGGCCTTGGAGCCTTCGAGCGCGGCAGCAGCCGCAGTCGGGCCGAAAGCGCGCAGCCCGCGACGGCGGAATTCATCCACCACGCCAGCGACCAGCGGAATTTCGGGGCCGATGACCGCGAGGTCAATCTTTTCGGCAACCGCGAGGTCAGCGATTGCCTTCGGGTCGGCCACATCGACCGGCACGCACTTGCCGAGGTTAGCCATGCCCGGGTTGCCCGGAGCGCACACGAGAGTGTCGCACAGCGGCGACTTCTTGACTGCAAGAGCGATGGCATGTTCGCGACCACCGCTACCAACGACGAGAATATTCATAAGCGAGTCCTTATCTTTGTACGGGGGAAAATGTAGAAAAAAAATAACTAGTCAGCCTTTTTTGAGTTGAGTTTTTTGAACAGCAAAACAACCCCATCTACACAAAGAGCAATAGACACAGGAATCGCAATTGAATAAAGAATCATGTTCACGCCTTCGTGCGTGGAAATTTGCGGAAGGATTCTAAAAGGGCTAATCGACATGTAGTAAAAGAACAAAATGCTCTCCGGGCCGTTTGACCAATGAAGTTGCGTTTCCAATAAACCAACAAGCAGCCACGCCAAATGATAAAAGGCAACAAGCCCAAACACAGACAAGGTAAATTTAAACTTTTGCAGTTTTGATGCAACTTTCACTAAAAAAAGAACATACGTCAAAATCGAGACGATACAAATGGCGGGAACAACAAAACAAGCGGATGGTGTCGGTGGCAGAAACAAGCCGACGACAAACAGAACCAAGCCAAAAACATATAGCGAATAGAAATAGATATTGTTCATCATTCTAGACTCATACAGATTTGCTCATCACAACCCACCTTACGGATTACTGTTTTTTAGGCCGTAATGGACTTGTCTTTCGTGGTAGCAAAGAAGGCGGCCAATAATTTAACGGAACGCTCTTGGGACCGTATTCTATTTTACCGTCATGGCGGATGATTACGTAATCGCAAAGATTAAGTGGATCTGATTCCGAAAAATTTTCTTCACATCGTTTCATATGAGATGCAAATCCTCGGTGATTCCAAGGAGAAAAACGATCAATAGCAATATTGAAAAAATCTTCCCCTTTCTGAACATCCGCAACCGATACAAGAACATCGCCATTATCACTCAACATAAATACATACAACGGCACGATTCCTTCGCCAAATTGCAGTGTCGCCACATAATTTCCCGACATATTAAGTTTTTTCCAAGCACTATCTTTGGAAATTTTTTCGTTCACAACAATAAAATCTTGTTCATAAAAAAGGCTCATCCCTCCATCATTTCTCAAAAGTTTCTTATACTCAAGCCATTTTTCAAATGACGGATTTTTACGGACCGCTATAAGCGTTTTCAGAAACAGCTTAACATTTTCAACAGGATCAGCATCAAACGATTCCGCCATATCACTCTTATACAGGCGGAGAATCAATTCCCTAAACGGAGTTTTTCCTTTCAAGGCTACATAAAAACTATAACATTGATTCAATCCATAATAATAAGTGTTCACCGCATTGATTGTGAAAAAATCTTCAAATCGTTTAAAACGTGAATCAAGACGGGCTTCTTGAATATACTGCATTTTTCCATTGTCATCTAAAGCCTGCTGAAGACTATCTAACACATGATAATACGATGCAAACGGAGTCTGGTTTTTCTGATAAAGTTTCAGCGACTTTGTCTCCTTAATTTTCTCGGGCATAGTTTTCAGAGACTTCACATGTTTAGAAATCATCCCTCTAGGTAAAGGAAACTGCGCTTCGTCCAATTCCCGTTCATATTCCTTCTTTTGCAAAGACAAAACTTTACCTTTTTCTACTTGAATTCCATAATATCCCTGAATGCATGAAAAATTAAGAAATCCATTTACAAAATCGGCAACCAAAGGCTCATTCCTTTTTTCAGCAGTTTTATTCAAGATAATTTCTTGCAGAGGAACGCGAACAGAAACTATTTTGGGTGACCCAGACGATTCATAATCAAATGAACGCGTCCACGCACTGATAGTCACGCTATCCAAATAGAACATCGAATCACGAATACTCCAAAAAGCCTGATATCCGCCGCCTTCTTTAGGCGCAAGATAACTGTACATCGGTCGGATTGAGCATGCAGGGTATTCATCTATTGGGCGAAACGGCCATGCCTCATAATTGCTTTTAATGTAATCATTGAGCGGAAAAGAGTTTATACGGCAAAGACCATTTTCATGAATAATATGATCCGTTCCGCCTTCAAAATGGGCTCGCTCAGGCTCCACGGTAGCCATCGCCACGCTAGCAAACAAAGCAATCAAAAATAGCAGTCGTTTCATTCTATGGCCCTACAATTTTTCCATCGAAATCCACGTGTGACCATTTTCGAAACGTTCAGTGTTGAATGTGCGAAAACCTTCACGCTCGTAGAACGAAACCGTGCGCTGGACCTCGCCACAGGTGAACAGCCACACGCGATTGTGAGGCAGCCGTTTTTGGATTTCGCGGAACAGGATTTTTCCGTATCCCCTGCCCTGGCATTCCGGCAGCACCATCAGGCGGCCAATGTAAAGCGAACCATCCTCGACGCGACCGCGAACCGAGCCAACAATTTTACCATCGTCAGAGAGCATCTTTAGCGTCATGTATTTCGGAAAGTCTTCGCAGGCTTGCTCCAGAGATTCCTTCAAACCGGGAGCATCGAGCCAATCTACTTCTGCAGCAATAGCAAAGAACGCCCTATCATGCAGTTCCATGAGTTCGGGAATATCATTGGTTGTCGCGATTTCAATTTTCATTTAGTTTTCAAGATAAAATTTCGTGACAGCACTGTCAACATGTTATATTTAAATGCAATTATGGCTATCTCATATAAAACAATTCATGATTTTTCGGAGCAAGATTTAAAAGATTTGTTTCTTTCGGTGGAATGGTCTTCGGGGCATTTCCCTGACAAACTTGTTATCGCCATGAAGAATTTCAAGACAGTCATTTCAGCATGGGACGGCGACAAGCTTGTCGGTATGATTTGCGCAATGGACGACGGCATCATGAATGCGTATGTTCATTATTTGCTTGTACGCCCGGAATACCAAGGAAAAGGCATCGGCAAGGCTCTTGTCGAAAAGGTCAAAGACGTGTACAAGGATTACTTGCGTATTGTCGTCGTGGCATACGACAAGGAAATAGACTTTTACGAATACTGCGGATTCAAGAAGGCAACTGACGCAAGCCCAATGTTCATCACAAGCTTGTGGACGTAATCTCTAAAATCTTCTCGAGTGTTTGCAATACTCTTCGTATTCTTCGCCGAAGTCACGACGCAGGCGTTTTTCTTCGCTTAGCACCTGCACCATCATAATCGCAAAGAAGACGACGAACACGACGCAAGATTGCCAAGTCCACAGCCACACAGCTGCACCCACGAGATAAACGAGAGTTCCTGTCAGCATCGGATTGCGGTTAATCTTGTACGGACCTTCAATCATCAGATGCTGCGTACGCGGGGCCACTTCGTGGCCGAAAGCATCCATCGGATTTCCTTTACCACGACTGCGCATGTAGACGATAGTCCAAATACTCAGCACAAGGCCCACAAGCATCACGATAGGCGCCACAATGCAGCGCCAAGTATCAACGGGCCAAAGCGCGGGCATTTCAGACGCAAGCCACATGATTGTCGGGATGAGCATCACAAAGAGAAACCCACCCAACAAGTAACCGATAAAATCACGAAAGCGTTTCATTTTTCCCTCCTTATAGTAAATATAACGCATAAGGCGACCCCGGAATAAATCCGGGGTGACATTTAAAGACTTTGTCCTAACTCAAAAGCTTTTTGAAGCGAATCGCCGTTCTTGACATCGCCCTTGTCCTTTGCACCGCGCACAAGCACCTGGCCCATATCCTGCAGCTTGAAGAAGTTGAGGCAAAGTTTGTACTGTACAAGAATGCCGTCGAACAGTTCCGGGAGCGATGCCGCGCCGACCAAGAGCAAGGCCATCTTGTGGATGTGAAAAGTATCGCGAATTGGATTGTGGAAACGGTCGATGACCGCTTTCAGCTGTGCGCTCAAGCCGTAGAAATAAACCGGCGATGCAATCACGAGCATTTCGGCCTTGGCCATTTTGTCATAGACAATTTGCATATCATCTTTCTGGCAGCACTTGAGGTCTTCGCGGGCAAAGCACGAATTGCAACCAATGCAAGGTTTGACTTTGTAATCGTGAACGGAAACAACTTCAACTTGATGCTTTTGCGAAGCACCCTTCACAAACGATTCCACCAGCAAATCTGTATTGCCGCCCTTGCGCGGGCTCCCAGAAAGAACAAGAATATTCATACCTAAACCATTGCCATATAGTTTGTTGCTATAATCTATAAAAAATAACTAGCGATCGCTACGGTGCCACACTCATTGACAAGACATTCTATATTTAGTGTAAAAACAAATCCTTTCAAGGAGATTCCGGCTCGGAGGCCGGAATGACAATGTAAAGGAGATGCCCCCGCTTAGCGACGGGTATGACAGACAATTACAACAACGAGTTTTCTATGGAAGAAACATTTAAGACAAAAGGTACATGCGCAACGACAATTCAGTTCACGCGTGACGGAGAAACAATCCGCAACATTCGCTTTACGGGTGGATGCAACGGAAACCTCAAGGCGATTGCAAAACTTTGTGAAGGTATGAAGGCCGAAGACATTGCAGCCAAGTTGCTCGGCAACACCTGCGGCGGAAAGCCAACCTCTTGCGCAGACCAGCTCGCCCGTGCCGTTCTCGGGATGGAAGCCTAAAACCTGCAAAATACACAAGAATAGCACATCATTGAGCCATGAGTGCACAATAAAGAGCTATCTTTGTACACGAAATGGAACTGATTAAAAAGTACGACATAACGGTTTTGTGCAATCCTGGAGTGGAGTCTGCACAGTTGCTCACGCCCGAGAACAGCAGGTCAGAAAAGGTTTCGGTCACGAAGGTTTCGGTCATGCCGGGTGCAGAACAGCCGCGTCATAAGCATTACACGTCGGAACAGGTGTGGGTCGCAGTCCAAGGCCGTGGCGTTCTCTTGCTTGCTGACGATAAGGAAGTTCCGTTTGAAGCAGGCGATGTCGTGCGTTTTGCAGAGAAGGAAATTCACGGACTCAGAAATATGGGACCCGAGATTTTCGAATACATTTGCATCAGCACACCACCGATGAATTTCGCGTACGCGTACATGCAAGCAAGATAAAAGAAAGGCGGCCGAAGCCGCCATTTTTTATTTCAAGAAAAGCGAAATTTTCCCGAAATCAAGAATCGTGATGAACACGAAGAAACTGATGAAGAATGCCGCAGCGACGTTCTGGATTACGGATTGCGTCTTGAGGCTCAGTGGCTTGCCACGTAACTTTTCGATACCGAGGAACATCAGGAGACCGCCATCGGTAATCGCAAGCGGGAGCAAGTTCATCACGCCGAGGTTAATGCTGATAAGCGCAAGGAGCATGAGGAAATCCTGGAATCCGCTCATCCACACATTGCCCATCACAGCGACAATCGAAACCGGGCCGGAGAATGCATCAACCTTGACCTGTCCTTGGAACAAGCGCTTGAAATAGCGGAAGATGCTCGTGGTCATTTTCCAGCTCGTAGCGCAAGTCTTTTCGAACGCTTCGATCGGGCCGCGACGCACAAGATGCGTTTCGCTGAACATCACGTAGCCCATCTGGATTCCTACGATGTAGCGTTTGAATTCTTCATCGTAAGCGGGAGTCATCTTCACATTGACCTTTTCGCCATTACGCAAAAGCGTCACGTTGACTTCGGCACCTTTGGAACCGTCAATCAGGCGGACAACATCTTCATAGCGAGAAATGTGCTCGCCGTTGATTTCAAAAATTGTATCGCCCTGCGCAATCCCTGCTTTTTGAGCAGCGGTACCTTCTTTGGGCGGCAGGCGGACAATCACGCGGTTGCGCGGGTAAATGCCGATATCGCCGATGCCCATTTTAATGGGTTCAGAAGTCGAATCTGCAGCCGGAATCACGAGTTCTTGCGGAACGACCTTAATGGCAAGCGGTTCGCCCCCACGATGCACTTCAAGCATCACATCGGCACCGAGACTCACGCCAATCTGTTCACGGAAGTCATCCCAACCTTGCGTTTCTTTTCCGTTGATAGACGTAATCGTATCGCCCGGCTGGATGCCCGCAATTTCGGCAGAGGAATTTTTCGCCACAAAACCGACAATGAGGCTCTTGTTGTCCGGTTCCTGGACGCCGACCATGTAAAGGAATATAAGGAGGATAAACGCAAAGGCGATATTCACAAACGGGCCCGCAAAGGCAATCGCAGCCCGAGCGCCAACCGATTTCCCCAAAAAATCATCTTGCGATGGAAGCTTACCATCTTCAATGCTATCTGGATTTTCGCCAGCCATGGCGACGTAGCCGCCAAAGGGAATTGCCGAAATGCAGTATTCCGTCTCGCCCTTCTTGAAGCGGAAAAGCTTTTTGCCAAAGCCTACCGAGAACGTGTTCACTCGGACTTTATTCCACTTGGCGACAATAAAATGACCCAATTCGTGAATGGTCACGAGGAAGCTCAATGCCAAAAGCCCCAAAACGAACATCAACAAATTATTAAAAATACTCGACATCATACGGACAATTTAGTAATTATAATCAAGCGCGATGTAACGCAATTACAAGTATATAAGCAGATGCCTGCTTACTTCGACTGCGCTCAGCACAGGCTCCGGCGGGCATGACACAAAAAACGGCGCCCCGAATGGAGCACCGTTTTGCATTCTATGAATATGAGAGAATTTACTTAATGCGATGGCCCTTGAGGTCAAAGCGCTTGCCGTTCTTTTCGATGAAGAGTTTCTGGTCGTCGAAACGGAGGCGCGGCTGCGTCGAGCGAACGGCCTTGTAATCCACCGTAGCGTGAATTGCAATCGTGCCCTGCGAACTTGAAGATTCTACGTTTGCAGAAGAGCTAGAGGAAACGCCCGGAATAGAAGATGAGCTTGCGGGCATCTCGGAAGAGGAGGAATTGCCAGAAATCGCGGAAGAACTACTTGCAACTTCAGAGGAGGAACTCTGCGGAACACTCGAAGAAGAGCTTGCGGGAGCTTCAGAAGAGCTCGATGCAGGTACATCCTGTTTTGCAACGCCAGCGGCAGCAAATTCTGGTGCATAGCCCGCGTTGATGGCTTCGATAGCGCCAGCGAGGTATGCAAGAGGAGCGTTCCAGTTGATAGCGACTTCGTTCGTGGCGTAGCTGCAACGCTGATCGGTGTAAGCGGTTGCCGCCTGGCCCTTGCGATAATCAGCGCACTTCCATTCGGCGGCAGAACCAACGTCTTCGCCGCCAGGCTGCGGGCCACCCACAAGCATACCTGGGATTGGTTCTTCTACGTTATCCGAAGTACTCGGGCGGTGGTGCGGCATTTTCGGAGACTTGGTGCCATAACCAGTTACGAAAGACATGTCAAGCGGGTTCTTGCCGAGCAAGTAATCAAGAACCTTGACGGCAGCCTTGTAATACTTCTGTTCGCCCGTGAGGTAGTAGGCATGCAACAGCCAAACGCCCTGATTGGAGGCAACCGCATTGGAACCCCATACAAAGTCATCCTTTGCCATCACGACGCCAAAGCCTTTTTCGGCGCGGTTAGCAAAGTTGTCTGCAGTGCCCAAAATCTTTTGCTTGGCTTCGTTTGCATCGCCACCAAATTGCGCCTGATGCGTAGCCTTTTCGTACGTGGCAAGGCCCATGACATCGCCCCAGTAAGAGACGTATTCCGATGAGCCGGACTGCTTGTAAGAAGCATCACCCGTCGTGATGAAGAGTTCTGTCCCGGCAAGAACCTTTTCGTCGTTCGGATTGTCGTTTTCATAGGCGCCCGTCGAAACATCCGACGGATTAGCGAGATAGTTGCGGCTCGGGTTCTGCTGGCCCCAAGCGTAAGCTTTTTTAGCGGCTTCAAGGCACTTGGAAGCGTAAGTGGCATCAAACGGCTTGTAAATGCGGGAAGCCATCGCCATCACGGCTGCAAAGTCAAACGTACCCGCCGTGCTCTTGCCGATAGCATAAAGCTTGGAATTGTCCGCAGCAGGCATCACGTCGCCCGGGAAACCGAGAGAGGTAAGCTTGTGGTAGACACCACCGTCAGAAGCCTGCATGGTGAGCATCCAGTCGAGATTGTACTTGATTTCGGCAAGCAAATCTGGGAGGGAGCCTTCGGCCGGGATGTTCCACTTGAGCGTCTTGAAATACTGCGGGAAGTGTTCGTAAAGAGAGAGGAGCGTGTAGGTCGTAATACCCGAGTTCACAATGTAACGGCCGTAGTCGCCAGCATCGTACCAGCCCTTGCTGGAATTGATCGTACCCGAAGCACCCGTAGAATTGTGAAGTTCGGCAGTCGGATTCGTGTGGCCGGCTGCGCGGGCCCACTTGCCTGCGTACTGGCTTTCGAGAGCCATGGAGGCGCGCTGGTAGTAGAACCACTTGATGGAAGCCTTGACGATATCTTCGTACGTCTGGGATTTCACGACGAGGTCGGAACGGAGCACATTGCCGTTTACCTTGATGCTGTACTTGCCCGCTTCGGCAAGCTTGGAGAAATCGACGAGCTGGACATTCTGACCGCTCGCATCCCAGTAAGATGCGGCCTTAGGCGTCACGGAGAGAACGACCTCACCGGCTGCATTCACGAAATCCACGCTGCCGTTAGCATCGACGAGAGCGAGTTCCTTGAAGTCGCCCGGACGGTAGCCAATCTGGTTGATGAATGCAGTCGCTGCGAAAGCTGGGGCTGCGACGAGCGCGGCAAGCGCTACGGACTTTAACGCATGATTATTCACAAACATCCTCGTAAAAAAGTGCAAGTTTTAGCCCATATAATATAGAGCCATTCAAGCATATTTTCTACCCGTCCGAACATCATTTTAAAGAAAAGTGTTGCAAGTGTTTCGTAAAAAAAACGTGAAAAACGGCGTCCCGGGAGGGGCGCCGTTTCTGCATTCTATGAATATGGATTTTTGAGGTTCGTTAGGAGTTCTTACTTGAGAAGATGGCCCTTGAGGTCAAAGCGCTTGCCATTCTTTTCGATGTACACCTTCTGATCAGCAATACGAAGGCGCGGTGCAGTTTCAACCTTTCCGCGGTTTCTCAAAATCGAAGGCTTGAGAGCAGAAGTTCCACCCTTTGCAACACCTTCAACAGCGAAGGACGGGGCATAGCCAGCGTTCAAAGCTTCCATGGCACCCACGAGGTATGCAAACGGAGCGTTCCAGTTAATAGCGACTTCGTTGGTTGCATAGCTGCAGCGATTGTCAATGTAAGAAGTGGCAGCCTGTCCAGTTCTATAGTCCTTGCATTCCCAAGACTTCGTTCCAATATCTTCACCACCCGGCTGCGGGCCACCCACAACCATGCCCGGAACAGGATCCGTCACCTTATCGGCTGTACTCGGACGATGGTGCGGCAGTTTCGGAGACTTTGTTCCGAAACCAGTCACAAAGGACATATCAAGCGGGTTCTTGCCAAGCAAATAGTCCACCACTTTTTTTGCGGCTTCGTAATACTTCTGCTCGCCAGTCACGTAATAAGCATGGAGGAGGAACACGCCCTGATTGCCGGCAACTGCATTCGAGCCCCAAACGAAGTCTTCCTGGGACATCACAACGCCAAAACCCGTCGTGGAGACATAGGCAAACTCATTGGCATATTCCGTGAGCATCTTTTTAGCCGTTGCAGCTTCGTCACCAGTTTCAGTCGGATGACTTGCAGCACCAAAAACCGCAAGGCCATAGACTTCAGGCCAAGCAGGAACAATGCTTGCTTCATTTGCATTTAAAGTCGGCTTATAAGAGACTTCACCCGTAGAAATAAACAATTCCATACCGGCAAAGACCTTTTCATCATCCAATTTGCCGTCGCTGTACGAACCTGTTGCGACATCCATCGGATTGTTGAAAGCCACATCAGGATGCTGGGCACCCCAGGCATAGGCCTTCTTGGCCGCTTCGAGACACGTTGCTGCATAGGTGGCATCAAACGGCTTAAACACTCGATAGGCCGTCGCCATCACAGCAGCAAAATTAAACGTAGCCCCCGTACCCTTGCCAATCACATAGAGCGGGTCCGTATCCTTCGCTGGCATCACGTCGCCTGGGAACTGGAGCGTCGAAAGCTTGTGGTAAACACCGCCATCTTCGGCCTGCATGGTGAGCATCCAGTCAAGATTATACTTGATTTCGGCAAGCAAGTCTGGCAAAGTGCCTTCAGCCGGAATATTCCACTTGAGCGTTTTGAAGTAATCCGGGAAGTGTTCATAAAGCGAAAGGAGCGTATAAGTCGTAATGCCCGAGTTCACGATATAGCGACCATAGTCACCAGCATCATACCAGCCCTTACTCGTTTCAAGCGTACCCGAAGCACCTGTAGAGCTATGCATTTTAGCAGTCGGATTGGTGTGGCCCGCATCGCGTTTCCACTGACCTGCATAAGTTTCTTCCAACGCCATAGAAGCACGCTGGTAGTAGTACCACTTGAGCGCAGCCTTGGCAATACTTTCAAACGGCTTTTCCGCAATCACCAAATCGGAACGGAGCACTTGACCGCCCTGCGTAATGCTGTAAGTTCCAGGAGTCTTCAGTTCGGAGAAATCGACAAGTTGCACATTCTGGCCACTCGGATTCCACTTCGTAGCGGCCTTCGGCGTTGTCGTAAGGACTGTCTGACCGGCGGCATCCACAATTTCAATATCACCAGAACCTTCAAAAAGCGTAAATTCCTTCGGATCCGTGGTACGATAACCGACCTGGTTGATGTAAGCCGTTGCTGCAAACGCTGTAGACGCAAACGTCAATGCGACAGCCGCAGCAGAAATATACTGTTTCAAGCCGAACGAGACTTTCATAAGACACTCCTTTCCTTTTTTCACAATCTATAATCTACCCTAAAAAAAACAGATTGCCCAACTTTTGTTGGACAATCTGGTTACAACTGTACCCAATGTATTATTTCTTCGCAAATTTTATGAAGTTTGATGCTCCCGAAGGCGCCTCTACCATAATCCCATAAACGCCAACTGGCAATTGAGATAAATCGAGTTCCTTACGGAAAAATCCGCCAGCTTTGCGTTCCCCGTTTACAGAAACCACCGTGTAACGGAAAGCGCCATCGCCTCCGAGAATAGACAGCCGGTTTCCACGAATTTCCATACCGAAGGACTTTGCAAGTCTAGGCACAAAACCTACCGTCGAATCTTTTTTAACAGTGGTTTTAGCTTCGCGCGCCTTGTCCAGGAAGGCAACAGCCTTGTTCAAATTCTCGGTCGAGTTCATCTTGTCACCGCCATGAGAACCGCCCGATACTTTGACAAATTCCGTTACCACATTGTGATTTTTTAGGGAATCGTAAAGTTCCTCACTCTGTTCAATGTTCACAATATTATCGGACGTGCCATGAAACATGATTACCGGCGGATCGTCATCGCCCGCATAATAGGGAGAACTGGCGACCATCCATTTGTCCTTGTTGCCTTCGCGTTCCACGCCAATGAATTTCCCTTCCATTGTTCCGGAGCCACCCATGCTAATGGGGTTCATCGTGTAGATGTCGGTCGGAGGAGACCAAAGCACGGCAGCATCAGCACAGCTGCTGAACGATGTAAATTCACCGAGATTACCGACCAAATCGACCGTCACCGAGCCGGACTTGCCCTCTTTCAAACCGCAAGTCGTCGCCACGAGGCTCGAAAGGTGACCACCCGAAGAGAACCCGGAAACGGCCACAAAATTCGTATCGAACTTGTACTTAGCCGCATTGCCGCGGACAAAACGCACCACGGCCTTGATATCGTGCAGCTGAGCCGGATATATGGCATCGCTTGCCGAACGGTGGTTCGGAGTCACAACTGCATAGCCCGCCTTGACATAAGCAGCGCAAATGGTGCTCAAGTCCGCAGAGCCCTTCATGTTGTTCATACTCCAGGCGCTGCCGTAAGTATGGATGACCACAGGATACGATTCCTTTACTTCCTTAGGGATGTAAATATCCAATGTATGATAGGTCTTTCCATCGCCTACATAATTGACATCGGCTGTTTTTTCGGCATCAGGAACACTGCCACCACCTTGCGGGCCGCCAAAGCCCCCGCCCATACCGCCGCCCCACTGGGCGAACGCAAAAACAGCGGCAAAGCATACCGCCATTGTCATCTTTTTCATGCACACTCCAATCAACACCGCCCCTAACACTAGAATCGGCTATTATAAATTTATATACAACAAAAGCCCCGCAATAAAGCGGAGCTTCATTTCTATTGTTGTATTTTACAACTACTTCAAGAATCCTTCCGTCATGAGGCGAGCTTCCTTGTCGGCTTCGAGCACTTGTTCCAAGGAAAGGTGACCGGTGACATTCGGGGCCTTTTCCATCACCATTTCCACGTACTTTGGGATGTCGGTGAACTTGAGGTTACCCTTGAGGAAACGGTCCACGAGTACTTCGTTTGCAGCGTTCATCATCGAAGGCACGATACCGCCACGACGGCCAGCTTCAAAGGCAAGAGCGAGGCAACGGAACTTGTTGAAGTCCGGTTCGAAGAACGTGAGCTTTGCAAGCGTCGGCAAGTCGAGACGCTTAGTTTCGAGCTTGAGACGGTCAGGCCACGTGAGAGCCACCTGAATCGGGATGCGCATGTCGGGAGCGCCGAGCTGAGCCATCAAGGAACCATCGCGGAACTGCACGAGAGAGTGCACCATGGACTGCGGGTGAACCACAACTTTGATCTGGTCATACGGAATGTGGAACAAGAAGTGAGCTTCGAGCACTTCAAGGCCCTTGTTCATCATGGAAGCAGAGTCAATCGTAATTTTCTTGCCCATGCTCCACACCGGATGATTCAAGGCGTCGGCGACAGTGATTTTTTCAAACTTTTCGATAGGCCATTCGCGGAACGGACCGCCCGAAGCCGTGATTTCGAGGAATTCAACTTCGTGTTCGCGCTTGCCGCCTTCGAGGCACTGGAAAATAGCACTGTGTTCAGAGTCAATCGGCGTGATGAAGGACTTCGGATTTTCAGCAAGCTTGTCCCAAATGACCGGGCCTGCCATCACCATCGTTTCCTTATTTGCGAGGGCGACATGCTTGCCATGTTCAATAGCGGTAATCGTCGGGAGGCAGCCCACTGCACCCATCAAGGCGTTAATGATAATGTCGGCCTTGGGGTCTGCTGCAAGTTCGCAAAGGCCGTCCATGCCAGCAAGCACCTTCTTGCCGAGCACGCCTTCGAGTTCCTTGGCGGCCGTCTCGTTGAACATGCAAACGCGTTCAACATTGTACTTGCGCACAATTTCAGCAACCTTCTCGACACTGCTATTTGCAGCCACAGCGTAAAGGTTGAAGATATCCGAATGCTGGTGAATGACATCAACGCTAGAGGTACCGATAGAACCGGTGGCACCCAAAAGAACAACGTTTTTCATTTAAAAACCTCTTTTTTTTATTCAGTTAAAAGATAAAAAAAGAGACGGATGTACCCGATGTGGTCATTCCCGTGCAGGCGGTGTTCATCCTTATTTGTTTCGATTAATTTTAACACTTAAAAAATAGGCATTCGACTCAAACTGGCATTTTGTCCACACGTTTGCGAAAATTTACAAACGAAACCATCTTTTTTAGGTTATTTTGAAATTGGGTTAGGTTTGCTCGAAGGAGGTGCATATGCGCATACTTTCCTCGGGTGTATATGCTGCGTGTTGTTGCGCAGTGGGGATGTTCATAGGGTGCTCGGATTCTTCGGACAACGGAGTCTCCGGAGAAAACAGTAATCTTTCTTCCGTTACAGATGATTTTGGAATTTCGTCCAGTTCCAGTTTTACAGGGAACGCAGGCGGTTCTTCGCCATCCGGGGATTTGATTTCTTCAGGAGCGGAGTCTTCAGCGGGGAATTCGGCAACGTCTTCCAGAATGCAAGGGAGTTCCTCGGGCTCAGTCAAAAGCTCTTCAAGCGGGCATCCGCACAGAAGTTCTTCTTCGGGAATCGAGCAAGGGAACTCCTCTAGTGCACATGCAAATTCCAGTTCTAGCGAGAGTTCCTTTGTTTATACTTCACCCGCAAATTTTGCAGACACGGTAAACGGAGTCGTCTTCAACATGGTCTATGTGGCTGGCGGCACTTACACGCGCGGCTGCGACAACTGTGCCGAGCCTGATAAAATTTACGAAGCACCTTCGCATAAAGTAACAGTTGACGAATACCATATCGCACCGACCGAAGTAACAATAGCCCAATGGAACGCCGTCATGGGCGGAAAAAAGAATGCATGGGAATCGGACAAAGCTCCCAAAATCGGCGTAAGCTGGTTTGACGCCAACAATTACGCCTGCAAGCTTGGGCAAAAAACAGGGAGACAGTACCGACTGTTGACCGATGCCGAATGGGAATTTGCGGCCCGCGGCGGCAAAGACGGAATTGCAGACAAGTTTAAATTTTCAGGTAGTAACAACGTCGATGATGTGGCATGGTATTCCGAAAACAGCGGCGGAAAATCACACGATGTTGCCACTAAGAAACCAAACAAGCTTGGACTTTACGACATGAGTGGCAACTCATGGGAATGGGTCTACGACTGGCTCGTAGCCTACACGGACGCAGACAAGGTAAATCCGGTACAGCTCACAGGAAGTGGCAACAAGACGCGAAGAGGCGGAAGTTACGGGGAACCCGCAGAGTTCGCGCGAGTGAGCCGTCGCGCCATCCGCAGCCGCGATGGCGCCGCAGACATGGGCTTTAGACTAGGCATGTCTACGGAACTCCCGCCGGGAATGGTAAGCCCCTGCGAAGCGGCAAATCCGTCTGCAGCCACCTGCCAAGGCGACAAGAATCGCGACTGCCGCTTAATTACCGCCGCAGAAGAAGCCTGGATCAGCGACGACTACACCGTAATCATCAACGAAGACGGGATAGCGGCCGTGTCCGGATTCCCGAATGTTTCAGGACAATGGTACACGCTCAACAACCGCAGTTTTAACGTTGTCACCAAGAGCGGCACAAAGACTTACGCTTACTACGTGTTCAGCGAAGATGAACTCACAATGATTAGCGATGACGGCATTCCATACCGTCTGTACAGGCGAGCCGCAAACGAAGCCAAGAATAAAGTAAGTCTCCCGACCGTAAGCAATCCCAAGACTTTAGCACAGCTTATCGCCGCTGTAGAACCCGAACGCATCGTCACAGACGAGCAACTCGCCCACCCCGACACAAGCGTTCGCGACCCGCGCATTGCAGCCGCAAGCGGATACACGTGGTTTTTCGACGGGCGTTGCTGTGGCGGAAACCATAAGTACCGCTTCCACTTAGACAAGAGCGGCGATGCAGAATTTGTCGTCATGGACTACGACGACACCCACCACGAAAACATTCTCGCCAAAGGGCGCTGGTTCACCGTCGGAAATATCGGTCTTCACATCGTTTTAAACGGCAAGTATTTCAACTACCTTTACACGGCGGGCGAACGCACCATGAGCTTCAGCGAATACATGCCGGCGGGCCCCATTTTCTGTCACATTTCATTCCAGAGCTATGAACGTGGCGACTTCCGCATTTTCAATAAGACTTTATTCGATGATAAAATCAAGCGCCCACGCGGCTTCAACGGAGAAAATCCAGTCTATGAAGCCGGCGATTACCAGTGGGGTTCGTAAATGAATAAACCTACACAAAGCGTGCTCTGCGCGATTGCGGCTTATCCCTTGTTCGCCGCAATCGCATACACGGCGATGCTTTCAGCCTGTGACAATGCCACATCCACAACAGCTCCTGAAAGCACCGCTTCATCCTCTTCCACAACTACAACAATTGAGGAGCAATCGTCATCGGAGACTGCAACCGTCGAGCCATCAAGTTCAGCCATTCAACAAAGTTCATTGTCAAGCGGGCAAAAACAATTTTCCAGTTCATCACGAAGCAGTCATCGGCGGTCTTCGTCTTCTGCAGTTCAAACAAGTTCATCCGCAATTTCATCATCGCAAGAGACGCCAGTTTCTTCGTCTTCAGATGTAGCAAAATCTTCCAGTTCCTCGCAAACATCGCTACCAGCAAAAGAGATTTCGCTTGACGAGAACGGTTTTGCAACTGTCGCCGACGTCTACAAGAGTCTTACCGCAAACGAAAAAGCAGTCTTCATCATTCGACATTCCGAGCGCGAAGACAATGTCGCCATAGAAACGGAACTCACCGCTAACGGCGTAAAAATGGCCCAAAATTTAGGTACCACGCTCAAGAGCGACGAAGAATTTAGTTACATCACTTCGGGATTCGTGCGCACCAACGAGACAGCAAACAACATTTCAAAAGGCCGTGGAGAAGCAAGCCTTCCAAAGCTCATCACGAACTACGATATTACCGGGAACTGGTTTCTGAAAATCTCCGCCGACGAACTTTCCGCATACGGGACAAAGCTTGGCATGCAAGGCGGTTCTGTCGAACTCATGGCCCACTGGGCTTACGAAGGCGGCTACACAGACGCGCTTTACGAACTCACCCCACGCGCCGAAGAATTCATACAGAAAGTCATCCTCAAGAATTTACCCAAGTGGAAACGCGTAAGCATCATGGTCTCGCACGACATTTTCGTCATGCCGCTCGCCGTGTTCGGCTCCAAAGGCAAAGTCGCCTTGAAGTACCATGAAGATTACCACTGGATTAATTACATCGCCGGGCTTGCCATCATCATCGGGGCAGACTACAGCTTGCGCTATGTTCCGGTCAAAGGCGCAGATTCCGGCGTTATTGACTACCTCGCCATTTACATGGAGGAGCACGGCATGGGAGGCAAGAAGCCGTCAACCCCCAAAAGATAATCAAGAACTTAAACCTTGCAAAAAAAAACAAGACCGTAACTGAGAGAATCAGTTACGGTCTTTTCAATGCTTTTGCGTAGCGCTTTTGTTTTTACACAACGCTCTTCAAGAAATCCATGAAGATGTATAGAGCAGGTGCTGCGAGAAGGAACGAGTCGCAACGGTCAAGCACGCCACCGTGCCCGACAAACAAGTTCCCGGAATCCTTCGTGCCGCTCCAGCGCTTGAGAGCAGACATCAAGAGGTCGCCCACCTGACCAGCTACTGTAATGAGGAGGCCAATGACGATTGCCGATGTCCAAGTGAAATTCATTTCGAAAGAGCTGAGCGAAGCGCTGCACTTAACCCAGTACGCAACCCATGCAATCGTTGCGATGGAGCCAGCAATCGAGCCTTCCCAAGTTTTCTTGGGGCTAATGCTCGGCGCAAACAAATGACGGCCAAACGGTCCCTTGCCCGCAGCAAACTTGCCAAAGAAATACGCGACCGTATCACAGAGCCACACTGCAGTCATCACGAGAATGAACGGGTAGCAATGTTCAAAGCCCTGGCCGTTGCCCATCATGAGCACATTCATGCCACCCCAGAGCCCCACATACAGCGGAGCGCCGAGCTGCATCACGAGCCACGGGAACAAGTGGTCGATTTCAACCTTTGCGTAAGCAACGCCAATGTAAATCGCAAAAATGGCGAGGAACGTCATGCCGACAACGTAAGGCACAGCCGGGAGTCCAAAATAGCCACCCTTCGAAAGCGCCCACGCAAGCGTCAAAGCCAAAGACGATGCAAACGAGAGGTAACGCATGTCCGGACCCTTGTACATCTTCGATGCCATGCGGGCCCATTCCCAGGCGCCCACAGCGCTCAAAAAGCACATCAGTCCAATGCGGCTAAAATCGTTATACCACAAGCATCCAAAAACAATCGGAATAGCGATGAATGCGGTAATCAAGCGCTGTGTCAAGTTACTCATGCAATACCTTTCCAAAACGACGTTCGCGAGTATTGAAAAATTCAACGGCCTTCATGAACTCTTCCTTAGTGAAGTCCGGCCAAAGCGTGTCCGTCACATAGAACTCGCTGTAAGCCGCCTGCCAAAGCAGGTAGTTCGAAAGTCTGAATTCTCCACCGGTACGGATAACCAAGTCCGGATCGGGAGCGCCCTTCAAATAGAGATTCTTTGCAAATAAAGTTTCGTCGATTTCATCAACCTTGAGCGTGCCAGCAGCCACCTGCGAAGCGATAGACTTCGTAGCTTCTACAATTTCTTGCCTGCCACCGTAAGAAATGGCGAGGTTCAACTGCATGCCCGTATTGTTTGCTGTAATATCAATAGCGGACTGGAGGCTTGCACGAGGCTTTTCGGGAATGCGGTTCATGTTACCGATAACCGTAAGCTTCACGTTCTTGGCCATAAGGTCGGGGATTTCTTTGACCACCATCTCGATGAGGAGGTTCATCAGGTAATCCACTTCCTTGGACGGGCGGCCCCAGTTTTCCGAGCTGAACACATACAATGTCATGTGCTCGAGCTTGAGGTTCACGCCCATTTCCACAGCGTCAATCGTCGATTCCGTGCCCTTGCGGTGACCTAAGAAACGTTCAAGGCCACGGCTACGAGCCCAACGCCCGTTGCCGTCCATGATGATAGCGACATGTCTAAGCTGATTTGCCACGCAAACCCCGGACTACACCTTGAGGATGTCTGCTTCCTTTTCGGCGAGCAAACGGTCGATTTCGGCGATAGCCTTGTCGGTAGCCTTCTGGATTTCGTCCTGCTGCTTCTTGACTTCGTCTTCAGAAATTTCCTTGTTCTTCTTGAGGGCGTCGTTAGCATCACGGCGGATGTTGCGGATAGCCACGCGGCCGTCTTCGGCATGCTTGCGGGCGATCTTGGCAAGTTCCTTGCGGCGTTCGGTCGTGAGGATCGGGAGCGTCACGCGGATGCAGTTGCCGTCCTTCATCGGGGTAAGGCCGATGTTAGCAGCGAGGATAGCCTTGTCGATTGTATCGACGAGCTGCTTTTCCCACGGAGTCACGAGCAACATACGCGGTTCGGGCACAGAAATCTTTGCGACCTGAGAAATCGGGGTCGGAGTGCCGTAGTAGTCGATGCGCACGCCGTTGAGGATAGCCGGGCTTGCCTGGCCAGCGCGGATCTTGGAAAATTCACGTTCGGTGGCCTCGATGGCCTTGTCCATCTTTTCAGAATATTCAGACATCTTTTAGTTCCTAGTTGCTAGTTACTAGTTAATACGTTTAAAACTAGAAAGACCTGCGGCAAAAGCCGAAGGACTCCTAGCGTTAGTTATACGTTTGAAATATAGGTAAAAATTTAACTCGATGGATCGGTATGTGCGAATAATCCTCTAGATAACAATCAATCTTTCACACAACGAACATAGTGCAATGAGGTGAAACCCCAGCCTGTATAGTTTATTCCAGCATTTTCTGTACCAATTTCCATTGTCGATGGAAGATTTTCATATCGAGAAGAAGCCCAGTAAACAGCACTTTCTCTACTTGCAAAACCACCCGTAGCATAAAAAGCGTCTCCTCCTAAACTATTAAATCCATACTCATCAACGTTAATACCCTGAACATTTTTATAAATAACGACCTCGACATCAGGCACTACAACAGTTCCACCAGTATACACAAGTAATTGGAACCATTCGCTTTCCGAAGGCAAATGCCAACCTTCCGGGCAAACACCCCGCAACGATTCACTGTAGTTACACATACTCCAACTACCATTGCCACAACCAACACCTTCATTACCAAACAAGCCCGCCGAATCAATTACCGCCGCAAGAGGATACAGCAATCCAAATTCATCACATTCGCCAGATTCGCTTTTATAGCATACAGAATGAGTTTGAAGAGTCTGGTAATCATAATTCAGATTTTCAGCCATCCAAACTTGGTCACCGATTTCGACGGTTCTATACATCTGACCATCTCTTGCATCGGTCATCGTTCCAAACACACTCTTATAGTTGCTTTTCTTATCCGCAGATTCCCAACGTTCGTTTTTGCAAATAAATTTTTCTCCGTTTTGTTTGCTCAAAGGATTTACGTTTACAGCCGTATCACCCGCATTCGCATCGGAACATATTCCAAGACCATAGTTATCGGCCCAGAACACATCGACAAACTTTTCAAAGTCCGGAAGAGTATCCGAAATTTTCCACGCAAGGACATTATTTCTGACATCGACGAGTAAGCCTCGTTGTGAAACTTCGCAAGCCCAGTCTGCGATTTCCGTCCTCGTCGCAGAATCCTTCCAAGAGCCATTTTCAGCAAGTTCCATACTGAACTTTCCAACACGTTCCGTAAGGCCAGCGACGTTGACATTGCTTTGCATCAAAACACTTATCGCAAGGAGTTTGGCGTTTCCGTCACCCGATTTAAAAATATCCAAATCTTCAAAAGACTCACCAGCTTCATTCATAGCCATCGCTGCAAGGACTTCTCTTTCGGCCTGAGCCTTGGCTTCTTCAAAAGATTTTCCGTTATAAACAAGCGCCTTGACTCGTTCAAATTCCAAATGAGTCAACAGGTTCACATTAACCTTTTCACGATTACGAAGATCTGTAAAAGCGTTCAAAGTCAAGGGGCCCGAAGACCTCTTTCCCGTAATTTCGTTACGGTAATAGCCTTTAACTTGAACCATCGCATACGGCGAAGGGAATCCTTTTCCCGAGACAGAAAAGTCACCTTCGTCACTTCGGATTGTCGACTTGAATATTTTACCGGTCTGATCAAACGTCAAGCTATCCAGTTCCAAAATACTCACGTTAGAACCGGTAACAAAAGGTCCTTTTTGTGAGAACCCAGAAATTTTCCAACCGTCAACAGAAGGATTTTCAAGAGGTGTGGCTTCGCCCTTTGTGGCATCATCCCTTGTGATATCGCTGCCCGAAATATTATCAGAACAGGCAACAAACAAGAGGGCCATCAAAATTATACTTGAATATGATTTCATATAAAAGCTCCTTTTTTAATTAAAAACTGTTAAACGCGATCCTTCACGCAACGAACATATTCATTTTCATTGCTGGGTGCAAACGAGATCCAGCTGGCGTCGACATAATCAAGGCAAGCCGGAAATCTGGTTAACGAACCCGAATATTCAAATTTGGAAGATGTCCAAAACTTTGATGTTTCATCAGTGATATTGAAGCCCAACTCATCTGTACCAAAATCATCAGCCGTTCTCAAAGTCTTTTTTGCCATGATATATCCTCCAGCTACGGATATCAAAGAATCCCATTCTTTTTGCGATGGCAAATGCCAACCTTCTGGACAAACACCCCGCAACGATTCCTTATAATCGCAGTCCATCTCTTGGGATTCATTCAAGACGCACTCCAATCCATCTTTGCTAAAAAGTCCAGCAGAATCCATAGCAGCGGCATAAGAATACAAGCGCCCCATTTTTTCACAATTATCAGGAATATTTCCAGGACACCCAGTAACAAGTTCTTTTGCCGAGTAATTGTATCTCAAATTTTCGGCCATCCAAGTCTGGTCCCCCACTTGAACAGTTTTATAAGAACGTCCGTCTCTTTCGTCATTCAATATTCCAAATTCACCTTTATACTTGCTTATCCTTGTATGAGCATATTCCCAACGTTCATTCATGCAAATAAACTTGTCTCCATATCGAGAGCTCAAAATATTTACGTTTACAGACGTATCGCCTTCATTTGACTTAGAACATTTTCCCAAGCCGTAATTATCGGCCCAGAACATATCGATGTACTTTTCAAAGTTCGGCAATGTTTTTGAAACATCCCAGGCAAGAATGCTATCCCTGATATTTTTAAGCGTTCCTTCTTCCGAAGCATCTGAAGCCCAGTCAGCAATAGATGTTCTCGTTAGAGAATCATTCCATACGCCATTATTTTCTAAGGCTAAACTAAATTTGCCGATGCGCTCTGTAAGACCAGCGACATCGACATCACTGTGCATCAAGACGCTAATCGCAAGGAGTTTGGCATTTTCTTCGCCTTCTTTAAAGATGTTCAAATCTTCGAAACTCGTTCCAGATTCATCCATCGCCATCGTGGTAAGGATTTCTTTTTCGGCTTGCGCCTTGGCGTCCTTTACCGACTTGCCGTTGACGACAAGATACTTGACTCGTTCATATTCCAAATGAGTCAGCAAATTCACGATGACATTTTCTCGATGGCTGAGGTCCGTAATCGCATTCAAGACAAGAGAGCCCGAAGACTTTTGCCCAGTCATTTCGTTACGGTAATAACCTTCTACTTCAATTATCGCATATTGCGAAGCAAGTCCCGGCCCCGAGACCACGAAATCGCCCTTATCGCTTCTGATCGTAGACTTGAATATTTTTCCAGTCTGGTTCAATGTCGAACCTTCAAGCTCGAAAACATTCACTGTAGATCCAGTAACAAAAGGTCCCTTCTGAGAAAGGCCTGCCACCTGCCATTTACCAAGAGGCGTAATACCCACATCTTCGCTGGCACCACTTGCAACATTGTCCGAGCAAGCCGCAAAAACAAGGGCGGACAATAAAATAAACCGTTTCAAAGCCATATTAACGTTCTCCTCTAACTTTTTCTGTAAGTGGGAAAAATTGAAAATTCAATCGATAAACCTGTTCCGTATCACCGTCTTTGGAGATGATATTCAAAACCTGTTTGCGAAATTCCGTAAGAGCCTTCACAATCCGCTCATACCCTTGACGGGTTATGCCCATGGTAATGCCCGACATACTTCTCTCAGAAGGAGGCAAGCTGACGGCATCTAAAGCAAGCTCACCCATTTGACGCTGCAAATTCCTAGCAGCCGCAGGAATCACATCGACGGCGCCAATAGAAATAGTCTTGTCCGTTTGATGGTAGACATCATTGCCGTCTTTGACAAGCAACCCGCTCCTTTCCAAAAAATTCAGAGTGGAGTCAACATCATTCGCAGAAATCAACGGTTTACAGGCTTTAGCCATTTCAAAAGGCTTTGCGCCAGGCATTGCCGGAGCTAATTCGCGGATAACAGAGTTTTTCCAGGACCTGAAGTAATCATACTCATTTGCACCGAGCGTTCTAACCTTTCGCTGGTTCGCCATAGAGCACAATTCCTCATAAGCCTTTACCTTGTCGCTTTCATTTTTTGCAGAACCGTAAGCAACCATAGTGTTAAAATAAGCGGCATCAAATTCAGAAAGTCCCATTGCAGAAGCAACTGATGATGCTGCCGCTTTGCTCAGATTCTTTTTTCCTTCGCAAACGTACTTAAGAAAAACTGCAGAAGCAAAACCGGCAGACTTAGCAAAATCACGCCATGAAAAAGCAGAAGTTCGCTTTTTTTCGTCATAAAAGTCTTGGATGACTTTTCGATAATCGATGTATTCAATCATTGGCTTCATACTAATAAAATACCTATTTACATACCACATTGGCAACATTTTTAGGACACAAAATGCCTTAAATTTTTCGAAAATAAGAAGTTTTTATCATTTTTCAAAAATGAAGACATATTTTCAGAACACAGCCGTATTCCTAGAACACGGTTTTTTGGTATTTCATTTCAATATCGATTTGCCGATCATCAAAAGCCGCCTTCACTTGCCAGGCTAATGTTCATTAGCTAAATTTCCGAGCACAAGAAGCTAATAGTCATTAGCCAGCATTCACTACAGGAAACCGCGCGGAGACCAGCCTATGTCCACAAAAGAAAAAATCCTCGAAACCGCCCTGACACTTTTTGCCGAGAACGGTTATAACGGGACGAGTATGGAACAGATTGCCCAAGACGTAGGCATCAAGGCGCCATCACTCTACAAGCACTTCAAGGGCAAAGAAGACATTCTGAATACGCTCATAGATACAGCGGAAAACCGTTACGAAGAGAATTTCGGCTCCGACAAGAATATCGGCAAGATTCCCAATAGCATCGACGAGTTCATTCACGAAACGGTCGAAAAAATCCGCTTTACCATGAGCGATCCGATGATTCGTAAAATGCGCATTTTTCTAGTGCAGGAACAGTTCCGCAACGAGCGCCTCGCCGAAATCACGACGCGCCATCAAATCGAAGGCATTCAAAAAATGTACCAGGCAATTATCGAAGGGATGATGCAAAAGGGCATTCTAGCCAAAGGCGACTCTGCGTTGCTCGCGCTAGAAATTACGGCACCTGTCGTGATATTGCTTTCGAAAGTCGATAGGCAGCCCAACTGCAAAAAGGAATCGTTAAAAATCATCCAAAAGCACCTGCAACATTTTTTCGAGACTTATAAGAAATGAATCGTCCGATTACCACTTTGTTCATGCTAATGTCCGTTGATGGTAAAATCAGCACAGGTTCTACGGACGCGTTGGACGTAGACCAGGATTTTCCGCATATCGAAGGCGTCAAGGAAGGGCTGCACCAGTATTACGAAATCGAGCAGACAACCGACTTGTGGTCATTCAACACGGGCCGCGTCCAGCAAAAAATGGGCTGTAACCATAAAGAAATGCCAACCAAGTCGCCGGTATCGTTCGTTCTTTTGGACAACACGCACCTGACCGAACATGGCATCCGCTATTTTTGTGCGAGGTCCAAGACTTTTGTTTTAATCACATCGAATCCGAAGCACCCCGCGTTTTCAGTTCACGAAGAAAACTTACACATCATATACCAAAAAGAATTAGACTTGCACAGAGCCCTTGCAAGCCTGAAAGCGGATTATGGTTGCGAGCGGCTGACGGTGCAATCAGGCGGTACAATCAACGGACTCTTTTTGCGGGAAAAGTTATTTGACTTTATCGATATTGTAGTGGCACCAGTTTTGATTGGCGGAAAAGAGACCGCTACGTTGATTGACGGGAATTCGCTAAAATCCGTAGAAGAACTTCACAAGCTCTGTGCATTGAAACTGATGGACTGCACAGCTTTACAAGACTCTTATTTGAGACTACGTTATCAGGTTATTAAATGATGGAAACGAATAGAATTTTACTGCGCCCTTGGCGCGAATGTGATGCCGAAGCACTTTTCAAATACGCAAGTGACCCGGATATAGGACCGCGCGCCGGTTGGGAACCGCACAAATCCGTAGAAGAAAGCCTGCAAATCATCCGCACGATTTTCGGCGGTGATCACATGTGGGCCATCGAGCTGAAAGAGACGGGAGAACCCATCGGTTGCGTCGGTTACCTGCTCAAAGGCGAAAGCAACATCGACATCGGCGAGAACGAGGCCGAAGCCGGTTACTGGATTGCAAAGCCTTACTGGAACAAAGGAATTTGTACTGATGCATTGAAGTTGATGATAGACTACTGCATCCGCGTGAAAGGCTTTACCGCACTTTGGGGCGATTACTTTCTCGACAATCCATCGTCGGGCCGCGCGATGGAAAAATGCGGATTCGCCGACACCGGCAAAGAAACTTTATGTGCAAGCCTTGCGGTAGGTTCCGACCGACCCGTAAGAGTAATGAAACTGGAGGCAAATTTTTTCAACAAAACCCCTTGACTCGTCCCTTAGAGCAGACCTTATATTTTAAGCAGATTCGAATCTAAACCAAAATCGTACGATGACAAACTACAAAACCAAACTTAAAATCGGAGAGTTCTCGCAGTTGATGCAAGTTACTGTAAAGACTTTGCGTCACTACGAACAGAAAGGTCTGCTATTGCCTCACGATGTGGACAACTTGACGGGGTACCGCTATTACAGTATCGATCAAATGCAGAAGTTGCAAAAGCGCTCGGCGGATTCCACAGCGCAAAAATCATGATGTACAATGTGGACTTTGCCGAACTCGAAGCAAATATGTCCAGCGGAAACTGGGACGGAAACGCCAAGATTCTTTCGGATGCGGCCAAACGCCTCGAAATCGCCGGCGCCGACCTTATCGTCATCGCGACCAACACCATGCACAAGCTCGTCCCGCAAATCGAAAAAGAAATCCGCATCCCGATTTTGCATATTGCCGATGCGACCGCCAACTGCATCAAACGCGACAACATCAAGAAAGTTGCCCTCCTCGGCACCAAATTCACGATGACGCAAGACTTCATCAAGAACCGTCTCATAGAAGCCGGTCTCGAAGTCATGACGCCTGACGCCCAAGACATCGAACTCGTAAACGATGTCATTTTCAACGAGCTCTGCCTCGGCAAAATTCTTGATTCATCCCGCAAGGAATACCAGAGAATCATTACAGAAATGAAGAACCGCGGCGCCGAAGGCGTGATTCTCGGCTGTACCGAAATCGGCATGCTCATCAGCGCAAAAGATAGCGTGCTCCCCACCTACGACACAACCATCATCCACGCGACCGAAGCCGCGAAGATGACTCTAGAATAAAACAAAACGACCCTCGCAAAAATGCGAGGGTTTCGTTTTTTCGCGTAAGCGACTTTTATTAGCAGTGGACGAGCGTGCCGAGGTCGCCATTGATGGCAGCGCGCGTGAGGTTGCCCTTTTCCATCTTGAAAACGAAGATGGGCATGTTGTTTTCCATGCAGAGAGCAACGGCAGCGGTGTCCATGACCTTGAGGCCGCGAGAGATGACTTCCTTGTAGCTGATGTCGTCGAAGCGGGTAGCCGTAGGGTCCTTGACCGGGTCTGCAGTGTAGATGCCATCGACCTTGGTGGCCTTCATGATCACGTCGCATTCGCTTTCGATCGCGCGGAGAGCAGCACAGCTGTCCGTCGTGAAGAACGGATTGCCCGTACCAGCAGAGAAGATGACCACGGAGCCAGCAGAGAGGAGCTTGAGAGCCTTGCGGCGGTCGAAGAATTCGCAGACCGGTTCCATGCGGATAGCGGACATCACGACGGAGTCGATGCCCTGCTTGTCGAGAGCGTCCTGCATGGCAAGGCCGTTCATCACAGTGCCGAGCATGCCCATAGCATCGCCCTGGGCACGGTTCATGCCACCAGCAGAAGCAGAAATGCCACGGACGAGGTTGCCGCCGCCAATCACGAGAGCGACTTGCACACCCTGCTTGACGATGGATGCAATTTCGGAGGCCATGTCAGAAAGAATCTGATTATCGATACCGTGGCCCTTTTCGCCTGCGAGGGCTTCGCCACTGAGCTTGAGAAGAATGCGTTTGAATTTAGACATAGTTGTTAGCCGTTGTCGATAGTAATGAGTTAAAGTGTAGATTTTAGGAATCGTCGCTAGTTCATTCGCTGTTACCTAGAATAACGAGACCTCTATTCACGTAAAAAATGTAATAAAAAGCGGAAAGAGTTTCCACCCCACCGATGGCCTAAACATCTAATCGTTAATGACAATATTTAACCGTCGGAGTTCCGCTTTACTTATCAAGAATGCATCGAACCGGAATACGGGATTTTTTTTCCTTGTTCCCGAACGAAGCGTATCCCTGAAAAAAAGCATAATTCGCTTTTTCCTCGTCAACTTCTACCGATGTCCAATACTCCGCATAGCCATAAGATGAAGAACCAGTAGCATTGAAACCAAAGGAATCCAAACCGCGATAGCGATAATCCCTGTAATTGCGAGAACGCAAATCCGCACCAACCGATGTATTTCCATTGATAGAATCGACATAAGCAAACAACGTCTTAAACTCATCCACGCTCGGCAAGTGCGTTCCTTCGGGGCAAACAGTCATGGCAGCAGCCCATGAATAATCCCTTGGGAAAGCACCACAAGAATCCCAGTCGCAGGAACTCTCTTCAACCTCATAGTTCATGTCATCACGCATCCATGTCTGGGTTCCCATGACGATAGTCCTGTAAGTCTGGGAATCACGCACATCCAAGATGTCCTTGCCCGGAACAATCATCTTCTCGCGAGATTCCGCATCATCGGCAATAACCTTAAACGAGCCGCAATCAAGAGTCACGATATGAACATCCTGCGAATCATGCGACACAGCACACGACTCAATATCGTCCGCAGACACGTGCTTCACGGTCCCCTTTTCCTCAAAACTAGAATCCTTCTGAGTGACTAAAGAATCCTTCCGCGAAATTTCCCTGACCGCAAGCGGTTTCCATCCTTCCTCCGTGCAAAGGAGAAGTTCCTTCGTATCGGTCGTGAGGACAATCTTCCCAGCATAACCTGAAGCGCATTCGGGAAGGCTTTTCGAAGAAAACGAGGCCATGCCCTCAGATTCCGTTCTTGTGATATTTTCTTCAGAACAGGATACCAAAAGCAAGGCAAAACAAAAAGTCAACACATATAAATATTTCATATAAATTTCCTAATTTTTATTTTTAAGACAACGGACCGATAATTGCGTTCTTACATCGCAAACGGTGTATTTTTCAAGAAGCGTATTGTTGTCATTGCCCGAATAAATTCCAGCGTGTTCTTTAAGCCAGCACATATTAGCCCTCGGATCCATGTCTGGAGTAAGCCAAAATCCGGCAAACTGTCCCGTATAAGCCGATCCAAGCTCCGTCCTGTATCCAGCAGGTAAAATCGAAAAGCTAAAGACGTCATAAGCCTTCTCCCCAGATTTCCAAACATCCCTAGCCACTAGGTCCTGAGTCGCCGAATAGCCACCATTATGGGCATCCACAAATTTAACGAGAGTATCAATATCACTGCGATTCGGCAAACGCCATCCGTCCGGGCAAGCCACCAGCGCCGCATTTAAATTATAGACGCGACCGTATTTTTCGCAATAGCCTACAGAGTCCGAAAGGCAAGTACTCCCTTCCACCTCATACTGGAGGTTTTCTGCCATCCACGTCTGCGAGCCAATAATAACGGTCTTGTACTTTTTCTTATCGCGGGGATCTACCAAATCCGCCCCGTACTGAGTTGAAATCGTATGAGCTAGACGATTTTCCACATAGAACTCCGACTTTCCGCATGTAACTTTTGTGACATGGTAATTCGTCGTATCCGGTTCTGCAGTGCATAAATTTCCTATGGATCCAGCATTCCCAATATAGACGGAATCCTTCACTGTCTTTGCAATATAGGTCGATTCGAAAACAAAAAAGGAATCCCTCGTTTCAGCACCTTGAATAGAAGATTTCCACGCACCATCCAAGCAGTAGAACAGTTCTCCCGAATCCATGACATAAGCCACCTTGCCCTCATTCTGAGCATCGCATTTCGGAAGGTTCTTCTGCGTCTCGCCGACCATCGCTGTTGCATGAACAGGAATATATTCCGTCGAGGGATCATCTCCACAGCCTACAACCCACAGCAAAGAAAGTACAAATAAATAATTCTTTTTCATAACAAAGTCCACCCATCAATCATTCTTTAAGCAACGTACAGCATAATAAAGGCTTTTTGCATTCGATTTACCATACCGCAACGATATATCCAGTTTATAGCCAGGGGTATTTTCTGTCCCCCACAACACGGCCACATAGAACAAGCTATCTTCCGTCTGCGTCGATGTCATCGTCACATTATCCATGCCAAAACCAAATAAATCATTTCCAGGAAATTTTTTATTTACGCTAGTTGCAGCCAAGTCCCTTGGAACAGATTCATCGCCATTACGAGCATCCACGTAATCCGCCAAAATATTCCACTCGTCAGCACTCGGGATATGCCAGCCATCCGGACAAACTCCCTGCGGCTTTTCCCCCAGTTCGCAATAAGAGGTTCCATCGCAACCTTCCGGGAAATTCATAGCCGTAAGCCAGCTGTATTCCAGCCAAACAGAATCCGCTTTGAATTTCAAGTTTTCCGCCATCCAAGTTTGGGTGCCAATGACAACGGTTTTGTACGAATTTCCATCTCGGGAATCCACCAGCGGCTCCCCCCATTTTGCCAACCGCGCACCAGCACCGTGGTCCCATACAGAAAAAGTATCCGTACCGCACATCACCGTAATCAGATGATAATCCGTAGTGTCCGCTTTCATCGTGCAGCCAACATCCAGCGTATCTTTCGATCCCAAATAGACCGTATCGCTCTCGACCAGCGTATAAATCCTAGTTTCGAGATCATGATAAACCGTATCTGTGGATCTATGATTCTGAACAACCTTGTTCCATTTTTCATTGGCACAGCAGAACAACGCATTGGAATCCGCAACAAAATACAATTCACCGACATTCTCTAAAGAGCATCTAGGCAACGATCCCCCTTTCGGAATATCGGCAAACCCCGGAGATTCTACATATACAGTGGTATTTCCTCCATCACTGCACGAAACAAGGAAAATCGTCAAGGCACAAGCAGCGAAATGCAGCAAAAATTTCATATCAACACTCCTTTCAAAAAAATTTAAAAAAAAATTCATTTCTAAAATATTTCGGTCGTAATACACGATGCCTTACTCGTTTTCCTCTGCTTTTTTTCATACGAAACGCCTTCTTGCCGCAAATTAATGTATTTCTAAAAATGGATTAAAGGGAAAGGGATGTTTTTATGAAAACCAAAATTATATTTGGCCTATTATCGAGCATATTATTGCTCCCGACGATGCTTTTTGCCGACATCGTTTATCAAGGGAAAAGAGTCCAGGAGTGGCCCGAAGAGGCTCGGCCGACATTCAACAACCAAAGCGCAGGCAAGCCAAGTTTTCTCTTGGCACGAACGCCTGTCACACAAAACAAGAGCCATTATGCAGCCCCAAAGGGCAAAATTTACAGTCTCACGCTCCTCGTCGATTTTTCAGACCAGAAGGCGCCCGTCTCAGTAGCCGATGTTGAAGAATGGCTGAACAAGGAAGGGTTCAACAGGGACGGCTGTAACGGATCCGTGCGCGACTACTATCTAGATGTTTCAAACGGGCAGCTCGACCTCACCAACGAAGTTTTCGGCTGGTATCGCGCAAAGCATCCAAAGTCCTGGTACGAAAGCCTGCAAGGATACACGGGATCGGATTCGCTCATGAAAGAAGTATTCGCGTATTTCGATTCGCAGGTGGATTATTCGCGCTACGACAATGACAAGGACGGCACCACCGAAGCCATCAACATCGTCTACGCAGGCCCCGGACAAACATGGGGACAAGGCCTTTGGCCGCATTCCGGATGGTCCAACGAAAGACGCGACGGAGTCCGGCTCACGCATCATCAAATGACGGACATGCCCGGCAAGTTTTCCATTTACGTCTTTGTGCATGAATCGGGACACATGATTTTTGGCTGGCCGGACCTTTATTGGTACGGCGATTACTGCACCATGGGCAACCGTGCGCATGATTTGAACCCAGTCGCCATCAACGACTTTTACCGCGCGGACCAAGGCTGGATTCCCTTTGTGGACGTAACCAGCAACGACGTGAGCCTCGAAACCACAAAGCCCGGCGAAGTCTGCTACCGTTATAAGAACCCCGCAAGGCCAAACCAGGAAGGCTTGGTATGGTCTTACGTACGGAACACGGGCCGCAACCAAGTGCTAAAAGGCAGCGGTCTCTTGATGCAACATTACGATTTTTCAATCGAAGGCAACTCCGCTTCGGATAAACTCGGGTTGAGGATCGTACATGCAAGCGCCGCGGGAAAATCTACGGATAACGTTTCTGACCAATGGCCAAGCCCTGGCAGTACAGCCAATACGTTCTTCAAATACAACGCCTATCCCGAATTTTCGGACGAGAAGTATCCCGCCATCCGCTGGTATAGCGGAGCCAAAACAGGACTCAAGATTACGGACATTGGAACGCCCGGAGAAACGCTAACGTTCTGCATCGGCGGAAACTGCCCAGCACAAGAATCGTCAAGTTCAACAGGGATTGCGTCGAGTTCATCAAGTGCACCAGTTGTTTCAAGTTCGTCCAGTTCATCCAGCGTGACGCCACCGAAAAGTTCCAGCAGCTCTGTCGAAATCACGGTCCAGAAAATCGCACTGGAAACGACACTCCCCATTAGCGACAATTACGCTTACGTGACGTTAGACTTGAAGGGCGATGAAGTTGCAAAAATATTGGGCATCAAGAAAAGCGAAATCGCAGATAAAGTCAAATTCTACGGCATAGATCCCGACGGAACACTCAACAGCCGCACCACCGGCGAAGGGACCGGACATTGGTTTGACAAGGACGGCAAAATCGTTGCCTGGGATCCGAACGGTTCAAGCATCGTTTATTCTAACGTAGACCTTTCGACAATGACCACAAAAATCGGCCACATGCCGAATAAGGTCAAAGCCGGAGATTCTTTTGTTGTGCGACAAGCGGTCGTTTACGAAAGCAAGCAAGTCACTTTTGAAATCACGGTCACGATACCGCAAAAGACGACGAGGATTTCAAACATTCGCAGTTCAAAACGCGGCAAGCCCGGAAACATGATTTTCAATGCGCTCGGAAAGCCCGTCGGTCAAAGAACAGAATCGGGCGAAATGCCCGACCTGCCTAAAGGCGCGTACGTGGAAATTGCGAAGTAACAATGCACGTGCAAATTTCGGCACGACAAGCGAAATGCGCGGCGACCGCTGCGCATTTTATTTTGCCTTCTGGACACCATCCCCGTAAATAGTCTTCCAGTCGTTTTTCATGGACACGGGAATCCATCCGTACTTTTCGCTTGCAGTGCGCATTTTTTCGGCTTTCGCCTCATTGCCATATTCGCGTTCCAGGTCATCGCAAAGCAACATGAAGCCCATTGATCTGTACTTGTTGTTAGAAATTGCATAATTCAAGAGGCTTGCATCCGTGCCGCTGTTGCCAAAGGCAAGTACCGGCTGGTAACCGATTTCACTCGCGAGAGTCGTCACCTTGTTCGTCTGCAAATTCTTAATAATGCTCTGCCCCGCAAGCACGAGATTGTCGCCATTCTGGAATGTGTATGCAAGACCGTCCGCACCTTTTTGGTTGCTCGACACTACGACCACATCGGAACCGATAATTTGTTTGGGCGGAAGACCGAGACCGTCAACAACGACCGGACGCATCGTATAGCGTTCCGTGCCACTGCTCACATAAACCGTGAAGCCGTTCGCCGTCAAGAATTTCACCACTTCGACCATAGGCTTGTAATAGGCATCGCCGCGTTTGAGTCCCGTAAAGCCCGGCTGTGGTTCTTGCATAAACGCACGGACATACGCTTCGAATTCCGGAAGCGTCATACCCTTGTAAGCCTCGGCCACCATGCGTTCGCGCTCTGCGCTCAGCCCCGGGAAAATCTTCTTTTCGCGGCCCTCGCGAGCCGCCTTTAACTGCTTTTTCGAAGGCTTGTAAGTGGAATCGTCAAGAACGCGGTGTTCAAAAAGCATCCAGTCAAAATACGTCGGAGCTGTTTCGAGGAACAGCGTGCCATCCCAATCGAAAACAGCAATGCGGCGTTCCGCCGGAATAAAATCTGGAGAAGTCGAATCCGTCGTTGCACGCACAAACGCTTCAAGAGAATCTTTCGCGGGAGCATGATCATTCCAAAGCGAAAGAGATTCTTGAGGTCTCTCGGGAAGTACGGCTTGCTTGGATTGCTCGGCGAGAGTCGCGCCATCGCGAGAATCCGCCACAGCCGCAGTCGAGACTACCGCGGACTTTTGAACCGCCGCGGACTTATCTTCATATTTCGAACAGTCTTCACAAGATGCCCGCTTATCGCAACAGCCCACCAAGAACATCGCCGCCACAGAACCAACCGCAAAAATTTTTGCAATCATACTTTGCTCCCCTTATTCAGAAATTTTTGAAGACAATCATAATGATAAAAATTTTACATAAAAAGGGTGAATCAATCACCTGAAAAAAGTGTGTATAAGTAATCGGAGGTTCTATAAAAAATTTTAAAGGATACAATGAATACACGCAAAAAACACCTTAATTCCGCACATTTTTTGAATATGTTGACAAAATCAAACTCTTTACTTATATTCTAATATGAAATTCACCGTAGAAAAAACGCTAGCGGCAGAAACAGAAATCAACGCCCTTGAACAATTTCAAAAAGACCTTCTCAACAAGGAGTACGAAACCATAGAAAAACAGGGAATCGAATTCGTCCGAGTAAAACATCTTCAAAAAGAAATTTTCGAAATCAAATCGAATGAACTACGTTCTTTGTTCAAATATAAAGCCGGAGCCATTATTGTAATAGGAGTTGTTTTTGTTAAAAAGACTCAAAAGACCCTAAAGACAAAATTAAGCTAGCCATCAAAAGATTAAATGAGGTTTAATATGCCATATGTATATGTTAAAGATTCAGAAGGTTTCGTTTTCAAGAAGAAAGAATCCGAAGTTGTTGCCGGAGAAAAGATCATCTCCGAAAAAGAATACTTGAAAAAATCTGGACTCGCTTTATACGAGAAGAAATTCGGACATGGGGGCGCTCGCGAAAATGCAGGAAGAAAAACTAAGTTTGCCTCTCCGCTGAAATTTCAGATTCGCGTAACGAAAGAAGAAAAGGAATTTTTGACCATCGCGAGAAACAAAAAGCTGAATTTCGCAACTTTGATGAATCTCGCTTTGAAAGCGGATTAACGCCCGCCCCTAAACATTACAAAATCATTACACAATTCTTAAAATGGAGTTATTTTCGGCCCGTTCGGAGCATATTCAAAAATCCGTCGGGCTTAATAAATCTATCTTGTAGCTTGTAAAATTTTGCAGAGTAGCAGGATTTTCAATTAACCGTTAAATTAAAACACTATAGTAATATGAGTCTTAAAATCGTTGTGCTTGCAAAGCAAGTACCTGATACACGAAACGTAGGCCCGGACGCCATGACGCCGCAGGGTACTATCAATCGTGCCGCATTGCCCGCGGTCTTCAACCCCGAAGACCTGAACGCCCTGGAGCAAGCCCTTCGTTTGAAGGACCAGTTCCCTGGTTCCACCATCTCCGTGTTGACCATGGGTCTCCCGAAGTCTGCCGAAGTCGTCCGCGAAGCTTTGTACCGCGGTGCAGACTGCGGTTACGTCGTGACGGACCGCCCGCTCGGTGGTGCTGACACGCTCGCTACGAGCTACACGCTCGCCCAGGCAGTGAAGAAGATCGGTGACTACGACATCATCCTCGGTGGCCGCCAGGCTATCGACGGCGATACCGCACAGGTCGGTCCGCAGATTGCAGAAAAGCTCGGACTTACTCAGGTCACTTACGCCGAAGAAATCCTGAAGCTCGACGAACAGGCACGCAAGGTCGTGATCCGCCGCCACATCGACGGTGGTGTCGAAACTGTGGAAGCACCGCTCCCGCTGGTCGTGACCGTGAACGGCAGTGCAGCTCCGTGCCGTCCGCGCAATGCAAAGCGCATCATGAAGTTCAAGAACGCTACTGCAGTTGCCGAACGCAAGCCGGAAGATGCTGACAAGTACGCAGCTCTCATCGCTAAGAAGCCCTACCTCGACATCCCGCAGTGGGGTGCAGCCGATATCGATGCCGACCCGGCTCAGATCGGTAAGGCAGGCTCGCCGACGAACGTGAAGGCCGTCAAGAACATCGTGTTCAAGGCCAAGGAAAGCCGCACGCTCTCCGCAAGCGACGCCGACATTGAAGGACTTATCAAGGAACTTTTAGACGGGAAGATTATTGGCTAACCTATGAATAACGTATTTGTATATTGCGAAATTGAGGGAACCACCGTCGTTGACGTTTCCCTTGAACTGCTTTCTAAGGGTCGCAAGTTGGCCAACACTCTCGGCGTTCAGCTCGAGTGCATTTGCGCCGGCAAGGGCCTTGATGGCATTGAAAAACAGGTTTTCCCTTACGGTGTGGACAAGGTTCATGTGTTCGACGCCGAAGGCCTGTTCCCCTACACCACCAACCCGCACGCATCTCTCGTGGTGAACCTCTTCAAGGAAGAACAGCCGCAGATTTGCTTGCTCGGTGCAACGGTTATCGGCCGTGACCTCGGCCCGCGCATCTCCAGCGCCATGCACAGCGGCCTTACCGCTGACTGTACCGAACTCGAAATCGATAGCTTCGAAATGAGCATCGGTGGCGTGAAGAAGTTCTACGAAAACCAGCTCTGCCAGATCCGTCCGGCATTCGGCGGTAACATTGTCGCAACGATTGTGAACCCGGAACACCGCCCGCAGATGGCAACCGTCCGCGAAGGCGTGATGAAGAAGGAAATCGTGGACCCGAACTACAAGGGCGAAGTCATCAAGCACGACGTGGCCAAGTATGTTCCGGAAACGGAATACGTGGTCAAGGTGCTCGAACGCCATGTGGAAAAGGCCAAGCACAACCTCAAGGGCGCTCCGATCGTGGTCGCCGGTGGTTACGGCATGGGCTCCAAGGAAAACTTCGACATGCTGTTCGAACTTGCCAAGGAACTCCACGCTGAAGTCGGTGCTAGCCGCGCCGCTGTGGACGCAGGTTTCGTCGATCATGACCGTCAGATCGGTCAGACTGGCGTAACGGTCCGCCCGAAGGTCTATATCGCTTTCGGTATTTCCGGCCAGATCCAGCACCTCGCTGGCATGCAGGATTCAGGTATCATCATCTCCGTGAACTCCGACCCCGAAGCTCCGATCAACGCTATCGCTGATTACGTGATCAACGGCACCGTCGAAGAAGTTCTCCCGAAGATGATCAAGTATTACAAGGCAAACAACAAGTAAGCGCTATGGCAAATTTCTACACAGATCACCCCGAGATTAAATTCAACCTCGAAAGCAGCCCCTTGATGCAGCGCATTGTCGAGCTCAAGGAAAACGGCTTTGCTGACAAGGACAATTTCGACTATGCGCCGGAAGATTTTGCCGACGCTATGGACAACTACAACCGCGTGCTCGAAGTCGCTGGCGACATCACCGCAAACACGGTCTTCCCGAACTCCGAAGACGTGGATGCCGAAGGCCCGCACTGCGAAAACGGCCGCGTCCGCTACGCATCCAAGACCTACGAAAACCTCGAAGCCACCCGCAAGGCAGGCCTCAACGGTGTCACGATGCCGCGCCGCTTTGGCGGTCTCAACTTCCCGATTACCGCCTACACGGCCATCAACGAAATGATTGCCTCTGCAGACGCCGGTTTCGAGAACATCTGGTCCCTCCAGGACTGCATTGAAACGCTCTATGAATTCGGCGACGAAGACCAGCGTTCCCGTTTCATCCCGCGCATCTGCGCCGGCGAAACGATGTCCATGGACTTGACCGAACCGGATGCAGGTTCTGACTTGCAGCGCGTGATGCTCAAGGCCACCTACAGCGAAGCTGACAAGTGCTGGTACTTGAACGGCGTGAAGCGCTTCATCACGAACGGCGACTCCGACATTCACCTGGTGCTCGCCCGCTCCGAAGAAGGCACGCACGATGGTCGTGGTCTTTCCATGTTCATTTATGACAAGCGTGACGGTGGCGTTGACGTTCGCCGCATCGAAAACAAGCTCGGTATTCACGGAAGCCCGACTTGCGAACTTGTCTACAAGAACGCCAAGGCTGAACTCTGCGGCCGCCGCAAGTTCGGTCTCATCAAGTACGTGATGGCCCTCATGAACGGCGCCCGCCTCGGCATTGCCGCTCAGTCTGTGGGTATCAGCCAGATGGCTTACAACGAAGCTCTCGCCTACGCCAAGGACCGTAAGCAGTTCGGCCAGGCTATCGTGAACTTCCCCGCCGTCTACGAAATGATCTCGAACATCAAGGCTCGCCTCGATGCAGGTCGCGCCCTCTTGTACCAGACAGCTCGTTACGTCGATATCTACAAGTGCCTCGAAGACATCGAACGCACGCGCAAGCTCACCGACGACGAAAAGAAGGAACTCAAGCTTTACCAGAAGCTCGCTTCCGCTTGCACGCCGCTTGCGAAGGGCATGAACTCCGAATACGCAAACCAGAACAGCTACGACTGTATCCAGGTTCACGGCGGTTCGGGCTACATGCTTGAATACGCTTGCCAGCGCCTCTACCGCGACGCTCGTATCACCTCCATTTACGAAGGTACGACGCAGCTCCAGACGGTTGCAGCACTCCCGCACATCACCACCGGCAGCTACGGCCTCATGCTCGAAGAACTCGAAGCTATGGACGTTCGCCCGGAATACGAAAGCCTCAAGGCTCGCGCCAAGGCTATGGACGAAAAGTACAACGAAGCTATTGAATACGTGAAGTCCGTTGAAAACAACGAATTCACCGACCTCTGCAGCCGTCACTTGTACGAACTCGCCGCCAACTGCGTGATGACCCAGTTGCTCCTCCGCGACGCCACCAAGGCACCGGAACTGTTCGACAAGAGCATGAAGGTGTACCTGAACCTCGCCGAAGCCGAAGTCGCAAAGCACTACAACTTTGTGAAGAGCCTCCGCGTGGAATCGCTCGAAAGCTACAAGCAGGCTTAAGCCCGCAAGATGTCATCCCCGCGAAGGCGGGGATCTCCCTTTACAAAAGAACCTCGGTGATAAACCGAGGTTTTTTCTTTAATTCACAAATCGGAGAAAACATCTTCCATCGGTTTTCCACGGTCTTCTATAGCATCGGCATAACCGCGTTCCATTTTGCGTTCGAACTCTTCGTCTGTTTCTAATAGAGCATCGCAACGCAGTTCATCGCTTGTATTATTTTCAGCATCACTCATACAACAACTACTTGGGAAAATCCCTAAAATAAAAACGTCTCCCACTGGGACACATCAACGAGAGGTGCGGGGAGTCCTGTCGCTACAAATATACCCCCATTTATCATTACACGCAAGAGGGCTTGCATTACGAAAAGGCGCAGACTCAATTGGAGCAGCGTTGTTTCTTTTCTAGGGGCGGGTGGGCGGGACAAGCCGGGCGTTGCGGGCTGGCGTCTGAAGCCCGCAGTGGGGGTAGCGTAAGACCCGACGATGTGTTTTTGACAGATAGAGGCGATGCCCGCTCGGTGGCGGGCATGACATGCCGCATTTTGCACTTGTAAGTCGGGGCTGAAGCGAGGGGGATTCTTCCCCCTTCAAAAAAATTCCATCCCGCGCGCTATCATGCGAAAAATTGTATAGCTTTATAAATAGATGGAGAAATTTTATGGGAGCGAACAACGAATTTCAGAAGATTGATCTGAATGATTACATCCAGACGGGCGAAGGCGGGACTGCGCTCGCGTATACGCATAGGAACGGCAAATCGCTTGCAAAGTTGTACAATCCGGATTTTGACGCAAACACAATAAAAAATGAATTTTGGGCATCGCGGACGGCTTTCGAGTTGGGCATTTCTACACCGGAACCGTTTCGTTTGATTACAGACGGCAAGCGTTTTGGCGGGGAATACGAGCTCATTGAAGGCAAGCGTTCTTTTTCGCGAATCATTTCGCAGGAGCCCGAACGGCTAGAAGAGATTTCCTTGGAATTTGCACGCATGGCACGAGAGCTTCATGCGACAAAAGCAGATACTTCGCGGCTCAAGTCTTACAAGCAGATGATTACGCAGTTCTATTCCGAAAAGGTTTTTGTACCGGAAGACTACAGAAAGCGCATCCTAAAATTTTTGGATAAAGTTCCAGATACTGAGACTTGCCTCCATGGCGATTTGCAGATTGGTAATGCCATCACCGACGGAAAGAGGACTTTCTGGATTGACTTGGGTGGGTTCGGATACGGAGCTCCGGAATGGGACCTTGCACTTATGTGGAACTTGGCGCACATGCCAGATGCAGACAAACTAGACTTTCTATTTCATTTGCCGTCTGAAACGATGAAGGCCCACTGGAACATTTTCTTTTCGGCCTATCTCGGGACTAATGACAAACAGCAAATCGAAGAAGCGACCCGTCGGCTTCCGCTATTTGCTGCAGCGAAAATTCCGTACATGTTCGGAATAGCGTTCCATAAAAATGTGCCCGAGGAATTTTTCGCTCTTCTCACTCAGATGTTGGACCAGTCAGACACAGGTAAGGAGTAACCATGAAACTCGAATTCGGTTTACAGACTCGCGAGGAACTCGACGAGGCGAGCGCAATTATGGCCAGGGCATACGAGGATTACGACTATGTCACACTCTATTTCCGTGATGCAGAAAAAAGCCGAAAGGGGGTGCAGATTTTTATGAACTGCGTCCTAAAAGCAAATTATGGAAAAGCAGATTTACTGGCAGCGCATCGGGACGGCAAGCTGGTTGCCCGCGCAACACTGGAGGCACCCGGCTTCAAGAAACCTTCCGCATTCCAATACATCATACACGGTTTTTGGCGAGTATACCTTAACACGAAATGGAGCGAAATCAATGGATTCGTGGCCATGGACGAAGGCGCCAGCAAGCCCTGCCACGATTTTCAGAAATCAGGGCCGGACATCTGGTATCTCAGCATGCTCGAAGTAGACCCGTCTGCACAGGGGCAGGGCGTCGGTTCGCAATTTTTAACTTATATAGAAGATTATGTACGAGAACGCGGCGGCAAGCAGTTGGCGCTATTCACAAATTCAAAAGAAAACCTCGCTTTTTACAGCAAGCGAGGCTACGAGGTCTTCCACGAATGTGAAATTGAGCACGACGGCCGAAAAATCGGCAGCTGGAGCATGAAGAAGACACTATAGACGAAAGAAATGATGACAAGAAAAATCCGATGAGCTTTATCTTTCGCATCTTTTTTGCATAAATTTATAGCATGAAACCCGCTCTGAAAATAATTGCAATTTTGCTCATCATTTGCGTTACAAGTGTAACGACTGCGCTTGTCATGAAAAAGCTGTACTCCGACACAAAACGGACGAGCATCACAAGCGAGTTTGTGGAGCAGCAAATTAGCGAGATTTCGGAGCTTGCGACCCTCCACCACCACTACCGCAAAAACGCAAACTACCAAGACGCGAAAAAACTCCTCGAATACATGCCCGACTGGAGAATCAACAAATCCATCAAGGAATTTTCGCTTGTTTATCAGGGCGATGTCAAGCTGGGTTACAATTTGAAGGACATCAAGATTCTTGTCGAGCCGAACACGCAAAGCATTTTTATTTATCTGCCGGAGCCCAGAATTCTAAGCCACAGCATCGATTTCGAGAGCATCCAGATTCTTTGGGAAAAGCAAGGCTGGTTCAACAATATCCGCTTCGAAGACTTCAAGCAGTTCTTTATTTCTGAACAAAAGAAATACGAACAGGAGAACAGCGCCGAACTCAAGCGCAGAGCCCGCGAACACGCGATGAAGTTAATCCAGTTGCGGCTCGGGACAACCATCGAAAGCGGCTACAAGGTCAATCTGGAACAGCGCGACCACGTGCAAGAAATCCCGATTTCAGAATAAATCAATCTTCGCTTAATTCTGTCGGCTTTTCGCTGTCGAGAATGCACCAAACATCGCTCTGTCTATACCTATGAGGTTCAGGACGGCATAACCTTGCGAACATATATTTCGACAAGCCCATATTGCGTTGGATACATTTAGCGCCTTCGTTATAGTGCTCAATAAAGGCTCTACAAGATTCTGCCGGGGTTATCCCAGGGGCAGCTTTATAACCCAATTTGGTACAGGTTTCATTTTCAAAGATCCATGTCTTTTCGAAATCAGTGATTTTCAGATTGTATTTTTCAATGAAAATGGTATCCACATAGTCGGAGTTCGGATTTGCGCCGACAAAGGTCACCATTGAATCGTCCTCGAACCAGCTCTTTTTCCAGCCATGAATAGTCGTATCTTGAGCAGGCGGAACATAGCTGGGATTTTTCACTGTCCACTGAGTAATTGTAGAATCGGTCAGTTTATTCAGAATCAATAGGGATTCATACACTCCATAATAGAAGGTGTCTGCGCCAACCGTAATTTTTTGTGAGTAGGCATACTCATCTCTATGGCAGTCCCCCCATTCATAGGTAGAACAGTACTGATATTCAGTAAACAGAAGTGAATCATTTTGTTCGATAATTATATATTGATACGGTGCATTAGTTATATAACCACCGCCCAATTCTCCTTCCGGTTCATCGATGGTGTAGCAATAGCCATCATCTTCAGGCTGGACCCAGAAAGCGTCCTTTACTTTTTCGCCAAAGATTTCTTTAAAATAGGTCGAATCCTCATCTTCTAGAAGAGGTCCATAGTGATAAATATCGGGTTCAACGCCCGTGGTATCGAAAGGCAGCTTATCGAAATGCGTTTTTTTGGCAGTCGTATCTTGAAGAGGCAATTCCTCGGACGAGGAACTTTCAGTCACATTTTGCGAAGAGGAACTTATTACAGAGGCTTCAGAAGATGAACTTTCCGTGCTGACTTGCGGCAGGTTTTGTTCCGGAGCCTGAACCGAATTAGAATCATCATCACAAGCAAAAAGAGCTAAAGAGACAAGCCCCGTTACGGACAAAGACAAAAACTTTTTCAGCATAAAATTCTCCCGTTTCACAAAATATAATTTATTTAAAACTTTAATGGATGGGGCTAAAGCCCCATGACGCCGAGACTTTCCTATTCATCCGCGGTTGGCATTTCGCTATCGAGTATGCACCAGACGGTGTAATGGTCTATTTTACTTGGACGGCACAATCTAGGATAAACGCCTTTGGGAGTTTTCATGTTGCGGGCGGTGCAATCGACAAAACTATTGCGGTAATTTTCCCAGTCCTTGCACTGTTCCTCCGGAGTTCTCGCAGCGTCACGTACAAAATCTTCGGTCGTGCAAGTTTCATTTTCAAAAATCCATGTACTGCCCCAATCCGTAATAGTCAAGCCGTACTTTTTAATGGAAATTGTATCGACATAACTTGAATCAACTTTATTCGCAACAGATGTCACCATGGTATCTTTTTCGAAGACGCTTTTTTTCCATGTACTTGGCGTAGTTTCCTTGGGTTCATAAGACGGATTTGTGGCAATCCAAATAGTCATCGTCGAATCCGTCAACTGCGTTAGCTGCAACTGCTTTTCAGATACGCCAAAGTAGTATTCATCATCTCCGACCTTAATTTTTCGCGAGTATGCTTCCGCATTTTGGCACGATCCCCAAATTGGGACATTTCTGCAATTCCGGATATTCGAGAACATAAGCGAATCCTCTCGAACGACAAGTACGCAATTCGAAACATCACGAACGCCCATATAATCTGTAACGATTTTGCCGTTTTCATAAACATGCATGACCATGCAGTACGGATTAACTATTTCATCGGTCGTGATGAAATGTCCAAGGAACTGACCTGCTTTTTCTCTGGTTTCATTCGAGAATGTATCCGGGTCGATCGTATATTTTATAAGCTGAGGTCTGATTCCCGTCGTGTCAAAGGGAAGCGTTTCGGATACAGAGCTTTGCAATACAGATTCTTCGGACGAAGAGCTTTCTGCCACATCTTGCGATGAAGAACTTGCAGCCGAATTTTGTGAAGAGGAACTCTCCACTGACGTTTCGAGCGAAGAGGAACATATTTCAGAGGCTTCAGAAGAAGAACTTTCCGTGCCGACTTGCGGCGGGTCTTGTTCCGGTGCTTGGAACGAATTAGAATCATCATCACAAGCAAAAAGTGCGAGAGCGACATAACCCGTTAACGCGAAAGACAAGAACTTTTTCAGCATAAACTTCTCCTGTTTCACAAAATATAGTTTATTTAAAACTTCACTGGATCCTTCGCTACGCTCAGGATGACGCTGAAGTTCAATAAAAAAACTGGCCGCCCCGCGAGGGACGACCAATTTAATTTTCGATCTGGATCCTATCGCCTCTATCGAGGCTCCAGGATGACAGCAGGCGAACTTAGTTACCGCGTTCGAAGCGGATGAAGTTCACGACCTTCAAGCTGGTAAGGCCGAGCTGCTTTGCAACGACTTCCTGGAGGTAGTCCTTGACAGAGAGCTTCTTCGGGTTCTTTTCAGACATGAAGAATTCCTGGTCTTCGAGAACGATTTCCTTAAGGACCTTAGCCACGCGGCCATCAATCTGGCGCTGCATGAATTCAGGCTTGGTCTGCTTGCCAGAAGCTTCGATCTGAGCCTTGGCAATTTCCTTTTCCTTTTCGATCGTTTCAGCCGGAACTGCAGCATCGTTCAATGCAACCGGAGCGAATGCAGCGGCCTGCATAGCGATGTCCTTAGCAGCCTGCTTGAGAGCAGCTTCGTCAGCAGAGCCTTCGAAAGCGAGTTCAGTGATAACACCGATCTTGCCCTTCATGTGGCTGTAAACGCCAAACACGGAGTTCGGGACCTTCTTGATTTCTGCGAACTTGCGGAAGTCAATGTTTTCCTGAATCTTCACGAGGACGTCCTGGAGGCGGTCATTGATCTTGACGCCATCGACGACAGCGTTCTTGAGATCTTCGACGGAAGCGATATCCTGCGTTTCAACAGCCTTGGTGGCCATAGCAGCGAGGGCAACGAAGTCGTCGTTGTTGGAAACCGGTTCAGTTTCGCAGGTGAGTTCGAAAGCGGCAGCCTTGTCAGCAGTTTCGATAAGGTAAACGCGGCCTTCCTTAGCAGCCTTGTCTGCGCGCTTTGCAGCGACAGCAGCACCGTGCTTGCGGAGGAGTTCAACGGCCTTGTCCATGTCACCGTCAGTTTCGACGAGTGCCTTCTTGCACTGCATCATGCCGACGCCAGTCTTCTGGCGGAGTTCGTTAACGAGGGAAGCGGTAATCTGCATATTACTTGTCCTCGCCGTTGTCGAACTTCTTCACTTCTTCCTTGGATTCCTTCTTGTCAGCAGCGACGCGCGGCTTGACGTTAGCAGCGATGTAGTCCACAATGAGCTTGAGGGACTTCACAGCGTCGTCGTTTGCCGGAATCGGGTAGTCCACGAGGGTCGGATCGACGTTCGTGTCGCAGATGCCGATGATAGGAATGTGGAGACGGCGAGCTTCTGCAACAGCGATCTTTTCGTGAGCGAGGTCAGTCACGACGAGAAGGCCCGGGAGGTTCACCATTTCACGGATACCACCGAACACGTCGAGGAGCTTGGCGCGTTCACGAGTCTTGTCGAGGACTTCCTTCTTGGAGAGAGCCTGGAAGGTGCCGTCCTGTTCCATGGTGTCGATCTTGTCAATCTTCTTGATGGACTTGCGGACAGTCTGGAAGTTCGTGAGCATACCGCCCAACCAACGGTTGGTGACGGAGAACTGGTTGCAGGTAGCAGCAGCGTCGAGCACGCACTGACGTGCAGTCGGCTTCGTGCCAACGAAGAGCACGGTCTTGCCAGATTCAGAAATCTTGGCAGCAGCCTTAGCAGCTTCTTCGAGGAGGTCACGAGTCTTGGAGAGGTTGAGAACGTAGATGCCGTTCTTTTCTGCCAAGATGTACGGTTTCATTTTCGGATTCCAGCGCTGAGTCTGGTGACCAAAGTGGGAGCCTGCAGCAAGCAGATCTTCGACGGAAGGCAAATTAGCCATAGTATATTTTCCTTTTCGGTTGTTACTACCCGGACTGCAATTAAGCCACAAAGCGAAGTCAATATTAATTGTACCGCGCCACCGAAGCGACTCTTGCAAGCCGGTGATTGTTTACGCCCAGGCGATATTGTCTGGACGGGGGTAAATTTAGAAAAAACGAGTCAAGGGTTCAAGTGCGCAAAAACGGGAAAAGGGCGTTATAGCCTACCCCTTCAAGAATTCCAAAATCCTTGCACGGTAATCCGGAGCTTCGTCATAAGCTGCGTGGCCGTAGTTCTCGTAAACGTAGAGTTCCGTCGGCACACCATTTTTCTGGAGCACTTCGGCAATTTCGCGAGAAGCGATGACGCCCAAGACCTGGTCGAGTTCGGCACCCAAAACGAGCGTCGGACATTTGAGCTTTTCAAGTCCTGCAAAAGCATCGTATTCGAGGCAAGCGCAGGCAAGTACGCAGAAGCGAGCCATATCCTGTTCGGTCGCATTCGTATTCATGCGCATCAGGCTCTTTTTGTACTTGCGGATTGTTTCAGCAGAAAAAACTTTATCTATAAAATTCGAGCAAAGGGCTTCGATATCGCGAGCTTCGGCGAGGCGTTTCCATTCCGTCATCACCGCGCGAGACATATCGTTCAAGCGAGCAGCACTACAACCAAGCGCCAAGCGTTCAACCTTCTGCGGGTATTGTTCAGCAATGATTTGCGAAATCATGCCACCCTGAGAAATTCCAATGAAGCAGGCGCATTCAATGCCAAGAGCATCCATCGCTTCGGCAGTATCAGCCGCCATCTGTTCCATCGGATACGATTCACCGAAATTCTTTTTGCGATCGAACATGTAGACCGTAAAATCGTCTGCGAATATCTTGTACGAATCCACCACCATCGAGGCAAGGCCCATCGTACTCTTGAGACTCATCCCCGGTAACAACACGAGCGTACGCGCGCCTGTGCCAAACTTGAGGTAGTCCATTTCAAAATTGTCAGTTTTTACGGTCTGTACGGTATAATCAATCATATTTTAAAGATACTATAATTTTAAGGTTTTCAGATACGCTTTTTGCTCATCCGTGATGCGATAGCTTTCAATCGCCTTCTGGATAGTCTTGTTATGCGTCCATGTATCGAGCACATGTTTTTCAATGAACGGGAGTGTCGCCTCGTACTGCTTGGCAAGCGCAGTCGCAAAGAACCACGCGACCATCATGTTGAGATAATATTCCCCACTGCGGATTTTCGAAACCCATTTCAAAAATTTCGGGTCAAAGTCATCGTCTAAAAAGAACGACATCAAAGTTTCGATACCAAAGCGGACAGTGTAAACGTCCGTCACGGGAGCACTCATCCAACGTTCAACATCTTTCAAAAGTCGCTTGCGGTTCGCGGCCTTTGCAAAAACTTTCGGGCGCATCTGGTCGCAAGTTGCCCAGTTATCCACATACGGCAAGAACGCATCGATGTGCGACACGCAATCATCATAATCCTTGATTAGAGACAAAATAAACGCATGGATTTGATTTTCGTCGTAATACTTGTGCGGGAGCGTGGTCAAGAATTTTTCCACATCGGAGTGGTTAGCATATTCCTTCGCAATGGCGCGCAAGTCGGGAGTGCGCACGCCGATAATCGTCTTTGCATCCGTCGTCGGGATCAGCTTGCTATGGAAAGCCTTGAACTTCAAATCCTGTTTTGCGAAAAGTGCTTTTTGAATTTCGTTGATGATAGACATAAATTCTCCTCGAACCACAAGATAAAAATTTTCTGAAACGACATTTTATGACACTCGATATTTGTATATTAAGTTTTAGATTTATGCATAAATACACATACATGCATAAATCTAAAAAAAAATAGGATTACATTAGCAGGAGGCTTCCCATGACGACCATCAGAATAGACGACACAAAACCATTCCCCAACTTCTTAAAAGAATCGGAAAACAGACGCGAATCAGCCCTGGATTTCTTCAAACGCCAATCGAACGGCCTAAAGCTGATCAGTGATGAAATGGAACAGGAGAAAAAGGAACAAGACGAGATTCGCGAAATCCAGAAAAAAAGCTTCGAACGCAAGCGCAAGCTGTTCTATGACAATTTGGACCTTATTTTGCGGCATAAGGACGAAATTCTTGCATCACCTCGGTATGCAAATATCGACGTGCACTACGCCATCAAGGGTGGCGGTCTTTACGTGGGCCCACTACAGACTTCAAGGCGATTCTGCATCGCAGGCAGCATCGTTACCGTCAACCTCAGGTTAGCAACGCTCCTCCGCATTTGGGAAACCGACCAGTTCCGCGTGGACTGTTCATGCGGCGGGACCGCCCTTATCCGCAGCTTTACAGGTTCACCGCTTTCAGGAGGCTCGCAAGCAACATCGTATTGTCCCGAATGCAAAAAAGAAACGCGCGTTGCGAACCGCAATTTCGGCAAGTATTTCTGGTTTCTACAGACCAGACTTTCCGAAGATGTCGAAACTGTCGCGAAAGATTTCATCAGCAAATGGGCACTTGCCGAAGTAGAATACGAGAAGAAGATTGCCGAAGGCAAAACAATAGACCCGAAACCCGGAGCCGAATTTCACGGCGATGGGCAATACGGCAACCTAGAAACAATGATCCAAGAGCTCAAGCTTAAGGAGTTCGAGGAAGGTTAATTCATTTTTGCTAGACAAAGGAACAAAAAAAGAGGCGCCCCGTTTGGAACGTCTCTTTTAAATTGCGTGACTTTCGCCTTATTAAGCGCGGACCGTCGTGAAGCTAAATGCTTCCCCGTCGGCATCGTTGGCTTCGAGGCCATCGGCAGCGGCAGCCCAAGCAATCTTCACAGCTTGCGTCTCTCCGGCGATGTAAGCCTCGTTCTCCGCAACAGCCTGCTTGAAGACGTCACTTGCAGAGAACAGCGTCACTTCGATCTTGTCGGTGATGGCGTAGTTCTGGTCCTTACGGCGGTTCTGGATGCGGTTCACGAGTTCGCGGGCCACGCAGGCGCGGCGGAGTTCGTCCGTAATCTTCAAGTCCAGAGCCACGGTGAAGTGCTGGTTGGCTTCCACAGCCATACCGTCGGCCACGATGCGGTTGAGCATCAGGCAGTCGGCACCGACTTCACCAAAGTCGAACTTGATGGTTTCACCATTCTGCAGAGCCTTGATTTCATCGACGCTCAACGAATTCAGCTTAGCGGAAATCACCTTCATGTTCTTCGCGTAATCCGGACCCTTCGCCTTGATAGCAAGGAAGTTCGGCTTAGCGGAGAGTTTCACGAGCTTCGTCTCATCTTCGAGGAACTTCATTTCGCGAACGTTGAGTTCTTCGAGGATCAAGTCCTTCATCGTTTCAGCAACATTCTTTTCTTCGGTGCCGTGAGCAACCACCGTCATGCTAGCAATCGGCATACGGTTCTTTACGTTGTTCGTTGCACGAATCACACGGCCCATTTCGACCATGCCACGCACCATGGCGATGCGTTCCACGAGCTTTTCGTCCATGAGGGACTTGTCGGCGCTGGGGAATTCGCAGAGGTGCACGCTCACCGGAGCGTTGGCATCGACTTCGCGAACGAGAATCTGGTAGATTTCTTCGGCGAGGAGCGGGAGGAACGGAGCGAGAATCTTGGAGAAGTCTACGAGCACCTTGTACATGGTTGCGTAGGCGGCGTTCTTGTCGCCATCGTTTTCGGACTTCCAGAAACGACGACGGCTACGGCGCACGTACCAGTTCGTAAGGTCATCGACTGCGGCAATCACGGCGGGCACCACGTTGTACAGGCGATAAGCCTTCATTTCCACTTCGACCTTGGCAGCGAGATCCTGCAGCGTAGCAAGCATCCAGCGGTCAAGTTCATTGTCGCTCTTCACTTCCTGACCCGGCTTCCACGTGAGCTGGCCCTTGGCGGCGTCAGCATTGTGGTTCGAGACAAAGAATGCAACAGCGTTCCAGAGCGGCAACATCACCTGCTTCACGATGCCCTTCACGCCTTCTTCACTGAAGCGGAGGTCTTCGGCCTTCAATGCAGCGGAGTTGATCATGAACAAGCGAATAGCGTCGGCACCCGTGCGTTCGATAAGGTCGTTGGGGTCCGGGTAGTTGCGCTTGGACTTACTCATCTTGGAACCGTCTTCGGCCAAGATAATACCGTTCACAATCACGTTCTTGAATGCCGGCTTCTGGAACAAAGCGTTCGAAAGCACCGTCAGCGTGTAGAACCAACCGCGGGTCTGGTCAAGGCCTTCGGCAATGAAGTCTGCCGGGAAGCTGCGTTCCACGAGTTCCTTATTTTCAAACGGGTAATGGCGGCTTGCATACGGCATAGAACCGGATTCAAACCAGCAGTCGAAAACTTCCGGCGTGCGGCGGTAAACCTTGCCGTCCTTTTCAATCGTGAGCTTGTCCACAAAGTGCTTGTGCAAGTCGTCGAGCTTCACGCCGGTGAGCTGTTGCAATTCTTCGATAGAGCCCACGGCAATCATGTCGCCATCGTCGCTGAGCCACACCGGAATCGGCGTACCCCAGAAGCGGTTACGGGAAAGGTTCCAGTCGCGGGCGCCTTCGAGCCACTTGCCAAAGCGTCCATTCTTGATGTGGTCCGGCACCCAGTTCACGGTCTGGTTGTTTTCGACCATCCATTCCTTCAGAGTCTTGGTCACGCCGTCCTTGCTCGTGACAGGGGCGTCAATCTTCAGGAACCACGTCTTGAGGGCGCGGTAAATCAGAGGAACGCCGGTACGCCAGCAGTGCGGGTAGCTATGGACAATCACGTCCTGCTTGAACACGCGGCCCTGTTCCTTGAAGAAGCGGATAATTTCCTTGTCGGCTTCCTTCGCACCGAGGCCCTTCCACATCGGGACCTTGTCCGTGAACTTGCCTTCGGTATCGAGCGGGTCAAAAAGGCCGAGGTCGAGTTCAGCACCCTTCTGGAAGTCTTCTTCACCGAAGGAAGGAGCGGTATGAACGGCGCCGGTACCGTCTTCGGTACTCACGTAGTCGGCGGGGTAAATCTTGTAGTGGCGGGACAGCTGGTCCGGCGTCACGAATGCATCGGAAATGCGGGAAAGCGGTTCGTAGTCCTTGCCCACGAGTTCGGACCCCTTGCAGGTATCCACGATGTTCGGGTTCTTGAAGTAGGCGGCGGTACGGCTTGCGGCAATCCAGTACTTCTTTCCGTCCTGTTCCACCAGGTTGTAGTCCATGTCCGGGCCCACAACGATGCAGAAGTTGGAGTACAACGTCCACGGGGTAGTCGTCCACACGAGGATGCTCGTGTCCTTGAACTTGGCTTCGTCCGTGTTAAGCGGGAAGATGAGCGTCAGAGACGGGTCCTGACGGTCCTTATAGCCTTGGTTCGTTTCGAAGTTCGAAAGCGGAGTAGCGAGAGCCGGGCTGTACGGCTGGATGCGGTAGCCCTGGTAGATGAGACCCTTGTCGAAGCACTGCTTGAACACCCACCACACAGATTCCATGAAGTTCTTGTCCATGGTCTTGTAGCCCTTGTCGAAGTCCACCCAGCGGCCCATGCGGCGAACGGTCTTCTTCCATTCGCTCGTGTACTTGAGCACCTTGCCGCGGCAAGTTTCATTGAACTTGTCGACACCGAGCTTCTGGATTTCGGCAACGCCAGCGAGACCGAGTTCGTTCTGCACGAGAGATTCAATCGGAAGTCCGTGGCAGTCCCAACCGAAACCACGCGGAACCTTCTTGCCCTTCATGGTCCAGTAACGCGGAACGATATCCTTGATGGTACCGGCAAGCAAGTGACCGTAGTGCGGAAGGCCCGTTGCAAACGGAGGGCCATCATAGAATGTGTACGGTTCGGTTTCCGGACGGCTGTCAAGCGACTTCTTGAAACTTTCGTCCTTGTCCCACAATCCGAGCACGCGCTCTTCGATCTGCGGGAAGGTCTCTTCTTTCTTTACTTCACGAAACATGATTGAACCTCAGGGGCAAACACCCCACATTAAATTTTCGAGAGCAAATTTAGAAAATAGCAAAAAATACGGCAATGCGCCACCGTCCCAAAGCGGTCAAAAACAGCCCCACACCTCACCCCCATTACTCCAAAATAAATCCACATTTTTTGCAAAAATTTTGCGCATTGTAAGAAAATTATATATATCTATTTACAAATAGGACGGGAGCAGTGAAGCTACAACTTTCGACTTATGTAAGAAAACCGTTAGTCCTTTTTGGACTATCGAGATCAATTGTAAACCTTGAATTTACAATTTCTTGATAGCTATATTAGCGGCTAATCCATTTGAAAAAATCAAAAAACAGAGGTACGAAAATGGCAGTAGAAGACAATTACAAAGTTGGACATGTCATCATGATAACCCTTTCCGCCGCCATCGGAGGGTTCCTATTCGGTTTTGACTCGTCCGTGATTAACGGCGCCAACGTTGCACTTAAAGGTTACTTCAATTGTAACGACATGCAGCTTGGTCTTGCGGTTTCTCTCGCATTGATTGGCGCTGCCATCGGTGCATATTTCGCCGGCCGTCTGGCAGATAAATTTGGACGTGTACGTTGCATGCTCGCAGCGTCCGTCCTTTTCTTTATCAGTGCAATCGGTTCCGGTCTCCCGTTCACCATCTACGATTTCATCGCCTGGCGTGTCATCGGTGGTGTCGGTATCGGTGTGGCATCCATCATCGCCCCGATTTACATTGCCGAAACTTCACCGGCGCATTTGCGTGGGCGACTAGGTTCCATGCAGCAGTTCGCCATCGTTATCGGTATCTTCGTGGCGCTGCTTTCGAACTACATCATCGTCCGCATTTCGGGTTCCGCAAGCAACCTGATTATGGGCATTGAATCCTGGAAGGTGATGTTCTGGGTCGAAGCTATCCCGGCATTCCTCTACGGTGTCGCCGCCTGGCAGCTCCCGGAATCCCCGCGTTTCCTCGTGAGCAAGGGCCGTATGGAAGAAGCAAAGAAAGTCCTTTCCATGATTGCATCTGTGGGCATTGCTGAAAAGGCTCAGGAAATTGAAGACTCCTTCAAGACTCACAAGCCGGCTATGCTTTCAGACCTTCTCGAAACGGTCGCTGGTAAAAAGCGCATCGCTCCGATTGTCTGGGCAGGTCTCGGTCTTGCCATCCTCCAGCAGCTCGTGGGTATTAACGTGATCTTCTACTATGGTTCCATGCTTTGGCAGAGTGTCGGTTTCGGTGAAAGCGACGCCTTCCTTACGAGCGTGATTTCCAGTGCTATTAACTTGACCATGACTATCGCTGCTATTCTCCTCATCGATAAGATTGGTCGTAAGCCGCTCTTGCTCATCGGTTCTGCAGGCATGACGCTAACGCTTGGCATTCTCGCGTGCTGCTTCATCTTCGGTTCCGACGCAAGCGGCAACCTCGTTGGCAATAGCGGTATTTTCGCCCTCCTCGCAGCAAACTTCTACGTGGCATTCTTTGCCGCTACATGGGGTCCGGTGATGTGGGTGATGCTCGGCGAAATGTTCAACAACCGCATTCGTGCCGTGGCTATCGCAATATGCGGCCTTGCCCAGTGGGGTGCAAACTTCTTGGTCAGCTGGTCTTTCCCGGTTCTCGTCGGCAAGGACGGCATCGGCATTGGCCCGACCTACTTGATTTACACGACTTTCGCAGCAATAAGCTTTGTGTTCGTCGCCAAGTTGGTGAACGAAACCAAGGGCAAGAAGCTCGAAGCCATGTAATCACAAGATTTGCTATAAATCAGCCCATCGAAGGTCTCGGATTTTCCGGGACCTTTCCTTATATAACTATTTTGATTTTTATTGGGTATTTTAATTGTTGTTGGACTAGGATTATGAATTACAAAACATTAGCACTTACTTCTGGACTCGCATTCGGACTCGCAGGCATTACCATGGCAAACCCCATCAAAACCATTCCCTGGAACGGCCATGTCGGTGCCGTAAGCTTCACTTTCGATGACGCCCTCGAAAACCAAATTGAAAATCTAAAGCCTGTGCTAGACAAGCTGCCCGATGTGCATGTCACGTTTTTCCTCACTAGCATGGGAAGCGGCTATAGGCAAAAGGCCGACGGTTTTGCGGCACTCGCAAACAACGGCCATGAAATAGGCAACCACACCGAATCGCACGGACATTTGACTTCGATTAGCGACAACAGCGAATTGGAAAAAGAAATCGTCCAGTTCGCCGAAGACATCGAAAAGACACTCGCAGAGAACGGAGCCAAAATACACGTGATTTCATTCGCCACTCCGTTCTGCGAAAACAACGCCAAAGTTAAAGACATCATCAACTCGCGACACTTCATCAACCGCGACTGCGGTTGGCACGGTCGTAATGAATGGGACGTGGAACCGGACTGGTTAAGCCTCAAGGCCAAAATCTGGACGCGTTCAGGCGCCACGGTAGAAGAAATGCTATCGTCGCTTGACACGGCGGCCTTCATCGGTAACTTCGAAGGGGCGAATCCGTGGGATGTTCAAGTGAAAGGCGGTTCCTGGCTCGTCGTCTTGAACCATGGCGTCACGGACGACCAAGGCGACGATTACGCCATCGACCCCGCGGATATCGAAAAGCAATTCAAACACGCCATCGAAAACAATCTTTGGGTAGCCCCGTTCGGCACCGTAGGCGCCTACTACCGCGCCCACTTTATCGTCGATGCCGCAAAAGAGACTTCAACAGACGACGGCTTTACGGTAGAATGGGCCATTCCAAATGAGCACATGCCCGCAAGCATCCCGCTCCGCGTGAACATCGACACCAAAAGCGTTAGTGAAAATGCAATCGTAGAACAGGGCGGTAAAGCTATCAAGCGCGAAAGCGACGGCAGCTATGTTATCGAATTCACGGAAAAGAGCCTCAAAGTTCGAAAGCCAAAACCTGGCGAGAATCCCGATTCGGTAACGTCAATTCCGGGTTCAGCGACACGCGCACTTGCAACGGCCCCAAACTACACAAAGTACACGCTTTTTGACCTGAACGGGAATGATCTTGGGAACGTCAGTAGCTTTGAAGTGCCAGCGAAATTTCCAAAAGGCACATATATCATCCGCGCCGAAGCGGCCGGTCAAACGCCTTTAATCAAAAAAGTTCATCGATAGCCTTCTTGACCTAACGAAAATACAAGAAATAACTGGATCCTTCGGGCTTAAGCCCTCAGGATGACAGGCCGGAATGACAATGTGAAAAGAATTGTGTAAGACGCCCCCGGCACCCTTCGACTGCGCTCAGGGCAGGCTCCAGGATGACAGGCCGGGATGACAAAGCAAAAAGCCGAGGCATTCGCCTCGGCTTTTCGCTTTTTAGGAATTCAAAGTTGAATTACTTGACGTTGACGCGGTTCATTTCGGAACCAACGCGAACGATGTAAGAACCCGTGGTCGAGACGCGGACCGTCATGTTGCTGCTCATGAGCATGCCACCGGCAATTGCCTTGCCCTGCATGTTGTAGACAGCGAACACGCTACCAGCCTTAGCACCGTTGATTTCGACCTGCATGCCGTTTGCGCGGACGCTGAAGGTCGGCATCATGGAGACCTTGTAGAGGCTGACCGGCTTGATTTCCACGCCAGTGAGCTTGACCGGGTCAATAGCAGTCTTGCTTGCATCGAGGAATTCGATAGCCTTGATGGAGATTTCACCGAGGCCACCCTTAGCATCCTTGACTTCCCACTTGAGACCCTTGATCTTCTTGATGATTTCAACACCTTCCGGAGCATTGTTTCTGCTAACCCAGTCGAGGATATCGATTTCGAGGCCAGCACCAGCACCCTTGAAGCCGTAGTCGCTCGGGGTCATATCGTAGAGCACTTCCTTGTAGTCTTCAGAATTGTCGACATAAACGCCCGGTTCAGAACCAGCACCAGCATTTTCGACCTTCTTTTCTTCGTTTTCATCCGTGATGGTATTGAGGATTGCCATGCGGATCGGGCCAGTAGACTTAGCCGTCACGCGGATGTACTTAATGCCGAGAGCAGAGAAGTCCACACCGCAGCTCTTGTCCTTCTTGCAATCATCCTTCTTGAAGGAAACGGCGATACCAGCAGACGGATACTTGAGGGTACCAGCAGCGGCAGCTTCCGCAGTCCATTCCGGTTCCGGACCAATTTCCATAGAAGCACGAGCAATGACAGTGCCGTCATCCAATCTGTAAAGCGGAGAATCGCCAGAATCCGGGACCATCTTGGTTCCGATACCGAGCTTGTCGTGGTATGCACCCCAGTTCCAGAGACCAGAAACGCCCACAGTCGTATCACCGAATGCCATGTGTTCACCGTCGCCTTCCTTGATGGACGGAGCCTTGCTCGGATCCGGAGTGAACGGAGTGAAACCAGTGGTATTGTAGAGGTTAGGCATGTTACCCGTCACGAGGAGGAGGTAAATCATGTTCAAAGTTGCCGGATAGTACTTTTCACCGGCGACAGAGCCTTCACCGCAACCCTGAGCGGTAGAGCAGCTCTTCTTTTCCTTGAGAACCTTGTAAACGGTACCGAGATAAGTCTTTGCTTCAGCACTTTCGATAGAAGAAGTAGCGAGGCCAAGACCACCAGAGAACGTAGAAGAAACAAAGTTGCGAATATCGCTTTCATCAGCATAGTACTGACCGCCATCGTACTTATAGCCCGAATTTACACCACTAGCAGTGCGGGTTTCCGGGATGAGCCATTCCACAACTTTCTTGTTGAAAGCCTGAGCCTTGGTATCACCGTACCAGTAATAAGCCATAGCCATACGCCACGGAGTACGGGCAGCGTCATCGTAGAAACCGATATCGTTAGAAACGGCAGCAGACGTCAAAATCGGCTTGTGAGAATTCCAGTCGCACCAGTCCGGAACGAGACCAGTCTTAGAATCCTGGCAACCGTTCAAGTCAGTGTAAGCCTGGGAGATGACGCTAGACCAAGAACCGCCAGCAACATCCTGGAAGAGCTGGAAGTTAGCAGTCGTTGCATAGCTCGGGTTGAAACCGTCATTCCACTGGTTACCCGGCTTAATCTTGTTGCTTGCGATATCGTTGGAAGCAATCCAAGAAATGAGGGACTTACCTGCTGTGAGGTAAGAAGCGTCATTCCACTGCTTGGATGCCATCACGAGAGCAAGAGCAGCGTCGAAGTCAGCGTCAGATGCAGTACCAGTACCGCCGCTGCAACCGATACGCCAGTTCATACCGCCATTGGCACCAGCGCTGTTGCCAGTCCAAGTCTTATAAAGATTCTTGAAAACATCCTGATCGTCCATGTAGACGGAAATCAACATACCATATGCAATAGCTTCGGAAACAGTAGAGCAAGTTCCTTCCGGAGCGAGCACCCAACCATTGCTAGCCTGGTACCAAGCCTGTTTCCACAGCTTATAATGTTCCTTGATCATGTCCGTATCGGCATATTCAATGATATGACCGTGCGGGTACTTCATGTTCTGCGGGAACGGGAACTGTCCTGCAGCAGAAGCCGTCACTGCAGCAGCTGCAGCAACGCCAAACATAACTTTTGCCAAATTCTTCATATGAATTCCTTTTAAAAAAAAGATTTCACCCATCCAAGTTAAAAGATAGTTTGATAGCATATAAAAAATCAACCCTTCTTTTGTAAAAGGATTGACATAATGCGGTAAATCACATCAAAAGTGTTCTTAAAATGTTCCTAAACTACTATTTTTCGTTAATTTTTCTTTGCATTAAAGAATACATTGATTCAAAGACTTTCGCAACAACGATCGGCTTTGCCAAATGATCATCCATTCCCGCGGCCAACGACTTTTGCCGATCTTCTTCAAACGCATTTGCCGACACCGCAATAATCGGAATTTTCGCCTGCGGGAAAGCTTGGCGAATTGCCCGAGTCGCCTCATAGCCATCCATGACAGGCATTTGAATATCCATCAGGATACAGTCATAATAATCAGGGGCGTGTTCCTTGACTTTTGCCACAGCTTCCAAACCATTTTCGGCAATTTCGACCGTCATCTGCGCATCCTGCAAGAAATCCAGGGCGACTTCCCTATTAAATTCATTATCTTCAACAAGCAAGACGCGCTTACCTTTCAGGAAATCCCCAACTTCAACAGAATTGTGTTCGCAGCCGTCAATGGAAACATCGCTTTCGGTCGCAATCTTGAACTGGGTCCGCACACGTACAGTAGTGCCAAGCCCAACCTCGCTCTGGATGGAAATTTCAGCGCCCATCATATCGACAAGGTGCTTGACAATAGACATGCCAAGGCCAGTCCCTTGCACACCGCTCTGCGTCGAAGACTGCTCGCGAGAGAATTCATCATAGATGTGGTCCAAAAACTCCTTGGACATGCCAAGGCCATTATCGCTTATTTCAAAATCATATACAGCATAGCCATCGACTCGGCAAGGCAATTCCTCAATCGTAAAAACAACGCGTCCGCCATAAGGCGTAAACTTTTGGGCATTCGAAATAATGTTATATAGAATCTGGCGCAAGCTACTGACATTCGCTATTACAAATTTATTCTTGATGACCGAGAAATCCCAAATAAATGAAATATTCTTATGATTCATCATGGGCATGCAGCCCTCGCAAAATTCAGTCATGCAAGAGGTAATGTTCATCATGCGTTCTTTCAGCAAAACCCGTCCAGACTCAATTTTTGCCATATCCAGAACTTCTTCAATCAGCTGGAGCAAATATCCGCCCGAAATACGGATCTTTTTCAATGCATCCAAGACATCCGTCTTGTTTTCGAGATGGCGTTCGGCTCGTTCCGAATAGCCGATAATGGCGTTCATCGGCGTACGAATATCATGGCTCATGTTGAGCAAGAACTTCGACTTCGCCTCTTTAGCTTCTGCCGCAAAGGCTTCGGCATCGCGCAACCTGGAATCCAGCACTTCTTGACGATTTTTCAGTTTGCGCCTGACCGCAATCCAGACGAGAGAGGCAATCAGGGCTAGCCCAAGAATTCCCAAAACGGCACCAAACACGGCAGCAGCATGAGAGTGAATTCGCAAAAGCTCTCCGGAATAATTCGGCATACGGAACCCCGCATACTTGACTACATATTCACGCATGCTCTTTGGCGAAAGCATCAAAACGCCCTTTGTCAGGATAGACGCAACTTCACGTGGAGCATCACGCGGCACAGCGATACGCATCCCGTAAAGCAAACTATCGTAACCGTCGAGCACTAGGTCCCGCAAGTACAACGGAGTAAACACCCAGCCGTCATCGCCACCGGCCATGCCATAATGACCATCAAGGACAATATGCCATTTTTTTATTTTCGTCACATTGTCCGTATCGTTTGCCGCCGGTACCACAAATTCATATTTCAGGTCATGCGGACGCGCAATTTCAGCAAAAATATCTAAAAGGATTCCCTTGGCGACCCCGTTTTCTATGTAAGCATACGGAGCCTTGGCATTTTGTACGGTCACCTTGAGCGTTCTATTTTGGCGAAGAAAATCCTTCAAGTAAACACGTTCACGCTCGTTAAAAACTGAATACGCCAAATTTTCAGAGCCATAATATTTGAGGTAAAGCCTATTTTTCCAGTTCGGATCCACCATATCCATTTGGCGGATGCCATAATTGATTTCATCGAGCAGTACCTTATCGGACTTGCGGACGACGATATAATTGGAGTCCGGTCCCACCGGCAACGAATAGTCAAAAGGAGTTCCATCCTTAATTTTTTTCTGCGCCGACGAGACTAGATCAATTTCACCGTTCCGGAGCATCTCCAACATATCATCCCAGTTTTTGTCGTAGCCGACAAACTCGTAATTCAAGTCTGCAAACCGGGATATTTCGGAAAGCAATTCATAACCGTAACCACTTTTTTGGCCATTCGACAAGATTTCGTGATAGCCAGAATTAGCGAAAAACCCCACTTTTACAGATCGTGGAGAGGCGCATGCATAACTAACCAGCAGCAGGGCAAACAAAAAAATCAGTTTTTTCGCACGCATAAACATTAGCCCGCCTAAGCTTATTACATTTATATTACAATATATATACAATTTTTATATATATTGCAATACCGATTAATTTTGAATACTACAATTTGGTCTAATAAAACCTCAAAAACAGTGATTATGAGCAACAACCCCAAAGAAGTTATAATTTTCTTACGTTCCGTTTTTAAAATTATATACATTTAAAATGTATTGTATTTGGGAGCTAAAGGAATGTGTGGTATGGTTGAAAAGCGACCTCTTATACTGATTGTTGACGATGTGGCTTTAAATAGAGCCCTGTTATCGGACATACTCAGCGACAAATACAATATTATCGAAGCGGAAAACGGCAACGAAGCTTTGCTTTTACTCAGGGAAAAGACCTCTGAAATTTCGCTCGTGCTACTCGACATGGTCATGCCCGAAAAAGACGGCCTGGAAGTGCTCGCTATCATGAACAAAAACGGTTGGATCAATGAAATACCGGTCATCATGATTTCAGCAGAAAACGCACACGCCCTGATCGAAGGCGCCTACATGCTCGGAGTCACGGACTTTATTGCACGACCTTTTGACGAGATGGTTCTCAAAAATCGCGTGAACAACACCATCCGCCTGTACAAAAAGCAAAAAAGTCTCTCCGACCTCGTTTTAAACCAGATTTACGAAAAGACGCGCAACAACAGCATGATGGTGACCATGCTGAGCCATATCGTGGAATTCCGCAATGGAGAAAGCGGAATGCACGTGCTGCACATCAACACCATCACAGAAATGCTTTTGCGAGAGCTCCTGCACCGCACAAAAAAATACCAGATCAACAGAAACGACATCGGCATTATCTGTACGGCATCGTCCATGCACGACATCGGGAAAATCACAATCCCCGATGAAATCCTGAACAAGCCAGGCAAGCTCACGCCAGAAGAATTCAACATCATGAAAGGGCACACAATCAATTGCGCCCAGATGCTGAATGCAGTGCCGGTCGGTAACGACGAGCCCCTGATGAAATACGCCTACGAGATTTGCCGTTGGCATCATGAACGCTGGGACGGCAGGGGTTATCCGGATGGACTCAAGGGCGACGAAATCCCCATAGCGGCACAGATTGTTTCTATCGCAGACGTTTACGACGCGCTCACGAGCGAACGTTGCTACAAGCATGCATTCACTCACGAAAAAGCGCTCGAGATGATCCACAACAACGAATGCGGCGTGTTCAATCCGGTTTTGATTGAATGCCTTGATGCCATCGCTGACAAGCTTGTTGTCTCGCTCCAGACATTCGACTGGAGCAAGCAGGCAGACAAGGACTTTTTCTACATCGCCGATGCGATGATGAACGACCACAAGTACCCGATTTACAACCAAGCGTTTAGGCAGTTCATTGACGAGCGCAAGAAAAGCCACTTCTACGAGTCCATGATAAACGGCATTCTTTTTGAATACACTTACTCGCCTTCGGTCATTAAGCTTTCGCCAAAAGCATCACAATTGCTCGGGCTTCCAAAGACAATCGTTGACGAAGATGGCAACATAGGCAGCCTTGCACATGACGCAACAGCAGACGAAAACCTGTTGAAAATCAGGAAAATCCTGCACCGCAAAACCGCCCCCAAGGACAAGCCGGTCCTTATCAAACAAACTTTCAACATAGACGGCAAGAGTACCCCTTGCACAGTCAGGTTGCTTCAGATCTGGAACCAATCGACAAAAGAAAATCCCGTACTCGAATCCGCTTATGGACACATCGACATTTTACATTAAGGTTAGGATGAACTTATGACACTCTCTGAATTTTACAGCTCTCTCGGTGAATCGTTGAACGAAGTTCTTGAAAGACTCCGCATGGAATCTCGCGTTGCAAAATATTTGGGACTTTTTTTGAACGACCCGAGCTTTAACGAACTCAAAACAGCCTTTGCAAACAATGATGCAAAGACTGCATTCCGTGCAGCACACACGCTTAAGGGCGTTGCCGCCAATCTAGGGCTGAACAAGCTCTCCGCATCGAGTAGCGAACTCACCGAAGACCTGCGTCCGGAAGCATTCACCGCAAACTCGCAAGCACTCTTGGAAAAAGTCGAAGCGGACTACAATGTTGCAGTCAATGGGATAAAGCAATTGGAATAATTATTTAGATTCACTGGATCCTTCCGCTTTCAGCGTCAGGATGACGGAGACGTTATTTCTTGAGATATTTTTTTAACGAGTCTTCGAGTTGGGCAATGACGATGGGCTTTGCCAAATGTCCATCCATGCCCGCTTCAAGGGACTTACGACGGTCTTCATCAAATGCATTTGCAGAAAGCGCAATAATCGGAATGCGCTTGTCCGGGAACATCTTGCGGATGGTGCGTGTCGCTTCAAAGCCATCCATCACCGGCATCTGGATGTCCATCAAAATGCAATCGTAATAGTCCGGGCCTTTTTCTTTTAAACGTTCTACAGCGATAGAGCCGTCTTCGGCAGATTCTACGACGACACCTGCACTTTCCAAAATATCCTTGGATATTTCGAGATTCAGTTCGTTGTCCTCGACAACTAAAATCTTGAACCCTTCGAATGAAACAGGCTCTTCTTCCGAATGAGCAAAACGCACCTGTTCAACATTTTCGGGATGTTCCTGAATGCGCATCGGGATACGGATAGTAAACTTGGATCCCTCACCCACCTTGCTTTCCACTTCGATAGAGCCTTCCATCATATCGATAATGCGCTTGGTAATGGCAAGCCCAAGGCCAGTTCCCTGCTGCTTACTCACCGTAGAAGTCCGCTCGCGGGAGAACTCGTCAAAAAGGTGCTGCTGGTATTCGGCGCTCATGCCGATTCCCGTATCCTGAATGACAAACTGGTATAGTCCAAAGCCTTCGCGATCCGATGGGATTTGGCATACGTCAACAGTGACCGAGCCGCCCGACGGCGTATATTTCACCGCATTCGAAACCACATTGATAATCACCTGGTTCATGCGCAGAAAGTCTACATACACATAGGCATTCGTGATATCGTGGTGACTGAACTCGAAATGCACGTTTTTCTTTTCGGCAAGGGAACGGAGCATCGGAACATAGTCTTCGCCATTCTCGTTCAAGTTGACCGGATTCAAGTCCAGTTCCACCTTGCCGCTTTCAATGCGCGACATATCCAGCACATCGTTGATCAAGGACAAAAGGTGTTCACTCGAAAGTTTCGACTTGCTGAGGCAATCCAGCGCCTTGGCCTTGTCATCAATATTCTTGACCGCCATATCGGTAAAGCCAATCATCGCGTTAAGCGGCGTGCGGATGTCATGAGACATGTTGAAGAGGAACGCGCTCTTCGCCTTGTTTGCAAGTTCGGCTTTTTCAAGGCTCGCCATTTCGCGTTTTGTTTCGGCATCGACGCTATGGAAACCGGCAATTACATGGTTCTTGAAATTTTCGTCCTTGACAAATTTAATCTGGTAATAAACATCTTCACCATTGACCTGCAATCTGAAGTTGACGAAGTACATGTGTTCATGTTCGACCATGTCAAGTACTTTTGCAGGTTCAGTCGCGGCGCAGAACGATTCGCGATCGCTCGGGTGAACAACGGTATTAACAAGCACTTCCAGACGTTTACCGAAGTTGTCGATTTTGGACCACCCCGGAACCATCTCATCAAACATGGGGTCAAAGCGGTAATGCACCTCGGAAAGAGTCTCGTAATCCACGTACACCACGCAGCCGAAGTCATCGGACAAGCCTGAAATCACAGCCATGTCGCGGTTTGCAATCGCCTTGCGTTCGGCCTTGGCGGATTCCTCTTCATCGACGTTTTCAAGCGTCACGACGATGTGATTTTCTGAATCAGGAGTCTTCGCCGCTTTTAAACGGTAATATACTAGACGCCCGTCAAACGAAAAACGGAAAGAGACAGACACCGCTCGGTCTTTTTCCAAGCCGTGCAACAGCTTTTCCTTGTCTACAAAATTCTTGACTGCATCCCAGTCTTCCCTGTACACAACCTTTTCAAGAGCCTGTTCAAAACCCACAAAAAAGTCATTGCAGTTCTTGGCATCGAGAGTCTTCACGACACCTTGGGCGTTAAATTCAATGAACGAGTTGTCGTTGATATCGACGTAATAAATATTATCGAAACCATCGCCAAGCGTGTTTGCAATATCGGAATACTGGTCGAGTTCGCGCACGTGCATCTTGAATTCGACCTGTTCCGTCACGTCGGTGCAGCAGCCTTCAAGACGCATGCCGCGCGTGTACTTGTCATTGCGCTTGCCATGATTTTGCAGGAATATGACCCCGCGCGACTGGTGGTTCCAGGCGTACTCCAGTTCGGACATTTCACCGCGAGTCATCTGGTCCACAAATTCAGCATAAGCCTCGTAATATGAGAGGTCTACGTTATTGCACCATAAATTGTAGAGGTCTTCGGGGAGCGTTTCTTCAGGGAATCCAAGAATCTGGAGAAGAGCTTTATCGGCATACATTCGTGGAGGGTGACCTTCATCGACTTCGATCGTCCACAAGCCGACGCCTGCACTCGATAGAATCGCATGAGTCAATTCTGACGATTCAAGACAGTCCATGATTTGTTGATCCTCCAACAAGAATTCCCTTCCAACGGGCGTCTCCAGTCGCCCTAGTGTATAAAATACACATATTTTTAGGACTTGTTTGAGAAAAAACGAATAAAGTCTCGGATTTAGGCCTTTGCTTTTGCTTTTTTACGGCGCCAGATTTTAAATTCCATGTAAAGTGTGCTGACCGTATAGACAAAGAGGAGCAAAAGGATGGTATTCTTCGGACGGTTCAGGTTGCAAATGCCCCATGCAAATGTAATGATGGGCAGATGGATCAAGTACGGGTAGAAAGACGCACGGCCAACACGACGCACAAGCGGGATGCAGAAGAATCTCGCCAAGAAGCCCTTGCCCGAAAGAAGGCTCACCACAAACATGCCGTAAATGAAAATCGGAAGGCTGTGGTGGATAAAGTAATTATACCCAGGGTTAATATCAGGACGCATGAGGAAGAGGCTTCCGTAAAGTGCGAGGAGCAAAAGCGCCTGAGCAACGCCACTTACATAATCCTTTTTAAAGACCTCAAAAACGCCCTCGTTGTAAAGGCGGTAAAGCACCATGCCAAACAAATATTCAAAAACGCGTACAGGCGCAAACATGTGGAAAAAGCGGTACTTGGCATCGAAACCATCAAACCATAAATTGCCCGAATTGCCATATACAACCGCCCAAAAAATTCCCGGAACAAACACACCGCCAAAGAGAATCCAGAGCGTACGACGGTTCTGCTTGATAAGCCAACGGCTGAACCACGGCGTAATCGCATAGCAGAGGAAAAAGCTCGTAAGAGACCAGGACGGTTCATTCAACTTCATGCCAAGATCCGGGGCGATCGACCACGTGAGCGTTAGGTGCATGAGCAAGCTCCGCCACGGGTGGAACATCTTAGCTAATCCCGCCGAAGCACAATCACCAATTTCGGAAAACGCAGGCAAATGCGTGTAGCCACTCATCTTGAACACAATCAGCACAAACATGAGAAGCGTCATGAAGAAGTGCAAGCGGTAAAGTTTTGCGATGCGACTGAACATGAACGGGATCACCGGAATGCTGCGTTCCGGGTCGCTATACTTGCTTGCAAAGAGGAAACCGGCCAACACGTAGAAGATGCCCGCAGCAAAGGCAGGCGCCGAGATAATGGGCATCACCCACTTGCAATCGGACATGTACATAAGGGCGTTAGAACTGCCCAAATGGAGCATGACAATATTCAGGCTTGCGAGGAGACGGAGACCGTCTATTGCGGGGAAGTAATTTGCTGGTTTCGGCATTTCGAGAAAAATTTAGAAAAACATGGTGATTTTGCGCAAATGGAAGGGGTATTTTGATTTTTCAAGAGATAAAACGCCCTTTTTCGTTACATTTTTCTTAAATTAGAGAGGTACAACCACTTAAGAAAGAGAAAATAAAATTGGTGCTTCGACCATGAGCAACGAACGTGCAAAAATTTTGATTGTCGATGATGACGCCATGAACAGAGTCGTACTTTCGGATCTGCTCTGTGACGAATATGATATCATCGAAGCAAAAGACGGTGACGAAGCCATCGAGATTCTCGGTACAAAAGCCAAAGATATTACGCTTGTCCTGTTGGACATGATTATGCCCGGGCGCGATGGACTCGAAGTTCTCGAAGTCATGAACGATAAAGGATGGATCAAAGGAACCCCAGTCGTCATGATTTCGGCAGAGACATCTACGCCACAAGTAGAAAGAGCATTTTCGCTCGGCGTGACCGACTTTATTTACCGCCCGTTCGACCAGATGGTCGTGCAAACGCGAGTCCGCAACACAATCAATCTATACGTGAAACAGATGCAGCTTTCGGAACTCGTAACTGACAAGATTTACGAGAGAACTCGAAACAGCGACATGCTGATTTCCATTCTGAGCCACATCGTTGAATTCCGTAACGGCGAAAGCGGCCAGCACGTCTTGCACATCAAAAAGATTACCGATATTCTTTTACGCGCGCTCCTCAAGCGAACCAACGAATACAACATCACCGAAGAAGAAATCGGCACCATAGCAACGGCTTCTTCGATGCACGACATCGGGAAGATTACAATTCCTGACGAAATTTTGAACAAGCCAGGCAAGCTCACGAAAGAAGAATTCGAAATCATGAAGCAACACTCCATGAACGGCGCCAAGATGCTTGACGCCATCCAGTTCTTCAAGAACGAGCCTCTGATGAAGTTTGCTTATAACATTTGTCGTTGGCACCATGAACGCTGGGACGGCCGCGGCTACCCCGACGGCCTCAAGGGTAATGAAATTCCTATCAGTGCACAGGTTGTCTCTGTTGCCGACGTTTACGACGCACTTACTAGCGAACGTTGCTACAAGAAGGCGTTCAGCCACGAGAAGGCTCTTGAGATGATTCGCAATAACGAATGCGGCGTCTTCAACCCGCTCCTCCTGGAATGCCTCGGCGATGTCGCCGACACGCTGCCTAAGGAACTGAACGACCAACGCACGAGCAAGTTGAGCGATGCGGACTTTGCTAAAATCGCACGTTCCATTTTCGAAAGTACCGAAGACACAGAAAGCCACATTTTCCAGCAATATGTCAACGAGCGTAAAAAAAGTAAGTTCTTTGCATCACTGCAAAGAGGAGTTACGTTCGAATACACGTATGAACCGCCCCTACTCAAGCTTGAAGCAAAAAATGCAAAGGCATTGAGTTTCCCGAAGACTATGGTCGAGCCCGAAAACAACAGCGAATTCTGGAACATCTTCGGGCGCGAGAATTGGGATGAATTTGTAAAGTTGTTGCACGATCCGCAGCTGAACAATGATTCGTTTACGTTCAACAGCGAAATGCGAGTCAAAGGCGAAAAGCGCCCGTGCAAGATTAAAGTCCAACAGTGCTGGAATAGGCGCGACCCGGAGCACCCAGAGCTCATTTCGGTGTACGGGAATGTAGAATTTATTAAATAATGGCGATCCCGGCACAGAGGCCGGAATGACAACGGAGCCGAGCGATGCAGAAATATGCTTGCATGTTTCTATATCCGAGGCGAACAAGTCAAGCCCCGTTAGGGGAATGACATTGTAAAAAGCACGGGCATGACAATGCGCGAGAATTTATCCTAAGAATTTACGAAGGACTTTCTTGAGTTTTTCAACGTCAATATTAAATAATGGCGATCCCGGCACAGAGGCCGGAATGACAACGGAGCCGAGCGATGCAGAAATATGCTTGCATGTTTCTATATCCGAGGCGAACAAGTCAAGCCCCGTTAGGGGAATGACATTGTAAAAAGCACGGGCATGACAATGCGCGAGAATTTATCCTAAGAATTTGCGAAGGACTTTCTTGAGTTTTTCAACGTCAATGGGCTTTGCGACATGCTCGTTCATGCCAGCATCAATTGCCGCCTTGCGGTCTTCTTCAAACGCATTCGCAGTCATCGCTATAATCGGGACATTCTTGAAGTAATCGTCGCGCAAAGACCTAATCTGGCGAGTGGCTTCGAGGCCATCCATCACAGGCATCTGCACATCCATCAAAATCAAGTCATAGGCGCCCTGCTTTGCCATTTTGAGCATTCCTAAAGCGACACAGCCGTCTTCGGCACAATTAACAACAAAGCCCAATTCTTCAAGGACGCTTTGTGCAATTTCACGATTGAGCTCATTGTCTTCGACAAGAAGGATTTTCTTACCGACAAAATTCTCAGATTTAACGCACTCCACTTTCACATCGTCTTTCAGAACACCTGTGGCACGGGCCAAGACATCATGCATTTCCGTGAGGAATAGCGGTTTGCTTATAAACGCAGTCACACCCGCTTCGCGCGCACTTTTTTCAATGTTTGCACTGTCATAGGACGCCATGAGGATAATCGGATTATCGCTCCCCGGAATCATGCGCAATTGTTCCACGGCGTCAATACTTTCCATATCGAGCAACAAGTCGTCAAGAACAATGACTGAATAGCATTCGTGACGGTCAACAGCTTCTTTTGCACGCAGCACCGCTTCACGGCCATACATCGTCCATTCTGCGCGCATTCCCAAACGGCGCAGAAGGTTTGTAGCGCTGGAGCATGCATTGTAATCACTAGCGACAACGAGAGCGCGAGCATTCTGCAACGCTTCGAGATTCGTCAAATCCGCAGAAGTATCCTGGATTTTTAGTTTCAGATGAATGATGAATTCCGTTCCCTGATTAGGGGCGCTCACAACATTTATGGAGCCTCCCATCATATCAACAATTTTCTTGGTGATAGACATTCCAAGCCCAGTCCCTTGCGTCTTGGAAATCGTTGAAGTGCGTTCGCGTTCAAACGGTTGGTACAGGACTTTCAAGAATTCCGGACTCATGCCGATGCCATCATCCTTGACATGGAACTCGTACGTTCCCGTTTTTTCATCGCTAGCGGTCTGACGGACAAACACGTGGATATTACCGCCCATCGGCGTAAACTTGACCGCATTTGAAAGCAGGTTGATCAGCATCTGATGCAAGCGCAGCTTGTCACAAATAACAAGTTCGTTCTCGATATTGAACGTATCCATGTAAAGTTTTTGCTGTTTTTCACTCGCCTGACCTAAGACAATCGTATTCAGGTCATGCATGATTTCGGACAAGTTGCAGTTTACCTCTTCAAGGCGAATCTTGCCCGACTCAATGCGGCTCATATCGAGAATATCATTGATGAGCGAGAGCAAATGCGTACTCGAAACGACAGTCTTGTTCAAATAATTCTTGACCAGCACAGGGTCATCCAAATTATTCAGCGCAAGGTTTGTAAAACCGATAATGGCATTCATCGGCGTGCGGATGTCATGTGACATGTTCGAAAGGAACATCGTCTTTGCGTTGTTCGCCTTTTCGGCCTGCACAAGAGCCTGTTCCAGAAGTTTCTGCTGTTTCTCAAGTTCCTGCTTCTGTTCAGCAATCTTTGCATCCAGTTCCATCTTTTGAGCGGTTATATTGTCAATGAACATGAACGCCATAATAAAGGTCAACGGCACGCCATTTCTACGTTCCAGGACAAACGTCGTCACGCGACGCCATTCACCCTTGAGCGCACGGTAGCTGTACTCGCGCTTATCGACATCTGCCAAGTATGAACGCATAAAATCAACGTTCGCCATGTTTTCCCAAGTTTCGCGGAACTCCGGCAAGACCTCCTTGCTGAACTCAAGAATAGCGCTACTGTACTTGATAAAGCCGCCATAAGTTTTACCTTTCTCGTAAACCGCCGATTCACGGATACTGCGGACAGTATCGTCTTCGAGATTCACAAAATAAACGCCAAAATAATCTTCATAAAGCTTGCTATCAACATAGCGGTTTAGAATTTCGGCATCCTTGTCGGCAAAACAAACTACAACAGCACGCGGCGTTTCATTTTGCGAACCGACTTTCACGAACTTTATCTCGCTAAAACGGGTTCCTCCAGTATCGTATTTTCTGTAGTGCGCTATAAACGATTTTTGGCCTTCAAGCAATTTCTTGATATGTTCAATAGAAGCAAAATCACCAATTCTTTTCTTATCAAGTTCATGGACAAATCCATCGACATACGACTTGAACACTTTAGAATAACAATTATCGTGTTGATACAGCTTTCCGTAATTGACTTCGGCATAGTCGCTCACCGTGTAAGGAGTGAACGTATCCGTATCAAGATCAACATAGTAGACCGAGGTGAATTCCGTCGCAAGCACATTGATAATGTCGAAGTTGCGTTCCATGTTGCGTTCGCGCTCTTTACGGGCAAGGACTTCCTTGTGGATATTGGCAACAGCGATAATAATGTGGTCATCAGCAGCTTTGGACCAAAGGGCCTTAAGGCGGTAGTATTGCGGCTCGCCATTGACCATAAGCCTATATTCGGTTGAAAAGGTTTTGTCTCCCTCAAGCTGGGAGAGCAAAAAATCCTTATTCATGACCGAAGTCAACCGTTCAACATCTTGCGGGTAGATAATCTTCTTGATGTCTCTCGTACATTCTTCGAAAAAGTTTTGGCGGCTCATCAGGAGCTTGAGCTTGATATAGCTACTTTCCTGGTTGAACACGTCGTACGAATTGTCATTCAAGTTCACATAGTAAATAATTTCGTACTCAACGCTCAACGCATTTGCAATTTCGGAAAATTCGCGGTTCATCACGTCCGAACGTTTTTCTTCGTCGCGGTCTGCAATGCCAAGCACTACCACAGGCGATTTTTCATCGGAAACCCGGACGAATTTCATCTGGAAATAGCGGCCATCGCGATTCTTGTAGTCCACCTCGAAGTGGCTCTGCCTTGAAAACCTTTCGCGAATGCTCTCAATAGACGCCAATGTCAAGACTCGCTTGGCATCTTCGCTACTTACAATTTCTTTGGCATATTTCTCTAAAGCCTCGGAATAGAGCATCTCGCCGCGGAGCTCTTTTTCAAAAATGCGTGCCGTCTGCGACTTGACATAGGAATGCATTTTTTCCGAATCAAGATCGATGCGGTAAAGTGCATTGAATTCCATGGCAAGGGCCTGGATGACGCGGTAGCCTTCCTCGACCTTCATGCGTTTACGGATTTCGTCATCGACATTCAAGAAGCAGATGGCCATGTGGTCTTCATCGCGGCCACGGGTAACCTGGAGCTTGCAATAGCGTTCCTTGCCGGTCACAATTTCACGCACTACAAACGAGAAACTGCTTTCTTTTTTAAGGCGGCCACGGACATAAGCTACAGATAGCATATCCTTCAGCACATCGCGGTCATCGGGATGGACATCTTCGGAAATAAACTTCTGGAGGGCAGATACGGCATTTTCGCCATTGCCATACTTTTTTTCAAGGCCTTTTTTGCAATAGTAAACGACATACGAAAAATCCAGCAAATTGACATAATATGCGGAAATGAACTGTTCGTAAAATATTTCCGAGAACAGTTCAGCGTATGCAACCTGATTTTCACTATCACTCATAATTGCTCCCTTTCTGCAATTAATTAAAATACATCAATTTTATGGATTAAGGTAATATGAGCCCTAGAAAATCCCGAATTTTCAGTTTTTTTGCTTTTTGTCACACAACGAGAGGGAGAAGTCCTCCCCATACGCGGATCATGACTACTAAGCAGCATAGCTGCAAGTAGTCAAAGAGATCAAGTCGGGCATGACACATATGGCAATTCCGGAATAACGAGAATTCAAGAAATAACTGGATCCTTCGCTTCGCTCAGGATGACAGGCCGGAGTGATAGGCCGGGGTGACAGGTCGAGAATGACGTATTTCGGGGTGACACTGCAAAAAAAGAACCTTCGAGGGGGGAACCTCGAAGGCCTTTGGGTGTAATAGGCTCCCTATTGGGGAGTTATGGATTAGGAATTCTAGTTAGCGGGCGACACGGACCGACTTTACTTCACCATTCTTGACAGAACGGAGCATATAGACGCCCTGGACCTTGATGGCACTCGTGTTCTTGAGCGTTGTCACAGCTTCGTCCATGGTATAAGCACTCATACGACCGATACGAACACCATTCACGTCAAAGACGTAGTAGTCGCTGACTTCCGGGTATTCGTAGCGGATCTGAGTCTGGATAGCGATAGGCGGTTCATCACTATCGCCCTTTGTGAAGTTGATATAGTCGATATCGAAGTATTGTGCCGTCACATCCAAACGGAGAGTATGCTTACCGGCCGGGAGCGTCACCTTTTTCTTCACGTCAATGAAATCATCGTAGCTTGTGCCAGTCACATCGAATTCGCCGACAGACTTTCCATCAATGGAGAGCTTAAAAGAGCCTGATCCATTTGCGGCAACAGATGCCGTAGCCGTGTAGTCGCCCGCGTCCGCGATGTCGACAGAGTATTCCAGCCAATCACCAGTCGTATTATAGCCAACAATGTTTCCAGTCGCCTTCTTGTAGATATCGACATCCGCCGCATCGCTCTTGCGGTAATCGGAATCACCATGGTTTTCCGGGTCGCCATCGCTGTAAGTAACATTGCTTACGCCATCCGTTTCACCGACGCCGGTAATATCAAAGTCTTCAACTTCAATCTTGCCCGGGATTGCCAAAGCAGAGCCCTTGAACGGCTTGCGCGGCACCGGCTCAGGCGGGACATACGGAGCAAAAAGGCCCGTATTGTCCTTACCGTCCTTGAGGTGTTCCTTGAAATACTGCTTGAGCCAGGTCATTGCCGGACGGTCGCTACCATTCTTGATAAGACCGGAGTTTCCGTTCGTAGTCCAGGTAGCACCGTAGATGTAGCCCCAGAGGGTAATGCCCGCGACCTGCGGAGATTCCCAGAATGCGGGAATCTGTTCGGAGTAGCGCTGTTTCTGCTGGTTGTCGTTATCCGTACCGATATCGTATTCGGTAATGAAGAGCGGCATCGGTTCGCCCTTGGCATTCTTGACGCTATTCTGGATCTTGTTCAAGGCGCTCTTGAAATCGTTGGCGTTCATGTCGGTCAAGTCATGGGCCTGCTGACCATAAGCATCGACCGGAGCTCCCTGCTTCACGAGCTTGTTCACGAGGTCGATACCTTCGTTAATCTGCCACCTGAACGTGTTATAGTCATTATAGATAAGGATAGCCTTCGGCCAACGTTCGCGCGCCATCTTAAAGGCAGTCGCCACGAATTCGTAGTTGCCGTTATCGCCGCCGAGAGCAGGAATAATATTATTGTTTCTGCCATAACCGGAATGGTAGCTGCCACCCGACTTGATAGCTTCATTCACCACGTCAATCATTTCGAGATCGGGGTAATGAGCGGCAACGGCATCGAACCATGCGGTAATCGCCTTCTTGGTTTCGTCCGTGCTAAGGCCATTGAGCCAGTTCGGGTACTGGGAGCCCCACACAAGAGCGTGGAACTTGAACTTGCCACCATTCTTTTTTGCCCAGTTATAGCAAGCACCGCAGCCCGACCAATTGTAACGACCGCGAGTGCCTTCGATGGACGCCCACTTGCATTCGTTTTCGGCGGTAATCTGGTTCCAGTAAGTCCCGAAATCGGACTGAACCTGGCCGCGAGTTGTAATATTTCCTAGAAACTTTGCACCGCCATCGACCATGCCGGGGCCTGCAAACGAATTAACTGCTCCACCCATAAGTGCAGCATACAATATACCCTTAATGAAATTTGATTTCATTTCCAACCATCCTCTTAGGTTAGTACTCTAACACCACTATAAACTTATTCTCAGTTTATCCAAATAGGAGAAAATTTATCATTGCCAAAATGTCTAGATGGAGATGCCCGGTCAAGCCGGGCATGACAAAGTAATAGGAAGATTGAAAAACGAGATGGTGACCCCGGCACGGAGGCCGGGGTGACAGGCCGGGGGGACAAAGCAATCGCAAGTGTGTATGCCGCCCCCACCCGGAACGGAGGCCGGGGTGACAAAGTACAAAAAAAGAACCTTCGAGTGTTACCTCGAAGGCCTTTGGGTATTTAAGGCTCCCCGTTTGGTTTAGGGGAGTTATGGATTAGGATTCCTTTTAGCGAGAGATACGAACAGACTTCACAGCGCCATTCTGGACGGAGCGGAGCATGTAGATGCCGTTGTTCTTGACTTCGTTAGAGCTCTTGAGAATCTGCATGGCTTCGTTCATGGAGTATGCGTTCATACGGCCAAGACGGACACCATTTGCGTCGAAGACGTCGTAGCTGCCAATTCTCGGAGCCTGATACTGAATCTTCTGGTTGATGGAAATCGGCGGTTCATTGCCACCACCCGGATTATCGGCAACTTCGCCCTTCACAAAGTTGATGTAGTCGATGTCGAAGTACTGCTGGGTCACATCGAGGCGGAGCACGTGCTTACCGGCCGGGAGCGTCACCTTCTTCTTCACGTCGGAGAAGTCGTCGTAGCTTGTGCCAGTGACTTCGAATTCAGCGAGAGACTTGCCATCGAGGGAGAGCGTGAATGCGCCCGTGCCTTCGGTAGCAACAGAAGCGATTGCGGTGTAGTCGCCAGCTTCGGCAATGTTGATGGTGTATTCGTACCAGTCACCCGTAGTGTTGTAGCCGAGAGCAACGCCAGTAGCCTTCTTGTAAAGGTCTGCACCGGTATCCTTGCGGTAGTCGGAGTCGCCATGGTTTTCGGAATCGTCGCCATAGGATTCGTTGCTCGTACCGTCTTCGTTCTTGCCCTGGCCCGGCTTATCGAAATCTTCGACTTCAATCTTGCCCGGAACAGCGAGAGCTTCGCCCTTGAACGGTTCCTGCGGAACAGGGTCAACCGGAGTGAGAACACCAGTATTGAGGCCAGTCGTGTTCACGCCCTTGTTGCTCTTGAGGTACTCCCTCATCCACTTCAAAGCGGCGCGGTCCTGGCCATTCTTGACAATGCCGGAGCAGCCACTCGCAGTGCCGTTACAGTCGAGCCAAGTGCGACCATAAATGTAGCCCCAGATGGTAATGCCGGCAATGTGTTCGTTTTCCATGAAGTGAGAAATCTGTTCGGAGTAGCACTGCTTCTGGATATTGTCGTCGGTAGTTGCAATGTCGTATTCGCTGATGAACATCGGGGTCTGGGTCTTGTCCCAGATTTCCTTGAGAACACTCTTGAGCGTATTGATGCTCAAGCAGGAGCCACCACCACCAGTACCACCAGCGCCACCGCCCTGGCTCATCATGTCGTGGGCCTGCAAGCCGTATGCGTCAACCGGAGCACCGTTTTTCTTGATGGTCTGGATAAGCTGAATGCCCTGATCCTTGTTCCACTGAACCGTGTTATAGTCGTTATAAATGAGGATAGCCTTCGGCCAACGTTCGCGCGCCATCTTGAAGGCGGTCGTTACGAACTGGTAATTGCCACCATTATCGCCACCGAGTGCCGGAATGATGTTGTTGTTCTTGCCATAAGGAGAATGATAGCTGTTGTTGCCCGTGCGGATAGCTTCGTTCACCACGTCGATCATTTCGAGATCGGGGTAATGTTCCTTGACCGCATCGAACCAGGCGGTAATCGCCTTCTTCGTTTCGTCTGTGCTAAGGCCATTGAGCCAGTTCGGATACTGGGAGCCCCACACCAAAGCGTGGAACTTGAAGTGACCCCCGTTCTGCTTTGCCCAGTTATAGGCAGCATCGCAGGCACCCCAGTTGTAACGGCCACGAGTACCTTCGACGGAACCCCACTTACAGCCGTTTTCGGCCGTAGCCTGGTTCCAGAGCGCAGTAAAGTCTGAGCCGACACTATTACTCTGGGTAATGTTACCAATGAACTTGGCTGCGCCATCGGCAAGGCCTGGACCTGCGTAAGAACTTACTGCGCCACCCAAAAGTGCAGCAGCCAATAAACCTTTCAAACATTTTGATTTCATATTCCACATCCTCATAGGTTAAGAGTCCCATACAACCATTATAAACATATCTTTGTTTTTAAAAATTGCCCCAAAAAGTCCAAAATTTATCATTGACAAAATGTCCATAATGGAATTTTTACAAAAACATGTTTTTTAAGTTAAAACCTTTTAAAATTCCATTACTATTCAAAAAGTACGTCATGCGGGCGGGGCCCCAGCTCGGAGTTGCGAAGGCCGCACGGGCCCCTCCCTGCACCCTCCCCATCCTTGGCCGACGCTTTATTCTCACAACGACAATAAGCAATCATTTAATTACACAAAAATCTCGCATTATACCGAAAAAAAATGTTTTGTAATTAACGCAAAAAAAGGACCTTCGAGGGTGAGCTCGAAGGCCTTTGGGTATTTAAGGCTCCCCCATTCGGGGAAGTTATGGATTAGGATATTTTAACGGGTCACGCGGACGGACTTTACCATGCCGCTCTTGACGGAACGAAGCAGGTAGATTCCCTGGACCTTGATGGCGCTCGTATTCTTGAGGGTCATCACGGCTTCGTCTACGGAGTAGGCGCTCATGCGGCCGAGACGGACGCCGTTCATGTCAAAGACATCGTAATCGCTGAGAACCGGGTAATTCATGCGGAGGTTCGACTGAATGGCATCCGGAATTTCTTCTTCGATCGGTTCGGGGTCGGTAGCGTCCTTGCCCTTCACGAAGGTGAAGTAGTCCACGTCAAACCAGGCGCCGGTTACATCCATGCGGAGAACATGTTTGCCTTCCGGGAGAGTCACGTTGGCCTTGACCTTGTTGTAGTCGTCGTAATTTTCTTCACCTTCCTTGGCAGCGGGGACAGTAATCTTTTCGGTAAGCGCCTTGCCATCGAGAGAGAGTTGGAAGCTGGAGGTAGAACCCGCGGCAGCCACGGCGGCAAACATCGTGTAGTCGCCCGCTTCCTTCACGTTCACGGTCCATTCGAGCCAGTCGCCTTCACTGTTGTAGCCCACGATTACGCCGGTCGCCTTCTTGTAAAGGTCAACGCCCGTGTCCTTGCGGTAATCGCTATCGCCGTGATTTTCGGAATCGTCGCTATAGGACTGGTTGCTCGTACCGTCTTCGTTGACGCCCACACCCGGGATATCGAAATCTTCGGCTTCGACCTTACCCGGAATGGCAATCGGTTCTCCCTTGAACGGAAGCTGCGGTTCGGGTTCAACCGGAGTGAAGGTCACATCGTTCTTGCCCTTGCTCAAGTTCTTGGCGAAGTAGTCTTCGAGCCAGTTCATGGAAGCGCGCTTGCGGCCATCCTTTTCGATAAGGCCGGTGTTTGCAACCCAAGTAGAACCATTGATATAGCCCCAGATCGTGATGCCAGCAACCCACGGCGTTTCCCACATGAACGGAATCTGGTTTGCGTAATCGTTTTTCTGCTTGGTATCGTCGGCTTCGCCGATATCGTATTCCGAAACGAGGAGCGGGAGGCCCGTCTCGTTATGGATGCGGGTCATCTTGCTTTCGAAATCGGACTTGCTCATGCCCTTGCAGTCGTGAGCCTGCTGACCGTAGGCATCGACCGGAGCGCCATTCTTGACGATGGTCTGGATAAGTTCGATACCTTCGTTGATCTGCCAGGAGAGCGTGTTGTAGTCGTTATAGATAAGTACAGCCTTCGGCCAACGTTCGCGGGCCATCTTGAAGGCGTTCGTAATAAAGTCGTACTGGTGCTTGCCATTTACAACGCGGTCACCACCGAGGGCTTCGATAATGTAGGAGCCACCGCATTCGGTATCGTCGGTGCTGTGCCCTTCGGCACCTGCAGCAGGCTTGCCGTAACCAGAGTGGTAGTTGTTACCCGCCCAAATAGCTTCGTTCACCACGTCAATGTATTCGAGGTCCGGGAACTTCGCGGCAACGGCATCGAACCATTCGGTGATGTACTTTTTGGTGAGTTCTACGGTAATGCCCGGATTTTTCTTTTTGCAGAGGAAGTTCGGGTACTGGGAACCCCAAACGAGGGCGTGGAACTTGAAGTGGCGTTCGCCCGGTTTTTCCTTGGCCCACTTGTAGGCGCTTTCGCACTTGTCGAAGTTGTCCCAGGCAAACTTGCTTGTACCGCTGTTGCCGTTAGAAAGGGAATGGATGGAGCCCCACTTACAGCCGTTTTCGGGTGTAATCTGGTTCCAATATTGAGCAAAGTCGCTACGAATCTGGCCGCCCGTAGTAATATTGCCCAGGAATTTTGCACCGCCATCGGCAAGGGCAGCGTTAGCAACGGAGACAAAACCAGCAACGGCTACTGCAGCCAAAGAGAGAGACAGTTTTCTCATATACCTAATCCTCGTACACGGTTAATACCCATAACCATTCTAAACATATCCTCTTTTTGAGAATATGTTCAGAAAAAGCAATTACATATTATTGATAAAAAGTCCATAATGGAATATTCGTAATGGAGATGCCCGATCATCCCCGTCAAGCGAGGACAGGCGTCGGGCATGAGAGGCTTCGGCGGGCATGACAATGCTTACTTGATGCGGTGGCCGGTGAGGTCGAAGCGTTTGCCATTTTTCTCGACAAAGAGCTTGTTGTTTTGGACGCGGAGACGCGGGGAGGTGTTTTCGAGAGTGCGCACGGAGGAAGCGCGATTTGCGCGGATTCCGACGGTTTCTTCGCATTTTTCGCCTTCGCAGAAGCGAATATTGTCGATATTCACGTAATTGCCCACAATTTGCATCTTGAGGACGTGTTCTCCGGCTGCAATTTCACCCAATTGGGCTTGCACAGCGGTATAAGTCGACCAATCCTCGCCCTGTTTTGCGATGATGCCGTCAGAAACAGCCTTGTTGTCGATAAAGAGCTGCACGCCCGCCTTTTCAGAAGCCGTCGCCATTTGCACTTCGACAGTGAATTTCGCCGTTTTTGCCACATTGACGGTGTATTCGAGCCATTCGCCATCCTGCGTGTAGCCTAAAGCATAGCCCTTCGAGAGGTCTGCGGAATCTAGCGCAACAATGTCCACGGCGTCCTTGCGGTAAGCACCGCCTTCGTTTGCGGAAGACTTGTCGTAGAACGAGACGCGGCTACCGCCGAGGTCATAGTTTTCGGCTTCGATTTTACCAGGGATTGCGGCAGGCTTGCCTGCGATTGCTTTTCCATCCGCATCAAAACCGCCAAACGGGTCCTGTTGAGGAGGCGTTGTTTCAACAGTATCGGCCCAAGCCATTTGCATGCGGTCCACGCCAGACTGGTTCACAATCTGGAGCTTGGTATTTACACCCTCGCCACTGCGCTTGGTCATACTGTACCAGTCACCATCGCGGAGGCCCGGCCAGTAGAAACTGCCCATTTCCCATTCGCGGAGCTGATCGGACATGCCGCGGATGTAAGCCGTGAAGTAGTTGGTGGGAGCCTTGTTGTAATCCTGATAGTCGTAATGCACGCCCGCCTTGTCGCCAGGACTCATGGCGCCGCCCCATTCCGTGCAAACGGTGCGGTCAATGTACTTGCCAACCTTGCCCTTGAAGCTGTTTTTCCAACCCTGTTCGGTAGTGATGCTCATGTTCCAGAACGTGTATTCGTGAACGGCAAAGAGGCAGCCTTCAAAGCGCGGGTCGTCAGCGATGTCCGGAACGTTCCAAGCGAGGCCGGAGCCATCGAGCAAAATGTGGTCGCGCGGGACGTTCGGGAATTTCTTGAGCCATTCCGCATAGAGGTTGCGGAGATCCGTCTTGTTATACATGTGCGGTTCGTTGAAAATTTCAAAGTAGGCGTTCGGATGGTCGCCGTATGTTTCGACGAGTTTCGCCCACATTTTCCACCAATCGTCCATGTTCTTGGGCCCCGCAGGCTGCGCAGGGCCCCAGTAGCCCATAGCCACTCGACCATGTTCAAGAGCAGCATCCAAAGCACCCGAATACATGTCAAAAGCTTTAAGAATGGTCGGTTCGTTCACCGGCATGCGCACGCTGTTTGTACCAAGCACTTCCTGGAACTGCCCGACAATACGGTCGGCAATGGCATAAGCCGATTCATGATTGTCGGAAAGGCTTAAGCCCGAAAGTACGAGAACGTCCGAGACGAAGTTGTCGCGCTTATCAGCCCAATTGACGCCGCGGAATTGGCTTGTAACGGCGAATGAGTTTGCGCAAAGAAGAAAAGCTAAACCAAGAACTCTCTTTTTCATGAGATCCTCCCTTTTTTATTAACCTACTATCCCCACCCATAAATGTATGCTATTGGACGTGGAATGTCGTATGCGTGAATGCAAGTTGTTTTGTCAATTTATCAATAGGAAGAATCTGTAATTGCGAGTGAGGAGGAAAAAGAGATATCAAGAATTCACTGGATCCTTCGGCGTGGCCTCAGGATGACAGATGCCAATCCCGGAATATAAAGGTGACCCTGGAATAAATCCGGGGAGACATAACACGAAAAAGCCCGGGACTGCGAGAGTCCCAGGCTTTGTGAGTGAGGAGGAAAGTGTGTAAGGCGCCCCCGTCCCGGCACAAGGCCGGGATGACATAAAGTGCGGGGTGACAAGCTTAATGGACAGTGAGTTTCATGGTCTTTTGCATGGAGCCACTCTTGACGATGGCGAAGTACATGCCTGGAGCAAGAGGTGACGACTTGCCAAATTCAGCGAGGCCTTCGCCGTGGCCGCGCTGCGAGCCAATGAACTTGCCGTTCACACCAACAAGATGGACAACAAAGTCACTGGAGGCCGGAGCTGTAACCATCAGAGCAATGGATGCGTGAGAGTACGGCACGCGGCTTACGGAAAGCGAAGCATTATGCATTTTGGCCTGCGGGAGTGCCGTCAGATCAGACTTCAAATTATACCAGTCTACGTTGCCAAGGTAAGTGTCTTCGCCTGTGTACGTGAACGTGAGCTTTTGCTTGCCCGCCGGGAGCGTAATCTTCGTAGAAGATTCATACCAGTCGTTCCAGCCCTTAGACTTTGCCGGGTCCACAGAGAGTGTTCCGAGAATCTTGCCCACAGAATCCGTGACCGTAATGACACTTTCCTTTTCGGAGCCTGTTGCAACGCGACCCGTCAAGGTGTAACTGCCAGCCGTTGGGATATTCACGTAATACTGCGTCCAGTCGCCGTCATTGATCCAGCCGATGTTCGGAGTACCAACAGAATCTTCTTCAATCTGCACGCCGTCCATAGCGACATAGTTTTCAGCCTGAATTTTGTCTGTAATTTCGAGCGGTTCGAACGGAGCGTTCGTCACCTTGAGATTGCCATCGAATTCATAGACCTTGCCCGCAACCGTTGCAGTCGAGTACTTGTTAGAGCCGGACACGACATTCAATGTTCCACCAACGAGAGACTTGATAGCGACATACGTGAGCTTGCCACCCTTCCATGCCATGGAATCGATTTCAAAGCCGCCGCGAGCGCGAATTCCCTTGACCGTTCCGTTAGCCCACTGCGACGGAAGTGCCGGAAGAAGGTTGATTCTGTTGTTGTGGCTCTGCATAAGCATTTCGTTCACGCCAGAAACTGCACCGAAGTTACCATCAATCTGAAACGGCGGATGCGCATCGAACAAGTTATTGTAAGTCTTGCTCGGCGTGAGAAGCATGCGGATCATTCTGTAGGCGTGGTCACCATCGTGCATGCGCGCCCAGAAGTTGATTTTCCAAGCGAGAGACCAACCGGTAGCATCGTCACCGCGCTGTTGGAGCGTAACGCCTGCACCCTTGATCAAGTCCGGAGTTTCTTCCGGAGTAATCTGAGAACTCGGGAAAAGGCCGTACAAGTGAGAAATGTGACGATTCTTGTTGTTCGGATCATCCCAATCTTGGAGCCATTCCGTAATTTGTCCGTACTTACCCGTCTTTGTCGGTGGGAGGCGCTTGACGGTTGCTTCCATCTTGGCACGGACATCTTCGTCAACGCCGAGAATCTTGGAAGCTTCAATCGTGTAGTTCAAAACATCGCGGATAATCTGGTTGTCCATCGTCGGACCAAAGCAAACGTTATAGCCACCATGGTCATTTTCCGGGGAATCGCTCGGAGCGGTGACTAAATACTTGTTGCCCGTAGTCGGTTCTTCGACGAGGCTGTTCACGAAGAAGAGTGCGGCACCCTTCATCGTCGGGTAAACATCCTTGAGGTACGCCTTGTCCGTCGGATTGTAGAGGAAGTGTTCCCAAAGGTGGGTCGTGAGCCAGCCAGCACCTGTCGGCCAAAGTCCCCATGCACCGTCAATCGGAGCAGAGCGGTTCCAAAGGTCGGTATTGTGGTGTTCTACCCAGCCTTCATCCACGCCCCAGTGCACCTTGGCGGTCTTTTCGCCCTGCGGCACCATGGACTTGATTTTGTCAATGAGCGGCCAAACGCATTCATCAAGGTTGCCGGATTCTGCCGGCCAGTAGTTCATTTCGAGGTTGATGTTCGTGGTGTACTTACTACCCCAAATCGGGTTCGTGTCCTTGTTCCAGATGCCCTGCAAGTTGGCCGGCTGGCCACCCTTACGGGAGCTTGCGATGAGCAAGTAACGTCCATACTGGTAATGGAGTTCTACGAGAGAAGGGTCGTTCGTGGAATTGAAATTTTTCACGCGGGTGGAGGTGATGTCGCCTGCGCTCTTGTCGGCCGTGCCAAGGTCGAGTTTAACGCGGTTGAAAATGGCCTGGTAATCCTTGAGATGTGCTGCAAGCAAATCTTCATAGGACTTCTTGGCAACTTTCGACATGATATCGGAAGCGATGGCACCCGGATCACCGCTCACATCGTTATAAGACTTGAAGTTTGTAGCGGTCGTGAGGATAAGCGTTGCGCTGTTGGCTCCGTTCACCGAAATGTTCCCATTAGACACAGAAACGGTTCCGCCGTCCGTAACCACGGTCAAACGGTTCTGGAACTTGATGGAATTGACGGTAACATCGTAAATGAGCGTGTTGCCGCTGTTCGACATTTTATTATTGCGATGCGGAGTCGTCATCGTAGCGCCAAAGCTCACCGAGCCATCCTTGTCCGCAGAGAGATGCACGACAATCACATGGTCCGGGTAGCTAGCGAAATATTCACGGGTATGCTTGACGCCGCCCACTGTGTAGGTAGTCTTTGCGATTGCAGTCTTGAGGTCAAGTTCACGGCGGTAATTGGAAGAACCCTTGTGCGAAGTAGAAATCACAAGATCGCCCACCGGCTGGAAACTTGCAGGCCCCGGTCCAATCATGTACTGGCTCACGATGGATTCTGCCGTGCGATAGTCGCCACGCCACAAGGCATCACGGGCATCCTTTAAGTGACTTGCGGCACCCTGCTTGTTGTTGTCGCCCGGGCCACCTGACCAAACTGTACTTTCGTTGAGGCCGATGTAATCCTTTTCAACACCACCGTAAATAAGGCCACCCATGTAGCCGTTACCAATCGGAAGCGCGTTCGTGAATTCAGAACCAGCATCGCTATTATACCAAAGCGTAAGCGGATTGTCTGTCGTTGCGGCAACATTCGAAAAGGCTACGGCACAAACTAATGCCGCAGAGCCAAGGATTCGATGCGCTAAAGATTTCTTTGTTTCAAACATAGTGTACTCCTCAAATCCCACAAACAACACCATTTTCATAGATCCTATCGAGTTCTACGAACTCTCCAGGATGACAGTTTTCCCTTATAAAAAATACCCCTCGAAGAGGGGATTTCATATAGGTTTGGAATTCTTCTCATTGATTTTTTATCAATAGAAAAGGGTCTCATCGACCAAAAACCTTTTTGAATGCAAAATGCACGTCATGCGGGCGGGGCCCCAGCTCGGAGTTGACGCCTACGGCGTCAGCGGCTTCACTCGGTCATGTGCGCCTGTAAGCAGTCGCCCGCGACTCTCGTTTTGCACGCTACTGCGAAGACAATACCTTGGCCGACGCTTCCATTCTCTCGACGTTTTATTATCATCATTAAATTATTTAATAGTCTTTCTCGCTTACACCAACATATAAATCAACTTATCATTTTTCATACAAATAAAAAAGTCATCGCGAGGGGGTGTTGCGAGCCTCGCGATGACAGTTCTTCAATCGATTATTTCTTACTTCTTAACGGTGATGCGGAAAGCTTGGCCGCCGTTTTGAGACTTCACGATATACACGCCAGAATTCTTGACGAGCCCAGACGTAATCGCATGGAGGTCTTCGACACCGCGAGTCGTAAACGCACCAACCTTCTTGCCCTGAGCGTCAAAGACATTGTAGTTCTTTTCTGCGACAGAGAGGTCACGAATCTTGCCCGGGAGCGCTACAGGAATAAGCCCTTCCGTATCAGGATTTGCACCTTCCGTAATGTCCTTATCCGGCTGATTTTCGTAAATCTTATTGATTTCATCCAGGCCGTACTTAGCAGGCGGAATTTCCTTGTTCCAGCCAAAGTTCTTGAAACCAAGCAGCGAGTATTCTGTCGGATCGTTCAACTGCTTACGAATCGGAGCTATGCGGAACTTGTGAGAGTATTCGCGATTGGCATTCAGGCGGTAAGCGTTGAGCGGTTCGGCACCCCAGGAGTTGATGCCGCCGACACCCATCTGGTGCAAGTCCACACGGAGCGTGATATCCTTGTCGCGCTTGAGTTCCCACGGGAGCTTCACGTTGGTGAGCTGTTCCGGAGTGTAGTGCTGGGCGCTGAATTCCATGCGCGGGTTACCCACAACCATAAGGCCCTTGCCCGTCTTTTCGTTTGTAAGCGTAGCCCACTTGACATCGGTGCGCTGGCCCGTTTCGCCAATTTCCATGTACATGACGGTCATAGAGTCTGCATACGTCGAATAAAGTCCCATGAAGCTACCGCGGTTACGTCCGATGTAGTTTTCGTCCGGGCCACGTCCAAAGTAACGGACCTTTTCATAGCCGCCCGGAACCGTGAAGAGCGTACCCACGTTCGGCAAATAGCTCTTGGTGCCATCCGGGTTGAGCGTGTATTCCACAACGATATCGCCACTGCCGTAAACCGTGTACGTAAGCTTCATGCGGGTGCTGCCGACATCCGGGAAACCGAAATTGAACGTCACCTGCGTTTCGCGAGCGGAAACTTCCTTGACTTCGGAAGTGACAGAGCGGTTGTTGCTTGCCTTGCGCCATTCGCCATGGCCGCGTTCCATGTTGAAGCCCTTGTCGTTATCAATCGGGGCGCGCCAGAAGTTCGGACGGCCGCCGTTCTTGATAATCGTATCGCCATCAAGAACGTAGCTTGCAAGCGTACCGGACTTTTCGTCAAACTTAATCTTGAAATCAGAGCCTTCAATCGTGAGACCATTGTTCTTAGTGACCTTGTGGGCTTCCATGGAGCTCACGTCGATTTCGGTAGACCAGAGCTGTCCCAAGTCAATGCCGAACTGTTCGTGACCGATGCTGTAGCCAGCCTTTGCCCAGAGTTCATCTTTTTTGAGGCGGAAATCGATATCCAGGAAGTACTCGGCACCGACTGTCGTTTCAATCTTTGGCATGTCAATCGTTACGGTTTTCTTCTGGTTCGGACCGATGTTCATCTGGGAACCGTCAATCTTGCCTTCCTTAATCACCTTGCCGTTTTCCTTGATCTGCCAGAAGGCATCGAGGAAGTCGCCAAGATTCTTGTAGAGGTAACGGCTTTCAATTTCAATCTTGCCCTTAGCGGCGTCTACGTTATGGACGCGCACCTGGCTGTACTGGTACTTGACTTCCCACATTTCCGGCTGGATTTTACGATCGGGGAACACAAGGCCGTTTGCACAGAAGTTGTCGTCGTTCTGCCAGTCGCCCCACATGCCACCAAATTCAAAGTACGGAGTTCCCTTGTGACGGAGACCCTGGTCGATGAAGTCCCAAATGAAGCCACCGAAAGCACGCGGGTTGCCGTAGAAGGCATCCATGTATTCTTGCAGGTCGCCCACGGAGTTGCCCATAGCGTGCTCGTATTCGCACAACATAATCGGCTTGTTGGCATCCCTATAATTTTGAATTGCATCCGGACCGAAGTACATCCAGCTGTTCACATCGGCGTTGTTCCAGTCGCCTTCGTAATGCACAAAGCGAGTGGAGTCAATCTGGTGGGCGCGTTCACGTTCCGAGGCAAACACGTTACCGTTACCCGCTTCGTTACCGAGGGACCAGAGAATAATGGACGGATGGTTCTTGTCGCGCTGCACCATGGAATTCATGCGGTCCACAGCGGGGGCGCGCCAGTCGTCGCTATTTTTCGGAAGGTCGTTGTTGGCGCCATGGCTTTCGACGTTCGCTTCGTCAATCACGTAGATACCATACTTGTCGCACAAATCATACATCACCGGGTTGTTCGGGTAATGGGACATGCGGAGCGCATTGATATTGAAACGCTTCATGAGAATCACGTCTTTTTCCATGCGGTCGTAAGTGACTGCACGGCCATCATCCGGATCGAGTTCGTGGCGGTCAACACCGTGGAACTTCACCGGCATGCCGTTCACGAGCAAACGCGGAGCGCCGTTTTCTTTCTTGATTTCAATCTTTCTAAAGCCAACCTTGTTACTTTCAACCTGGATAATCTTGCCGGACCCGTCCTTGAACGTGAGCACTGCGGAATAGAGGTCCGGAGTTTCGGCAGACCAGCGCTTCGGAGAAGAAAGCGGGAGATCGAAATGCACGCTCTTTTCACCAGCAGCACCAATGCCAGAAACCTTCTGGGCAGAGGGCTTGATGACTTCGGCACCGGAAGCATCGTACAAGGAAAGCTCGACAGTGTATTCACCAGACTGCTTACCTGTAGAATTATAGACCCAAACGGTCGTCTTCAAGAGGCCATCTTTATAATTATTCGTGAGAGTAGCATCAATCTGGAAGTCCTGAATGTGGACCTCAGGCACTGCGTAAATATAAACGTCACGCATAATGCCAGAAAGACGGATAAAGTCCTGGTCTTCGAGCCAGGAGCCGTCGCACCAGCGGAACACCTGTACGGAAATGTTATTCTCGCCCTTGCGGAGGTACTTGTTGATATCAAATTCATGGCCCGTGAAAGTATCTTCACTATAGCCAACGTAATTGCCGTTCACCCATACATAATAAGCTGATTCAACACCTTCAAAGTGCAAACGGATACGCTTGCCATCCCATTTTTCGGGAACCGTGAACGTACGGCGATAATGGCCGACCGGGTTAAAGTCTGTCGGGGCATAAGGCGCAGAAACACGGTTGTTCTGGGACCACGGATAAATTACGTTCGTATAAATCGGATGGTCGTAGCCCAAAAGCTGCCAAGAACTCGGAACCTTGATTTTATCCCACTTGGAAACATCATAGTTGTCCTTGTAGAAATCATTGTTACGCTGGCTAGGCTTATCGACATGGTAAAATCTCCATTCGCCCGAAAGCGTCTGGTACCATTCCGAAGCGTGACGGTCGCCCTTCACAGCTTCTTCGACTGTCGTATATGGCATCGAAGTCACGTGCGGATTCAACCTGTTCACACCAAAAATTCTTGGCTTGCCATTCCATTCATCGTTGGGCTGGGCAAACAAAGATACTGCGGACAATAGTCCAGCAGACAAAACCAAAGACAAACTAGAACCAAAGTTCATAAGTCCTCCCTTATCATATTCCTAATTCAAAAATACCCCCAAAAACGAATTTTTTTTCACCTCTAAAACAAGGTTCTGTGGACATTTTATCAAAGGTCGAACGCGCAGGAAAGATTTTATTTATTGCGATTTGGAATGTTCTAATTCGAGATGTCAGGACTTTTTATGACAAAAAAAAATGGCGGCCCGGAGGTCGCCATTTTGGAATGTTACTGGATCCTTCGCTTCGCTCAGGATGACGTGGTCGCTAACGGGTTCAGGATGACACTTTCTGTGTCACTTCACGAGGACGCGGAAGGTCTTGGACTGACCAACGCTGCGGACCATGTACACACCCGGCACAAAGCCTGCGGCGCGGATGGACTTTGCAACGCTCTGACCGTTCACTTCAACATTGCCGAGGAACTTGCCGGTCATGCCAAAGACTGCGTAAATCTTTTCAGGGATCTGGAGTTCCACGCGAGATTTCGGGAGAGCAATCGAGCTTTCTTCGCAATCAAAGCCCATGCAGAATTTGAACCAGTCCACGTTCACGAAGTTCCCGACAATCTGCATTCTGAGTACATGTTCGCCCTTCGGGATTTCCTTGGTCTTTGCTTCAACCGTAGAATAATGATCCCAATCTTCGCCCTTTTCGGCCTTGATGACATCGGTAATTTCCTTGTCGTCAATGAAGAACTGGACGCCGACATCATCAGATGCCGTAGCCATGTTCAATACAATGGTGTATTCCGAAGCAAGCTGGTTATTGATGGTATATTCCACCCATTCGCCATCTTCGGTGTAACCGAGAGCGTAGCCCTTAGACTTGTCCGTAGAATCAATCTGCACGATGTCCACTTCGTCTTCGCGATAGGCGCCGCCCTTGTTTTCGCGGTCGTTATCGTAGAAGGCCTTGTTGTGACCACCGACATCGTAATCTTCCGCTTCAATCTTGCCCGGGATTGCAGATGCAACTTCCTTGAACGGGGTCTGCGGAACAGCAGTCTTTTCGCTTTCCATGTACCAGTAGTCGAAATCGAAACCACCCTGCTTGACAACGAAGAACAAGTCTTCAACGCCTGCAGCATCCTTCAAGTCGAAGGTGTTTTCTTGCCAGCTGGAGCTTGCCGGGATGTTCATTGTTGCAAGTGTTGCACCTGTTTCGGACTTAGCGTGGAGTTCAATCTTTCCACCATTGCCTCTCGTGCATACAATGATGCGGTCTGCGCCATCACCCATGTCCACGGAGCGAACCTTTGTATAGAAGTTCGAGCCCATGTTGGTGAGGTAGACGTTATCGCCCTGCTTTGCCACATGCTTGATGATGGTGTATCCACCGCTCTTGTCGACGTTGATGCCACCGACCCAAGACTTCGTTTCGGCTTCAACGCGAGTAAATGGGTCAAGGTTCTTGATCGGTTTCTTGACGCCATCATTCGTAGACTTGATGGTCGGAATCGAACCGTCAGCATTCCAGGTAAATTCTTCAACTGCAGTAGAACGGCTATAGCCACCGCCACTCACGTTCTTCTGGTTGTGATAGAAGAAGAAGCTACGGCCCTTGAAGTCAATGAGACCGGAATGGTTTGTGAACGCAGTCCCGTTGCCCTGATCCATGATGACGCCGCCCCACTTCCACGGACCCGTCGGAGAATCACTGGTGGAGTAAGAAATCTTTTCAGGCACGCCATGAGAAGCGTAAATCATGTAATACTTCTTATCGCGCTTGTGGATCCACGGGCCTTCTGTGTAAACGGAGTTTCCGCTCGGAGAGAATCCGCGACTCATGTCCGTCACCTTGATATCGCCATCGAACTCAATCATGTTTTCTTTGAGCTTAGCATAATAGAGCTTCGGGTTGCCCCAGTAGAGCCAAGCCTGGCCATCGTCATCAATCCAAACGGTCGGGTCAATGTAATCCCAGTTCGGGCCTGCGAGATGCTGTCCATTGCGCGCATCCTTGAACGGGCCTTCGGGCTTGTCTGCCACGGCAACGTTGATAGCGCGGCCACCGCGAGTCGATTCTACAGTCACGTAGTAGTAATACTTGCCATTGCGACGAACAACTTGAGCAGCCCAGTCACCGTTTTTCTTGGCATTGCCACCAAAGCTTTCATTCGTGAGGATGAGTTCGCCCATATCGGTCCAGTTCACCATATCGGTGGTGCAAGAGACGCGCCAACCGTGCATGGTAAAGAAGGAACCGCCTTCGTCGTTACCCGTGTACACGCAGACGGTATCGCCAAACACGACCGGAGCCGGATCCGGCGAATAGTACGTCTGGATAATCGGGTTTTCTGCAAATGCATTGGACGCAAAACCAAGTCCAAATGCGAACAAAAGTTTATTTGTAAGTTTCATAGTCATCCCACTCCAAAATTATTTTACCTGAATCATTTTGCCAAATGCCTTGTTCACGCTCTGGACAAAGTAGACACCAGACTTGAAGTTCTTTGCATGCATAGCCTGCATTACAGAGCTCGTTGTCGGCATGCCCATCACGCGGATGACGCCCATGTGCTGGCCACGGATATCAAACACGTTCAGCGTAGAGCTGCGAGAGATATCCATGTTCAAGCCATAACGGACATTCGGCTTGATGGAAATGATTTCATCCTTGGACTTGCCGAACTTGATCCAGTCGATGTTCAAGTAAGCGCCCGTGATGGCCACGCGAAGCACATGTTCACCAGCTTCAAGAGCGATCGTCTTGCCTTCGACAGTGCCATAAGTATTCCAGTCTTCGCCCTTCGGGGCAACAATCGTATCGCTAATCGCCTTGCCATCCAAGAAGAGCTGGAAGCTAGAGCCTTCGAGACCGGTAGCCACGTTAGCGAGGAACACGTATTCACCAGCTGTGACATTCACGGTGTATTCCATCCATTCGCCAGCTTGCGTGTAACCCACAGCGTAGCCCTTAGACTTGTCCGTAGAATCAATCTGAGTGATGTCCACGCCATCTTCGCGGTAGACGCCGCCTTCGTTCACAAAGTCCTTATCGTTGAAAGAAATGCTCTGGCCACCTTCATCGTAGTTTTCCATTTCGATGGTACCCGGGATTGTCATGTTGTCGACAAACGGAGCCTGCGGAACCACATTGGAGAAGTCCGGAAGCGGGATAGTGTTGATGCGATCCCCGATGTTCTTGAATTCGCCCTGAAGGCCTGCCGCTTCGGCAACAGAAGCGATGTAGCCATTGTTGTTCTTTTCGGTAAACTGACCCGGAGCGTTACGGCCAACGCCGCTCGGAGCGTTCTTGTAAGAGTTGTTTTCGACAGCAAAGCCACTAGAGCCTTCGTCAAGATAAATCGGCAAAATCCAGTAATCCGACCACTTGGACTGGGACATATCATGGATGTAGTTTTCCTTGATTTCGCTACCCGTGCCCTGGTTGCTCAATGTATAAATCGGACCGGAGTCGCAAAGCAAACGGGCAATGTGGTGGATGTTGTTCTTATTAATTTTGTTGTTCGTCATGGCTGTTTCGCTCTTGGTCCAGCCATAACCCACAGAGATACCGGAATAGTTTGTATAGGACACTTCGTTATTTTCGATGACGACATAACGCGGATACCCGGCGGCAATGCCCACAGCGCCCTGATGTTCATTCGTCACGTTTGTCACGAGGTTGTAACGGATTGTATCGCGGGTACTGATTTCGTCCTTGTCGGTCGGGTTGTACGGGATGTGAATTTCGGTCGTGGAGTCTTGAGAGAACTTGCCGAGCATAATGCCGCAGCCGCCGATTTCATAGAATACGTTGCCTTCAATCACGTCATCATTTGTACCAGAGACAAAGTCAAGACCAGTTGCAGCCATCTGCGTGAACGTGCAATTCTTGATTTTGAAATGGTGCGCATTTTCGACGCGGAAACCAGCATCCGGACGCCAGAGGAGGAACTTATTGCTGCCGAGGCGGCCATTTTCCGGGAGCACATCAATGTTGAACATACTTGCCTGCAAATCCAGGAAGCCTTCTTCGCTCGGACGCAAGAAATTGGAGTTTGCAAAGGTTATGCCTTCAAAAGACATGTAACCAACTTTGTTCTTTGTATCCTTACCGAGAATGCTGAAGAGCGTATTGACGCGCGGAACGACAACATTTGCGGTCGCCATGTTTTCGCCTGCGCGGGCCTTGTAATAAAGCGTACCGGTCGATTCGTCCAAGTACCATTCGCCCGGCTGGTCGATAAATTCGTAAGCATTTTCGAGGTAGTAGACCTGCTGCTTCGGCGGATTGCTCATGAAAGCCGTGCCAAGCATCGGGTATTTGCGCTTAAAGAGCTTTGTTCTTTCTGGGTCGCGCGGTTCAAGCTTTGTGACATTGCCGTTCTTTGTAGCCGATTCAAGGCGCAAAATGCTTTCGGCCCAGGCAATCATCAAGTGGATTTCAACTTTGTTCAAATTCTTCCAGTTGGCTTCGCCAATATCGCTGTTGTTGACGAGGAAGGCGCTGCCGGCAGAGTCCACTTTGTTCAAGCGGAAGAAGTTATGGTCGCCGTTATCGAGCAAGTTCGGCATACGCGCGCGAATTGCCTTTTTGCCGTTCACGTACATCTGGCGGAAACGGGCATCGACACCTTCGACCTTCCAGATATTGTTCTTTTCATCGTGAATCGTCCAGCCAGACATCGGGATACCGCCCGTAATAAGCGGAGTTTCGTTCGGATAGGCTTTATAGCGGACGTAGAAACCATCCTTACCGCCATCAGCCTCAGTAAAATTGACCGTAGACGAAAGCTGGTAGGTACCGCCACGGAGAATGACCGAAATATCGCCCGTCATGGTGCCGTTGATGGCGCGCACAGCCTTTTGTGCCTGCGTAATGGTCTTGAACGGGGCCTCTTCGGTACCCTTGTTGGAATCGCTACCATTGGGAGCGACATAGAAAGTAGCCTGATCAGCGGCTGTTGCAACTGTAGCACCCAGGAAGAGTGCAGAAACTGCGGCAAGATGACCAATTGTTTTGAAGCTCATACCTAACCTCACGTTTAAAAACCAAACATAGTTTGCCCTAACAACACTCTAAAATTATTCTCGAAAATGCGTTTTTTTCATGTTTTAAGGCGAGATATTGTGGACTGTTTATCCATAGCTATGAGAGGGTGGAATATTCTTTTTTAGAGTTAGGAATTACACAAAATGCCTCGCGGAAGCGCGAGGCATTTTGAATGTGTTTGTGAGGAGAAATCTCAATGCTGCCCCGGCACAAAGGCCGGGGAAACAACGCAAAGTGCTATTTAGCGAACGTTCACACGCTGGATTTGGTTACCCTTGACAGAGCGCACCATGTACGTGCCACGTGCATACCCAGCGTTCTTGAGCGCCTGCGGCATGCTAGCGCCATTCAAGTCCACGCGGCCGAGGTGCTTACCCGTTGCGCTGAACACGTTGTAGGAATTCTCGGATTCAAACGACGTGAGACGAGTTTTTGCAAGCCCAACCTTTTCATCAACGAACTCGATGTAGTCAATATCCATCCAGTCGCCGGTTACAGTAAAGCGGAGAATGTGTTCACCCTCGGTCAAGTTCACGTCGGCCTTGACCTCGTTGTATTCGTCATAATTGTCTTCGCCCTCAGTTGCAGCAGGAACCGGGATTTCATCAGTAATGTCCTTGCCATCCATGGAGAGCTTGAAGCTCGAAGTGCTATTGGCCGAAGCCACGGAAGCCTTCATGGTGTATTTTCCAGATGCGGCAACGTTCACGGTGTATTCAAGCCATTCGCCTGCCTGGTTGTAGCCAACAATGACACCGGTAGCCTTCTTGTAAAGGTCCACGCCAGTACCCGGGCGGTAATCGGAATCGCCGTGATTTTCTGTATCGCTTTCGTTGTAAGTGGTGTTGCCCTGACCCACGCCGTTCACATCGAAATCTTCCACTTCGATCTTACCCGGAATGTCAAGAGGCTTGCCCTTGAACGGTTCGCGCGGAACCGGCTTTAAAACCAAGCGGAGCAGTGCAGAACCATGAGCCGGGAGTTCAATAGAAACACTAGAGACCGGTCCCAAATCCTTCTTTTTCCAGGCATCGCGGACTTCTACTTCGCCTTCCACGCCAATGTCTTTAAAGTTGCATTCGACGGTCTGGGTAGAATTGTTGTTATTGAGAAGCGCCACGGCGATATCGCCATTTTTCAAAGGCTTGGTCCAAACCTGCTTGCCATTCTTGTCAGAAATGCGGTGGCCCTGAACGCCCAAGGAGTCCTGGTTAATGGCAATCATGTCCTTGTTCAGGTAGAGTTCCTTAGTCTCGTTGCTCATGTTGCGCACATCGGAACTGATCATGATGGGAGCAGCCATGATGGACCACATCGTCATCTGGGAGCGCTGTTCCTCGTAAGAGAGGCCTCTGTTACCTACTTCGAGCATGTCCGGGTCATTCCAGTGACCGGGCTTTGCAATCTGCCAATACTTGTTGTTCGCATCGATAATTTCGTAGACGCCGCGGTACCACGAAGTCGAAATCCATTCGGGACCAATGTCGAAAGTGGTGCGCCAGAGGTTAGCAATTTTCGGCATCCAGTCCTTGTATTCCCACATGCAAATGCTGAACACGATGTCGCGTCCGGAATTGCGGAGAGCGTTGGACATTGCAGTGTAATCTTTTTCCTGCGTTCTCGGATCCGAGTCGCAGTTATCGTACTTCCAGTAGTCAACGCCCCATTCAGCGAGCTTCTTGGCGTCCTGAACTTCGTGGCCGTTGGAACCACTTTCGCTTTGCCAGTTGCTATTGTAATGGTGGCAGGTGCGTTTGCCACGGTCGCCGTAAAGGCCAAACTTCAGGCCCTTCTTATGCACGTAATCAGCGATGGCCTTCATGCCACTCGGGAAAGTCTTCGGGTTGTTCTGGAGGTTGCCCTGGGCATCGCGCTTGGTGTCCATCCAGTTATCGTCAAGGTTCAGGTAGATGTAGCCCGCATCCTTCAGGCCGGAATTGACCATCGCGTCGGCAATTTCCTGAATCTGCTTTTCGTTGATGTTTTCGTGGAAAACGTTCCAGCTGTTCCACCCGAGCGGGGGCGTAAGCACCAAGCTATCCGGATGCGCAAAGGCCTGGGAAACCAATCCCGCTAAAGCCAAAGAAGCTAGCACTCCAAACTTGCGACCATTTTTCTTGTTCAAACCAAACATAAGCACTCCTGTATCCTAAGTATTAATCATCCCCAAACTAAAAATACCCCCTAAAAAACAAAAAAAAATAAAGGGATTACACATGTTCCTTTGACATTTTATCCACGATGGATAATTAGTTATTATTTATTAGTCAAGAGTCATTGGTTTCTAGTGGTTAGTTATTGAGAGATGTAAAAAAAGAGCGTCCCCGAAGCCAGGGAGCGCTCTTGGTGAGAGAGAACGAAACTTTTTAGCCTTTTACCGGTCAACGGGCAACATGAACGAACGTGTTTTGTTGCGCAAGATGTAAACGCCCTTGCCAAAGCCAGCATTTTTCATCGTTTTTTGGATGTTCGGCACGTCGTTTTCGATGATTTCGACAAATCCAAGGCGTTTGCCCGCGAGGTTATAGACACCGAACTTGCCGCTTGCCGTTTGGAGGCGGAGATATGGCGCAAGTGCAATTGTTCCCGGGTCCGGTTCCGCAATTTTCTTGAGCGTGACATTATCAAGCGTGAGCGTGCCTGTCGAGGCGCCCGCATTGAAGCTCAAGCGGGAATCCTTGTCGGTGGCGGCGGTCATCTGGAACTGGAAAGAATACTTCTTGGATTCCTTGCCGATTTCAAAATTCTTCTTTTCGGTGAGGTAGCTTGCCCACGGATCCGTGTGCTGTTCCACGTTTACTTCGAGCGTGCGAGAGGCGCCAGCGCTAGCATCAAAGCTCACTTCGTACCACTGACCTTTTTCGAGGTGCAAGTCGTGCTGAATCACCTGCACCTGGTAATTTTCCGTGCCGATGGCAGAAATGTCAAGCTGATACTTGCCATTTTTCACGTCACCTGTAGCAGCGGCACTGCCGTGAGTCTGTAAAGTCCAGGCCACGTCGGTCGAATCGAAGCCACCGTTGAAAATGCTGTCGCGGTCGGTCGGCACCTGAATTGGCGGCGGAAGCGAAGAGCCGTCCAGCGAATAATTCTTGACAAAATTCCAGATTTCAACGCTCGTGTTGACACTGACCGCCTCGTCCATGGAATACCAGTGGCCCTTGCCTGCAATGGTGAGCAAGCGGACTTCGACGTTATCCTTGCAGCCGCTCCAGACTTCGAGAGAGGCGGCAGAACCCGGCTTGCTTGATGGATACGGCTTTGTGACTTTGGAACTTGAAGAGCATTTTTGCGCAGAGACCCAGCCCTTGAGGGTATTCACGGTGCTGCTGTAATTTACCACGTCATCGGAAGTGCCGTGGGTATGCATAATCGGCATGGCGCGCTTGGGCGAGTTCACGCCACCGCCACCAGAAACCGGGGCAATGGCAGCAATCATATCGCCCATCTTGTTTGCCGCATGGTAGCTCATCATGCCGCCCATCGAGAATCCCGAAACATACACGCGATTTTTGTCAATGCCGTACTTGTTGTACATTTCGTTGATAATCGCCTTGAGGAAATTGATGTCCTTGTCGCCACCGATGTCCCAGGCCTTGTTTTGACCGTTCGGGAACACGACCACAAATCGTGCGGTATCGGCAATCGGCTCCCACTTGGCGGCGTTCTGCTGATACGGGGCATCCTGATTCATACCGTGCATCTGGATGATGAGCGGGCGGCCCTTTTCAATATTTTTCGGCGCATACACATTCATGGTACGGTTCGTGCCGTTCACATTAATGTTGTCTGCAAATGAAAAAGTGGTGAGACTCGCCAATACGGCAAGAGAAAGGACGCAATGCGCCTTCTTAAAAATTTTACCAAACATACCTCTACTCCTTGAGGTTTATTTCCCATTTTACCTATGAAGAAAATACCTTTTGGATTGGCGATTATCACTTAGCGGTAAACATTTTCCATTGCGGTTTTGACAATGGGTTGAGGGGATAAAATGTGTAATAGGGGTGTTTACAGAACACAAAAGCGGCTTGGATATACCCGCAGGAAAGCAAGCTTTCCGAGATGTGATTCTGGCCTCTTGGTTGTTCTGGAAATGTGTGATAGGGTGTTTTAAGAACACAAAAACGGCTTGGATATACCCGCAGGAAAGCAAGCTTTCCGCGGGTGCATCCAAGCCTTGGGGGTGTTTGAGGAACTATGAATTAATATGAAGAATTACTTTGTTACGGAGAGGCGGTGGGAGGTGCCGGTGGTGAGGGACTTGACGAGGTACACGCCGCTTTCCTTCACGAGGCTGTTCACCTTGCTACGCACATCAACGCTATTCATGGCATCGATGCGGCCGACAAAAGCACCGTTGAGGCTGTAGACGCGATATACCTGCGCGCCCTGCACACCGTAGCGGACAGCATTAGCAATACCGATAGGCTCGATAGGTTCCGGATCCTTAGCATCCGCACCCTTCACGAACGTGAAGTAGTCGATATCAAGCCAAGAGCCAACAACCGTGAAGCGGAGTACATGTTCGCCTTCCGGGAGTTTTACGTTTGCTTTTACCTTGTTATAATCGTCATAATTTTCTTCGCCGGAACTTGCGGCAGGCACCGCAATTTCTTCGGTGATATCCTTGCCATCCAAGGAGAGCTTGAAGCTCGAGGTGGAGCCCGCTGCAGCAACCGCAGCAAACATGGTGTAGTCACCAGCTTCCTTCACATTCACGGTATATTCGAGCCAGTCGCCTTCGCTGTTGTAGCCCACAATGACGCCAGTTGCCTTCTTGTAAAGGTCCACGCCAGTGCCCTTGCGATAGTCGCTATCGCCGTGGTTCTCGGAATCGCCATCATAGTAAGAGGAACCATCCTTGCCCTTGCCCGGCACGTCAAAGTTTTCAGCTTCAATCTTGCCCGGGATTGCATTTGCAGGGCAGTTTTCGCCTGCAGCACAGAACGGAGTCTGCGGAACAGGTTCAGAACCAGCGCCGTCGAGATAAATTTCATCGTTCACATCGGTACCGACCTTGAACCAGTCGAAGTCTGCATAGCCGCCCGCCTGCTTGGTCGCAAAGTTGAAGAGGCCCCAGCGCACGCCCACGAACATGTGGAGGTCATAATTGAGCTTCACATCGTTGCCAATCTTTTTCCAAGAGCTACCATCGGTGCTGTAATAGAAATATGCAGTACCACGGTCAATCGGCAAGTCAAAATCGATTCGCAGATAAACCTTGGAGTCCGAAAGATTTTCACTTGTTACAAGTCTTTCGCCATCCTTGTTTCCGCTGTACATCACAACCTTGTAGTTACCGCCATCTTTTGCAAGCGCGACAAAGCCCTTGTCATCCTGCAAAGCAACGAGGCCCGCCATATCGCCATCCTTCATGCCCTTGCCGTCAACAAGCGTACGGCCAGAACTCTTAGGACCAAAGGAACGCTGTGTCAAAGTGTTCTTTGCATTCACGACACGGCTATCGGTGCGGCCTGTTGTAATGCGGAAGTAACCCGGATTTGCAGACAAGCTCCAGTTTTTGTTATCGGGGTTATGGTTGAACTGCCATTCGAGAGCAAGTTCGCCAGATTCAAAATCGTCACTCGTGACCATGCCGTAGCCCGGGAGCGGAGATTCCGGCAAGTCGATTGTCGAAGGGGCCTTGGAGCCGCTCGTAGGCACTGGCCAACCGTCTTTCCATTCCATCGGCACCAAGTGCGACATACGGCCAACCGGGCCGGAATCGCGGAACAAAAGCGCATACCACTTGCCATCGGGAGTATCGAAAATGCCACCCTGCGCAACACCGTTATCAGAGAGGAAAACTCTTCCTGTATATCCGCTCAAGAGGTTCTTAGAACGGTAAACCACTTCGGTACGGCAGGAACCGTTCGGCCAAGAAATCGTGAACAGATAGTATTCGCCGTTTACCTTTTCCATGTGCGAGCCTTCCTGCTGCACGATATAGCCGCTCTTGCCGGTCGCCTGGTTCACGCTCACGCCGCCGAGCTTACCGCTACGGCCACCAGCCTTCACGCCGCTAGCGTCGTCGTTCAACTGCACGTAGCTAATCTGGTCACCACTGCCGTAGAACACCCACACGGTGCCATCGTCATCAAAGAACAAAGAAGGGTCATGGTAGAACGGGAGCTGCACTTCGGACCACTGGCCACTTTCCACATCGGCAGTCTTGTACAAATGAGTTTTGCCCGTCGTGTAAGACGGGGTCAGCACGTAGAAAAATCCCTTGTGGTAGCGGATGCTCGATGCCCAGGAGCCCTTACCGTAGGCATCCTTGCCGCCATTCAAATTCTGCTGGTCATTGTTGGCAAGCGTCTGGTAGGCATAACCCACAGTACGCCACTGCGCCAAATCCGTGCTCTTGAAAACAGGCACGCCAGGCGCAAAGTGCATGGTCGTCGTGACCATGTAATAAGCATCGTCAACACGGACAATGGAAGGGTCCGGGCTATCGACATACATGATCGGGTTATTAACCTTAACGGCTGCACTATTCACTACAGCAAAAGCAGCCAAAACCACAGCCGACTTCGCCATCTTACTAAACAATCCCATAATCACTCCTTTCCAACCAAGGCTAGATAAGATTAACAATCATAATTTATCCCATTTACATGGTTTTAACCCGCAATCGCACGCCCTTTTTATGGATTTTTTATCAATAACACCCCATTACAACCCCGAAAACGTGTCGAAAACCGCGCCTCTTTTGTAAAAATTCCTTTTCGCAATTTTCACAACGCTTTATAATTTTTCACAACACCATTTCGCAACACCTAAGAAACATCCATCTATATTTTGTACAGGTCTAGCGAAGTTCGGGGGATTTGGTTGGACCCGGTGGATGAATAGAGTTTGGAATGTTTAACTATAAAAAGGAGTCGCTATGACCATGTTTAAATCCATGGCATTCGCAGGAACAGTAGCAGCGCTTAGCTCTCTGTCTTTCGCTTGGAGTATCGATGGCACAATCACCTCAGAAGGTTCGGGCCGAGCACTTTCCGGCGTCAAGATTACATCGTTCAACTATGCGGGTATAGAATCCACATCAGGTGCAGACGGTACATTTACAATCTCTAACGAGAAAGCAGGTTTGCACTCCGCTATGGTAGCCAAGGCTTTCATCGGTTTCAGCAACAACATCATTACCATTTCCGGCGTAAAGGCCCAAACGATTACCGTGTCCGTGATGGATGCACTCGGCAAAGTTTGCGCCTCCAAGACGGAACATAACATCGACGGCTTTATGCAGGTCGACTTGAACAAGACTATGGCTAAGGGCGCCAAGTTCCTCCGCATTAACGCCGACGGAAACCGCGCTACCTACCAGATAGGCAAGACAGTCACCCTCATGAAGGAAGGTGATCCGCTGCCGTTCTTGCAGTTCTCACTGGAAGGCTACCAGAACGCCACCTACCAGGCTAAGGCCGAAGTTGAAACGGGCGTCATCGTCAAGATGGCCAAGGCTAGTGCTCAGTCCAGTTCTAGCAAAAAGATTGAATCTAGTTCTTCCGCAAAGGTTTCTTCTTCTAGCGTTGAAGAATCTTCTAGCAGCGCCAAGATTGAACAAATCATCGTTGACTGCGCCGGCAAGACGGTAAAGCCCGTAGATAGACAGAACATGGACGTGACCGTCGATGGCAAGAAACGTACATTCATTATGCACGTGCCGAGCGCCTACAAGGGTGACAAGCCCGTACCGCTCGTTATTGACTACCACCCGATTGGCGGTAGCGGTTCAGGCGAATTTGGCAGTTCTCCGTACAAGGCCAAGACTGACCCCGAAGGCGTAATCACGCTTTATCCGGACGGCACTGGCAAACCGGGTGGAATGGGTAACGGCTGGAACGTCGGCCCCTGCTGCTCCAACGACGATGACGTCAAGTTCTCTTACGCAATGATTGATAAGCTCAAAGAAATCGCCTGCATCGACCCGCAGCGCATCTACGCTACCGGCTTCTCGATGGGTGGCGGTATGAGTAACCACGTGGCTTGCATGATGTCCGATGTCTTCGCCGCAGTTGCTCCAGCAGCTATGGACTTGAACAAGACCAACAGTGCTCAATGCAAGATGTCTCGTCCGATTTCTGTCATCAACTTCCGCGGCACGAATGACCCGGTCTGCCGTTACCAAGGTGGCGATAGCGGCTTCAACGACGGTTTGAACTTCCTTGGCGCCGAAGGCACCTTCAAGTTCTGGGCCGAAAAGAACGGCTGCACAGGCTCTCCGACCAAGAACTCCAATGGTTGCCAGGAATACTCCAACTGCAAGGACGGCACGAAGGTCGTGCTCTGCACCAAGCAGGGCGGTGGTCACGACTACGGTGACGCTAGCATTGGCTGGCCGTTCCTCAAGCAGTTCACGCTTCCGGCAAGCTTCGTGAAGTAATAAATCAAATTTGATTTCATAATTCATCCTATAGACACTACAAATCGCTCCGAGTCCATCGGAGCGATTCTTTTATCTTGTATAGTTGTCAGCTACTGAAATTTTGAAAAACACCCCAAAACCAGCTTTTCCACATTCAAAACTACAGACAACGTTTAAATATTACGTGAAAGCCACGTATTTTCAAACCTTTTTCACGTAAATTTCACCATTTTCTAAAAATTTCATTTTTTTTCACACACCAACAGGCATTCAAACCACCGATTACTTTTTATAAATGCAGACCATTGCGCATTCTTGATAACGCGCCGCGATCTCCATCTCCATACGAAAAGAGCCCCGGCATTCGCCGAGGCTCCATAGGAGTCACACTAATTTTTCCCGTGTATTATTCTCTCATTTTATTAGCCGTAGATGAAGCCAAGAGCAACAGCGACGACAAAGAAGAAAGCAATTTGCTTTACGATTACCAACTCGTTTTTATTCATGTATCACCACCTTCTTGGTTAGAGATTTACTTCCGTTTTTGCGGACAAAGAACACGCCCTTTGCCTGCTTACGGAGTTTTGCGTTTTCCCTCACTAGATTCATGGCTTCGTTCATGCCCTTTGCGGTAAACGAACTCAGCTTAATGCCCTGCATGTCGAACACGCTATAGTTGCTTTCGGCTTCGGTCATGCTAAGGCGGATATTCTTAAGTCCGATAGGCGGCTGTGCGCTGATTTCCTTGAACTCAACATAGTCGATATCGATCCAGTCGTTGGTGATTTCAATCTTCAGTTCGTGTTCGCCCTTGGTGAGCGTAGCCTTGCCACCGTCCACTTCGGTAAATGTATCAAAGCCCTTGCCTTCGTTTGCGATTTCCGTACCGACCTTCTTGTCATCGATGTAGAGGACAAAGCTACCGGTTCCGTTTTCGCCAGCGACATTGGCTGTAATTCCGTAGTCGCCATCGGCTTCAACATTCACAGTGTACTTGAGCCATTCGCCCTTCTGGCAGTGGCCCACGGTAATACCCATGTTCGGCTGGTAAATGTCGACGTCATCCTTGCGGAGTTTGCCGCCTTCGTTACCCTTGCTTTCGTCATGGTAGGCTTTTTCGGCACCGCCCTTGTTGTAGTTTTCAGCCTGCACCTTGCCCGGGATAGCGATAGCTTCGGTGTACGGGCCATATTCCTCGGGCGGTTCATCCGGAACCGTAGACTGGCTCGGGTCCACAAGGTTTACCGGCGGAGCATCCGGATCAATCGTCTTGTCGATAAGCTTGAGCATTTCGGAGCAGTAGCGCTTGCCAAGTTCAATCACGCCCGCACGACCAAAGTGGTACGGATCCTTGCCGTTACCCTGCAAGCCCTTGGAAGAGGCAAGTCCGAACTTCTTGAAATTTTGCTTGAGCTGGGCAATACCGCCGTTTTTGCTAGAGCAGCAGTTCTGGCCTTCCTGGAGGAGTTCACCCGCCACGAACGGGACTTCGTTTTCGTCCAAGCCAAGCGCATCAATCACGTCCTTGTAGGTCTTGTAAACGGTCTTGCGCCAGTTGGCATCGGTACCGTCACTTTCGCCCTGGTGGAAGATGAAGCCCTTGATGACGCCCACTTCCTTTGCCTTCTTGGCAAGTTCCAGAATGCGTCCCGGAGGGTTGTTGTCGTAATCCTTGGGCCAGCCCCAGTTCATGATGTCCTTGCCATCGCCCCTGAAATAAGCTTCGTACTGGTCCTTGTCGAAGGCGCGGATGCTCACAGCACCGATGGCAACCGGGATAATGCCCACGGTCACGCCCGGCAAGGAATCGGCCATAGCGCGGCCAAAGTAGTCCGCCGGGGAGAGGTTTTCGAACGGATGGAACATCGGAGGAATTGCCGGGTACCATTCGCCCGTCTTGATAGACTGATTCGTCTTGCCGCTGCGTTGGCTTGCATTTGCATTGTGCGAAGCAAGCATGATAAAGTTCTTGGGCGGATTTGCCTGGTCCTCGGACGGTACGATATCGCCGTTGCCCGCCATGTTGGACTGCCCGTAAGCAATGTAAATATGGAAGTTCGGGTTCGGAGCCGCATTCGCCCCAACCGCAAACATAGAAAGCCCTGCAGCAACACCTGCATAGGCCAGGATTTTTTTCAATTCTCTTTCCACGCTCATTTTTATATCCCTTAATCCAAAATTTCTATAAAGAATCTACCCTAAAAATGCAGAAAAAGCTCAAATATATGCTCCATATAATATGGACGTTTTGTCAATGAATTGCGAAATTCGCTCAAAAACCGCATTTTGTAAAAAAAAGAGTCCTAGCATCCGCCAGGACCCTTCATGGAGTCTAGAATTATTCGAAAACGACAACCTTCTTGCTCATGAGCTTTGCGCCTTCCTTGCGGACAAAGAACACGCCCTTCGCCTGCTTGCGGAGCTTGGCATCCGTCTTGACGAGGTTCACAGCGTCGGCCATTCCCTTTGCGGTAAACGTCCCGAGCTTTTGGCCCTGCATGCTGTACACGCTAAAGTTGCTTTCGGCTTCGGTCATGTCCAAACGGACTTTCGCGATTCCTTCATAGGGCGGTACCTCGCCCAGTTGGCTGAACTGGATCCAGTCGATGTTCGCGTAATTGGCAGTAATTTCGAGCTTGAGCACATGCTTGCCCGCCTTCAAGGCGACCTTTTCCTTGACATCTATCATCTTGTAGGTGTCCCACTTGTTGTCGGCGGTCTGCGGCACGGAAACTTCATCCGTAATGGATTTTTCATCGATGTAAAGTTTGAACGCGGAGGTCGAATTGCCTGCGGCGACACTAGCCTCGATACTGTAATCACCATCAGCCTTGACTTCGACAGTGTATTCGAGCCATTCTCCAGTCTGCGTGTAGCCCAGAGCAACACCATCTGCGGTCTTGTACAGGTCAACGCCCGTATCCTTGCGGTAATCGCTATCGCCGTGGTTTTCGGAATCTTCGTCGCTAAACGAGGCATTGCTCGTGCCGTCTTCGTTCTTGCCGATACCCGGCTTGTCAAAATCTTCGACTTCAATCTTGCCCGGAATAGCAATCGCCTTGCCCTTGAACGGTTCCTGCGGAACAGGGTCCACAGGCGCCACATTGATGAGCTTGAGCATTTCTTGAGCGTAACGTTCGCCCATGCCGCGGTAACCCTGCACGGTAAAGTGGAGGCCGTCGCCCTTGCTGCCGTAGCCCTTGGAGCTTGCGACACCAAAGTTCGCGATGTACTTGGAAAGTCCACGAACGCGGCTGCTAAAGCCCGCACATGAACCACCATCGACCATTTCGCCCGCGACGAACGGAGTTTCTTCGGCTTTGAGGCCTAGCTGCTTGAGCATGTACTCGTAGGTTTTCTTGACAATCTGTTCCCAGTTGCTCATGCCGCCATCAGTTTCGCCCTGGTGGAAGATGATGCCCTTGATGACGCCCTTTTCCTGAGCCTTCTTGGCGACTTCAATAATGCGGCCCATGGCATTGCCATCGTTACCGTAAGCCTTGGCTCCGTTCTTCAGCCAGCTTTCCGCAGAATTGAGATAATTCTTGTAATCGTCCGGGTCAAACAAGCGGATACTCGTACCGCCCTGAGCCACCGGAATAATGCCAATCGTCACGTTCGGCAAGGAATCCGCCATGTGGCGGCCAAACCAGTCCGCCACAGAAAGCCCCTGATTACACTTGAACATCGGAGGCACCGCAGGGTACATCTCACCTACCGTCGGGCGACCGAGATTCGAACAAGACGTCGTCGCGAACATCTTGACACGTGGATGTTCCTTACCATCGATATTTTTGTCGAAGTTCGTAGCGTTACCTTCCATGTTCGATTGCCCGTAAGCAATGTAAATATGGAAGTTCGGGTCCGGAGCCGCATTTGCACCCGTTACCGCAAACATAGAGAGGCCTGCAGCAACACCTGCAATGCCCATCAGCTTTTTAAAGCTCATTTCCACACTCATATCTATCTCCCTTTTAACAAACTCTTAAAAAAACAGGAGCCAATTGCTCGGCTCCCGTTTTTAGGAATATGAAATTATTTTGCCACAGAAATGCGGTAGGATTTGCCACCCAGCGACTTCACAAAGTAAATGCCGTTCTGACGCACCACGCTCTTGGTCATGCGCTGGACATCGGCCCTGGTCGTAGCGAGGAACTTGCCCACGAGCACGCCGTTCACGTCAAAGACACTGTAATTTTCGGCTTCGGTCGGCAAGCGGAAATTAGCACCGCGCAAACCAATCGTCTTATCGTCCGGATCGGCAGCATCCTTGCCCTTTGCAAAGTTGAAGTAGTCGATATCGAACCAGGAACCCGTTACCGTCATGCGGAGGATATGTTCGCCAGCCGGGAGCGTTACGTTGGCCTTGACCTTCGTAAATTCATCGAAGCTCGTTCCCGAAAGTGCAACATTTTCAACAAGAGTTTTTCCATCCAAGGAGAGCGAGAATCCAGACGTCGAATTGCTCGTTGCGACAGAAGCGAACATAGTGTAATCGCCAGCTTCCTTCACGTTCACGGAGTATTCGAGCCATTCGCCTTCTTCGTTATAGCCGACCACATAGCCAGTAGCCTTCTTGTAAATATCGACACCCGTGCCTTCGCGGTAGTTCGTTTCGCCACGGTCTTCGGAATCGTTTTCGCTATAAGACTTGTTGCCCTTGCCCGTACCCGGAATGTCGAAGTTTTCGACTTCAATCTTACCCGGGATTTCAGCGACCTTGCCACCAAACGGTTCGCGAGGTACAGGATCTGCCGGAGTACCAACGCCCACGAGCGTCACGATGCAGTCCTTGTTGCTTGCATTACCAGCATCCATCGTAATCGTCACGGAGCCATTCTTGACCTCGACTTCGCCTTCATCCTTGGCGTTCTTTGCTTCGCTGGTGGTGTACATGTGGAAGGTCTGAACATCGGCGCCTTGCACCTTCACGGTTACAGTCTTGCTATTCTTGTAGTCGCGGTTCACGAGCACCACAATCACGGAGTCGCCATCGGCACTCTTGTAAGCACTTGCAAAGACTTCCTTTTCGGGATTTGCCGTTGCACCCACGCGGACCGCACCCGGGCGGACAAAGCGTGCGAACTGGCTCATCACATAACCGCGCTTCGAGACCTTGCCGATTTCGTTCTGCGGAATCTGGAGCTTGTTGCCAAAGTCCTTTTCCATAATCAGGCCATAGCAACGACGGATGTACCACCAGGTGTACTGATTGAAGTTGCCTACGACCATGGCGCGGTGAATTTCGTAAGCCACATCCATGGCGTTCACAGTATCGCGCTTGTTGGCGTTCGCCTGGTCACCCGTATTCGTAACCGTGCGCCAGTAGTTACCGCTTCCCTGGCTTTCGGTGTAGTGTTCCGTCATCCAGCGTTCGACCTTCTTCTGGTCAGCAAGGCTGTACTGGAAGAAGTTGTCCCCAGTCCTTCGGTCACTTGCGTAGAAGTGCGCACCGAGAATGTCCCAGTTCTTGAGGGCATTGGCATCGTTCAAGACCTTGTTGTAAAGATTCTTGTCGTAGCGGAACGATTCCGTCGAAATCACCTTCGCGCCATTCTTGCGCATTTTATCGGCGTAGCCCTTGGTGAAGTTGTAAATTTCGTCAGCGCTCCAGCAAGCCCATTCACCGCACCAGTCCGGTTCGTTACTGATGGAGATGGCGTACAGGGGAACACCCTGGTTCTTCATGTAATCATTAAAGCTATTCAGGTGGTCCACATACTTCTGGTAGTTCGAAGAAGCCATATGCTGGTTTTTGCCTGCATACGGAGAAGTCCACGGAGTTGCATACAAAATAAAGTCATCGCCGGCATACTTCTTGGCATACTTTGCCGCCTGCACTTCTTTATTAAAATCGCTGGAATTCGCGTATACCGGAATACGGAGCGTATTGAGGCCAATCTGGCCATCGCCCGTACCGAACGCAAGCTTGGCATCGGCTTCGGAAAGGCCGCTACCGCCTTGCCACTGGTTATGCACCATGCCACCAAAGCCACGAATGACCTGGTGTTCTTCGGTCACGTCAACGTTGACCGTCGAGGCAAAAGCAGGTATAGCAAAAGCCAAACCAAACGAAGCAATCTTCAGGACTTCACCCATACACTTCATAAATATCTCCCATAATTATCGCATGCCCTTTGCATGAGGGTACATTCTAAATTTATATCCCTCGCGCAATCATTTTACACCCCCAGAATAATTTTCCATTGTCAATTTGGTAATGCGTAGGTCGAGAGCCGCAACCGTAAATACAATAAATGCGTAGGCCGAGCGTCGCGGATGCACACAGTTGCGTAAGGCGAGTGATGCAGGATTGCTCGCAAGCCTATATCCGAGCCTAGCAACTGGCATTTGCACATAGTGCAAATGCAAACACCTCGGAACGTTCGTCCCGAGGCGTAATGGCACCATTCAGCGCCATTAGGGTGTGTGGTTTAGGAGGATCGTTTGGGCTTCAGGCGCCCTACAAGGCCGTAAACAATAGCCTATCGCAAACTCAAAAACATCCCAAATTTTTTGCCTGCAAAACAGCAAGGCTTTCCAATATGGAATTTAGAAACTCCAGACGCCCAAAAGGCATTTTTCCAAATATTTATCATTGACATTTTGGTAATGGGGGGGGGATTAGGAAAGTTGCGAGTCATTTGCAAAAACACCCCGGGGTGCCCGAGGTGTTCCTGTTATTTGGTTTCGGAATTATATGAATTTTATCTTGCGACAGAGGTCATGAAGGTCTTGTGACCGTCAACGCTCTTGAGCATGTAAACGCCCTTGTTGAAACCTGCACTCTGGAGAGCTTCGCCAGCCTTCTTTCCGGTGAGGTCCACAGTGCCAAGCAGCTTGCCGCTCACGCTATACACGCGGAATTCGCGGGAACCGCTCGTCTGGAACCTCACAGCGTTCCTGATTCCCATCTTTTCCACATCGCCAAGGGAGAACCAATCGACATTTACGTTGTCGCCCGTAATCACGAGACGAATCACGTGCGTGCCCTTGGTAAGTTTCGCCTTGCCTCCGTCAAATTCCTTATAGACGCTCCAGTCCTCGCCGGTCTGCGGAACAGTAATGGTATCGCCAATTGCCTTGCCATCGGCCAAGAAGCAGAAGCTTGCGCTTTCCATGCCAGTAGAAGCCGAGGCCTTAATCGCATAATCACCGTCTTCCGGGACTTCGACCGTATATTCGAGCCATTCGCCAGAAGCGGTATAGCCAATCGCCATGCCCGTACCGCCTTCGACAATGTCAACGCCCTGGTCTTCGCGGAACTTGGCATCGCCCTGGTTTGCCTTTTCGTTATCGCTGTAAGAATCCACATCGCCACCGCGGCCAACGCCCGGGATGTCATAATGTTCAGCTTCAATCTTTGCCGGGAGCGTCACAGCCTTTTCGCCATACGGTTTCTGCGGTTCCGGAGGAGTTGTGCCGCTACCTTCAAAGCCCCATGCCTTAATTGCCATCGTGGAGTCCTGAGAGCCCTTGAACACGAGGAAAATTTCATCTACGATGCCCTTGAGGCCGGTCACTTCGCAGGAATTTTCTGCAAAAGTGTTCTTGTTGCCGGTATTCTTGAGCGTACAAGTGCCAGCGAGCGTACCTGTAGCAGAGCCCGAATGAATTTCAATCTTGTTGCCATCAGCAGCGCTTGCCGCCTGAACCACAAAGCCCGTTGCCGCCGTACCAAAGTCCACGCCACTCACGCGAATCCAGGATTCCTTCGTGGAAAGCGGGAGCAAGAGGTGTTCTGCGACCTTGCCCGGAGTCCAGTTCGAACGGCTGCGGATGCCTTTCTGCTTGGAACTCGTGAGTGCCGGATACCAGTCATACGGATCGAAGTTTTCAATCTGCTTCGGGCCTTCCTTCGTGAAGGTCAGTTCCTTCATGGTACCGTCACCGTTGTAGAAAAACTCGTCAACACTCACGCTGCGGTGGAATGCCGGCACCGGATTCGGGCGACCATCATCGGCCGGGATCTTTTCGAGGCCGTCATAACCGTTGGCAATGCGGCGGTCATGATAAGCGACATACCAGTGGCCCTTGAATTCGGCTATACCATGGTGGTTGTTGTTATTTGCGTTGATGTTCTGGCCGCCAATGTTCGGGTTACCCATGAAAATGCCCTTGTATTCATAAGGACCCATGGGGTTCTTGGACATACCGTAGGCAATACGCAAGTCAGCCGTGCTGTAACTCAGGTAGTAATTGCCTTTGTACTTGTGAATATAAGAGGCTTCCATCGCCTTCGGACCACCAATCTTCAGGTGAGTCTTGGTGCTCACATCGAAGCCCTTCATGTCCTTGTTGAGCTTGTAGATGTTGAAAATGTCGTTATTGTTGTTATTTGCCGGGCGGCTATCGCTGCTACCGCCACCAAAGGTGAAGTAGCCTGTACCGTCGTCATCGAAGAAGATTGCCGGGTCAAAACACCAGCCAATGCCGTCGCAGTCCGCAAGACCGCCACCCCAGTTGTTGATGAGCTTCTTGTTGCCAGAGACCGGGTTTGTCCACGGGCCTGCAATGCTATCGGCACCGATAAGGCCGATACCGCCACCACCGCCATCCGGGAACACAATGTAAAGTCTGTGGTCATTCGGGTTCACCGCAATGCCAGACGCCCAGATATCGCCAATGCCATCGACCTTGCGGGCATCGTAAATGATACCGAAGTCGGTCCAGTTCTTCATATCCTTCGTGCGGAAACCGTAAAGGGCCTTGATATTATAGCCATTGGCATTCGATGCAGCAGGGTCATCCGAGTCGGTTATGACATAGAAATAAGTATCATCGGCAGCGGCACCCGGGTCCGCCAAATAGTGGTAACTCGAAATCGGGTTGTCTGCAAGCGCGCCCACACCAAAGCCCGCCAGCAAGCCCGCCATCGTTAAACGTTTCAGTAATCTCATTGTTCACTCCTTGGGATCGACCAAACACACCGCCATCCCGTTTTTTATAAAACTATCCTCAGAAAAGCCAAAAGACCCACGAAAAATCGTAGGTCTCATGGATAAAAAGTCAATAGTTACTAAAAAGAGATGCCCGATCCAGTCGGGCATGACAGAATGTCATTCCCCTAACGGGGCTTGACATCCTTAGCGAGTGGTGCGAACTCTTGCCACCGCGCCGTTGTGACGGTTACGGATGATGCAAACGCCCTGCACATTCCTGGACTGCGGATTTTCGCGCCACAGTTTCTTCGCTTCGTGGATATTGCGGGCCGTGAAGCTAGAAACCTTCTTGCCGGTCAAATCGAACACGTCGAAGTTTGCGACTGCATCTGCACCAAGCACCCTGAAGCCCTTGATACCAATCGTTTTGTCGTCCGGATCCGTAGCATTCTTGCCTTTAGCAAACGTCATATAGTCGATATCGAACCAGTCACCCGTAATGGCAAAACGGAGGATATGTTCACCGGCCGGGAGCGTCACGTTCGCCTTGACCTTGATAAAGTCATCCCAGCTATCGCCAGCAACCGGAACTTCTGCAATGGACTTGTCGTCAATGGAAAGCGTAAAGCTAGCCGTGGAATTGTCCGTAGCCACAGATGCAAACATCGTGTAGTCGCCTTCTTCCTTGACGTTCACGGTGTATTCGAGCCATTCGCCGGACTGGTTGTAGCCCACGACATAGCCTGTAGCCTTCTTGTAGATATCGACGCCAGTGTCTTCGCGGTAGCTCTTGCCACCATTTTCGATGCCATGGTCTTCGGAATCGTTTTCACTGTAGGACTTGATTTCGCTACCGCGGCCAGACCCCGGAATGTCGAAGTCTTCCATTTCAATCTTGCCCGGAATTTCCCAAGCCTTGCCACTAAACGGCTTCTGCGGTTCCGGCGGAGTCGTGCCGCTGCCTTCAAAGCCCCAGGCCTTGATAGCCATGGTAGAGTCCCTGTCGCCCTTGAACACGAGGAACAACTGCTTTACAATGCCCTTGAGGCCTTCAACTTCGCACTTGTTTTCGGCATAGGTATTCTTGTTGCCAGTATTCTTAAGCGTGCAAGTACCAGCGAGCGTACCCGTTGCAGAACCAGTGCGGATTTCAATCTTGTTGTTATCGGCAGCGCTTGCAGCTTCGACTGTGAAGCCCGTTGCAGCCGTACCAAAATCAACACCCGAAACGCGGAGCCAGGATTCCTTAGAGGAAAGCGGGAGCAACACGTGTTCGGCAGCCTTGCCCTGCACAAAGTTAGAGCGGCTGCGGATGCCCTTCTGCTTGGAGCTCGTGAGTGCCGGATACCAATCGTACGGGTCAAAGTTTTCAATCTGTGCCGGACCTTCATCCGTCACCTTCACCGTCTGAATGGTGCCGTCAGCATTGTAGAACATTTCGTCTACGGAAACGCTACGGTGATAGCCTTCGTTCGGTTTCGGCTGACCGTCATCGGCCGGAATAATTTCCAGGCCGTTATGGCCCTTGGCAATACGGCGGTCATGATAGACAACATAAGAGTGGCCCTTGAATTCGGCAATACCATGGTGGTTATTGTTGCCGTTGATGCTACGACCGTTCATGCTCGGATCACCGAGAATCGTACCCTTCCAGGTGTAAGGACCCATTACGTTGTTAGATGTGCCATAGTCAATCGTCGGAGCGCCCTGCTGCCAGCCAGTACTGTAAGAGAAGTAGTAAGTACCCTTGTGCTTGTGGATGTAAGAAGCTTCGAGCATTTTGCGGGTCGGCAAGTTGTTCACCTTCACGTGAGAACCGTTACCCACCGGAGCATTTTTCGCATCGTTCAGCTTGACGATATCAAAGTTGTCGGTATTCGGACGGCTAGTGCTTTCGCCGCCGCCCCATGTCACGTAGGTGGTTCCGTCGTCATCGATAAAGATACCCGGGTCAAAGCACCAGGAAACGCCATCGCAACCGATGATACCGCGACCACCGACAAGCTTATCCTTGCCCTGGCCCACAGCGTTTGTCCACGGGCCTTCAATTGCAGGCGCCTTGATGTAGCCAATGCCGCCACCACCGCCATCCGGGAACACGATGTAGAATGTACCGTTGTGGACGGCAATACCAGAAGCCCAGATGTCGTTAATGCCACTTACCTTGCGGGCATCGTAAATAATGCCGTAGTCGGTCCAGTTCTGCATATCCCTACTGCGGAATGCATAAAGGGCGTAAATCTTGTAACCGTTAGAATTGTACGGAGCCGGATCATCGGAGTCCGTGATGATATAGAAGTAATCATCATCGGCGGCTGCACCCGGGTCAGCCAAGTAGTGGTAAGTAGAAATCGGGTTGTCAGCGAGAGCGCTTACTCCAAAGCCCGCCAAGAGTCCAAACATCGTTGCTTTCTTAAGTAGTTTCATAACACTCCTTAGGATCGACCATACACCGTCAATCCATCCAATCTAAAAGTACCTCCAAAAAAACAAAACAGCCCTGAACACGCCAAAAGATTTATAGACAAAACGTCAACGAATCCGTAAAAATTTGGATGCAAAAAAGGTTTCTCGAAAGAGAAACCTTTTTTAGATGGATGTGTGTTTCTTGGAGATTCTAGCGCGTCATGCGGACCTTAGCCATCATGCCGTTTGCACGGTTGCGGATGATGCACACGCCCTGCACCTTAGCCTGGGAGCCTTCACGCAGCATGTTCTTCGCTTCGCTCATGTTGCGAGCCGTGAAGCTAGCCACCTTCTTGCCCGTCAAATCGAACACGTCGAAACTCTTGAGAGAGGTCGTTTCCAAGCGGAATCCCTTATGGAGTGCAACCGTCTCGTCGTCCGGATCTTTTGCATCCTTGCCCGCTGCAAACTGAATGTAGTCGATGTCCATCCAGTCGCCCGTAACGGTAAAGCGGAGGATATGCTTGCCAGCCGGGAGCTTCACATTCGCCTTCACCTTGCTGTAGTCGTCATAGTTTTCTTCGCCATCATTCTTCGGGACGGCAATCGATTCCGTAATGTCGTCGCCATCGATGGAAAGCTTAAAGCCCGAAGTCGCATTAGCAGAAGCTACCGCCGCAAACATCGTGTAGTCGCCTTCAGCAGCCACATCCACAGTGTATTCCAGCCATTCATCCGTTTGGTTGTAACCGACGACATAGCCCGTAGCCTTCTTGTAGATATCTACGCCAGTGCCTTCGCGGTAACTCTTGCCACCATTGCTTTCGGCACCGTGGTCATCAGAATCGTTATCAGCGTAAGAATCGTTACCTGCGCCATAACCCGGTTCATCGAAGTTTTCCATTTCAATCTTGCCCGGGATTGCCCAAGCCTTGCCGCCAAACGGCTGCTGCGGCTCCGGTTCGCGCTTCGTGCCCTGGAATTCCCATTCGAGAACGCCCATGGTAGAATCCCTGCCATTATTCTTGAACACGAAGAACACCTGGTCGACAACGCCCGTAAGGCCCTTCATTTCGCAATCGTTATCCACGAAGGTCATGTTATTGGCGGTCTTTGCAAGTTCGCAAGTACCGGCAAGGGTACCCGTTGCGCTACCCGTATGGATTTCAATCTTGTTGCCATCGCCCACGTTTGCGGCCTTGATGCGGAGGTTTTCAGCACCTTTACCGAAGTCCACACCAGTCACGCGGATCCAGGATTCGCTACGGCTCGTAAGCGGCAAGAGCACGTGCTTGACCGGCTGGCCCTTGGTCCAGTCGGTACGGCTACGGATGTTCATCTGCTTGGAGCTCGTCGTTGCCTTGTAGGTCTTGTACGGGTCAAAGTTCTTGATTTGCTTCGGTCCTTCGCGGGTGAAGGTGAGCTTGTTCATCTTGTCGCCATTCCAGGTGAGTTCGTCGATGGACACACTTCTGTGGTTTTCGTAGTTCGGATTTTCGGAACGCACGCCCGCCTGAGTCGTTGCAGCCGGGTGGTTATCAGAGGTCACCAAGCGACGATCGTGATAAACAGCATACCACTTGTCCTTGAACGGAGCAAAGCCCTGGTGGTTGTTACCACCTTCGCCATGAGCATCAGGCACAGAGCCAATTCCCGGAATGACCGTACCCACAAAGGTATACGGACCCCAAATATTGTTGGACATACCATAGTCAATAATCTGGCTACGGTTGTTGAAGCTCAAGTAATAAGTGTTACCCTTCTTGTGCAAGTAAGGAGCTTCGAAGGAGTTCGGCAAAGAGACCTTCTTCAGGGAATTCTTGTCGAAAGTAATCTTGCCATTGCTTTCGGTAAAGCTGATAATGTCAAAGTTGTTGCCATAGGGGCGGCTAGAGCTTTCGCCACCACCAAAAATCACGTAACCCTTACCATCGTCATCAATCAAGATGCCCGGGTCAAAGCAGTGAGCAATGCCGTCGCAACTACCAATCAAGCTACCGCCACCTGCAATTCTATTGACACCATGAGTTTCCTTAACCGGGTCGGTATAAGGACCATCGATAGCCGGGGCGGTAATCATGCCCACGCCGCTTGCACCATCGGGGTAAACAATGTAAACCTTGCCGTTCTTGACGGCAATGCCCGAAGCCCAGGTGTTGTTCGGATAGTTCCCGAATTCACGCCTGGAGCGGAAAATCATGCCGTGATCAGTCCAGTTCTTCATGTCTTCAGACGTGAAGGCGTAAAGGCCGACAATATCGTAGTTCCAGTTCGTCTGGTTGTTATAGTCATCCACATCGGTCAAGATGTAGAAGGTATCACCGTCAGAGGCGCAAGAAGGGTCCGCCAGATAGTGATAGCTAGAAATAGGGTTGTCAGCAAGCGCACTTACACCAAAGCCAGCAAATAAGCCCAGTGCAGCCAAACGTTTCATGTTCATACACACTCCTTCGGACCAGCCATACACCGCCAATCCATCCATTATTAATCTACCTCCAAACAACAAAAAAAGACCTGCAAAGCGATGCAGGTCCATTGATAAAATGTCAATAGTGGATAAATCTACTCTTCTTTCCGGACAACGCTCTTCTTCACAACCGGGGCGAACGGGTCAAAGATGCCGTAGCCAAAGACTTCGATATCGTCCACCCAGACTTCCGTATCCATAGCGCCGAAGATGCCAATCTTTGTGACACTGTCCTTCACCGCTTCCCAGCCGTAGTTACCGCCATTGCTGTCGGCCGTATCCAGTTCCGCCGGAATCACGGTAAACTGAGTCCAGACCGTATCCGCCTCGAAATGGCGCCAAGACTTGATATTATCGGAACTCGTCACGGAATCGTCATTCACGAACCTGTCGAACGAGAACGAAATTCGCGACGGAGTCGAGACGCGGACCCAGAAGCGAATAGAATCCAAATCGCTCAAGTTGACATAGCCACCCAGTTCACGACCGATAAGCGCCCAGTCCCACTGAGCCGCAGAATCGCGTTTACAGATAAAGTGAGCGGCCTTGCCTTCGCGACCAAAGCCCGCAGAATCAATATCAAAGCTGACCTCTGCATTAAGCGATGCTGCAGCGTCCCATACGCCGGGGCCATTTTCAAAGTCTTCAAATACAAAGTATTTCTTGACGTATGCGGAGTCGCCAAGGTAAAGGGCACTTTCACCGGACTGCGCACCGACGTCTGCCTCAATGCGGCCATATTCCGTAACCGAATCAGCGTCAGCATCGTTCACGAATGCGACAATCTCGACATTGCCGTTCGGCAAGGATTCAAATTCAAAGTAGCCCGTGGAATCCATCGGGACCTGGTAGTCCAAGCCTTGCACAGAAACGGTTGCAGAACGGCGGACCAACTGCGGAAGACCGACACGACCAGAGACCTTGGTCGGTTCAGAAACTTCGACTGTCAAAGGAGTCGTAGAATCCGATTCAACGTACGCTATCTTTTCAAAACCCTTCAAGTTCAAGGAATCACTACGAGCTTCAATCACGTAGGAGCCCGATGGAACATCGCGCAAAACAACGCGACCGTACTTGTCGGTTTCAAAGTGCAACTGGTAAATGGAGTCCGACCCAAGTTCGGAAGCACCGGACAAATAAGAATCAGGGCGAACAATAACGTCCATTCGTGCAGCAGGCGTGCCATCGGCCAACTGCACCTGTAACGCGATAGAGTTCTCAGTCTCCATCGACGATCCAGCAGTACGACCGCTATCGCAGGCGACATAGCACAGCGCCAATGTCGCCAACCCATATGTCCACGCCCGTTTAATCATTTTTTATCTCCTGCACCTTCCCCTACTATTATAGTATTTTCCGAAGCCCCTCCTTTACGGGCAACCGGATAAAAGGCCATAGAAAGCTGCATAACACGATCAGGATTCTTGGCTCCGTCTACTCTTTTTTGAACCAGACGGCGGAATTCCCTCAACATGTCGCCCAAATCCTCGAAGCAGGACTGGTCCACAGAAAGGGTCAGTGTAGAAATATTGCGTTCATTGACGGGGACGTTTTCAAGCGCATCGCTCGCAAGGCTAAGCACCTGGCGCTGGAAATTGCGCACAGCCTTGGCCTTTTCGGGGCCCCCTACTGTCAAATGGGCTTCGGTAAGCGCGAGCTTGCCCGACGCAAGCTTTTTCACGAGACCGACGCTCTTCAAAGTTTCAATGGCTTCGAGAGCCTGTTCCTCAGTGATCGGCGGGCAGATATCCTTAGCAATCTGCTTGACGTTTACAACGCCACCGTTCAATTCCAGGTAGGCGCGTACCGCAGGAATCCACCAGTTTTCGAGGAGTTTAAGTTCAGCAGCCTGCAAAGAATGGCGTTCCACGTCGCGGAGCGACAGTGCCTTCGCCATGAGTTCTTCGCGCTTAGTCTTATCCTTGCTGACAGCAGCAGAATAAAGGAGGTCGAAGTATTCGGCCTCGCGACCACTCAGCGCAAGGATTTCCTTTGCCGCAGGTAAAGCATGAGCAGGCAAGTGCTGCTTCTTTTGCAATACGCGATAGAGATAGCTGGAGTCTAGCCCGAGCTTATCACCCATCATGCGGTAGCTGTAGAAGGGCATCTCGACCTTGCGCCTGTCGTAGAATTCCTTCAAGAAGTCGCGGTAATCCGCTATGTCAGAAAAAGTAACCATCAATATCTAAAATATTTAAAACTTACCGCCGATGCCCTACTCTGTAAACATTTGGTATGGATATTTTGTCAACGGGGGGCGGCGGAGCCGCAGTTTCTTGAACTTCGGGAGGAATATAGTAATTAGACGAAAGAACGGGCTCCGCCCTATAGACGACAAATGCGTAAGGCGAGCGAAGCGGGACCACTTGTGAGACCATTTTCGAGCCTAGCATTGGGGATTAGAGCGTAGCGATAATCCAAAGACGAGAGAGAGAAGTAGACAGTAGACAGTAGACAGTAGGAAGTAGGAAGTGGTTAGTGGTTGGTGGTTAGGAATGCGTCATCCTGAACGAATGTGAAGGATCTAGTCAATTTATTACATTATGGGCATGAAATGCCCTCATTGCCATAAATCTATAGAAAACGAATCTCAGAGCACAAAAGACTGGAACTCGTTCGGTTACCAGTCCCCGTTAATAACTTGCCCAAAATGCAGCAAGGATTTTCTTTGCAAAGCCTTCCACGAACCCGCAGCGGAAGGCATCGACAAGAAATGGCTCAATGTCGGCATTCCTCTAAAACGCGCACTCATTTACACAGCAATTTGGGCCGTTTGCTGGGGTGCCATTTATTTTATTCCAAATTTAACAATTCCGGAAAAATTCAAAGTATTCCTATTAGGATTAAGCGGTCTTTTCATGCTGTATGGATTGCTCGATTGGTGGACTGTAATCCGCATCAAGTCAGGGAAAGAAGCCAAACTTCTGCTAAAACTCGTTCAAGAATCCGAAAAGCGCTTGCAAGACGAGAGCTATGCACGAAGGCTCCACAACTTAGGCTACAAAGTGCCGGAAAAATATTTGCCCAAGGATTTACAATAAAACGAAAAAAGCCCGACATTACGCCGGGCAAATAACACTTGTTTTTTATGGATTCTATCGGCTCAGCCGCTAGTCTTCCCCGAGGTATTCCACAGCGAAGATGAGCGTTGCGCCACCAGGAATCGGACCTGCACCGCGGCTGCCGTAACCAAGGCCAGGCGGCACCACGAGGATTCTCTTTTCGCCCGGGAGCATGCCCTGCACGCCGAGTTCCCAGCCGCGGATCACGTTACCCGCGCCAAGTTCAAATGCAAACGGCTGTCCGCGGTCGCGGGAGCTGTCGAACTTGTAGCCGTTCACCATCCAGCCCGTGTAATGCACAATCGCGCGGTGGCCAGAACAGGCCGGTTCGCCTTCGCCCTGCTTCACGACCGCATAGCGGAGTCCTTCGGGGCCGTTTTCATACTTGAGGAGAGTCGTATCCGGGAAGAAGTCCATGTGCTTTGCAAGTTCCGGATCCACATCGCTAGAGACCATCTCGACACGGAACACGAGCGTGGAGTTCGGCGGAATCATCGAGAATGCCGTAGCCCCATAGCCCATTGCCGGAGACACGCGCAACCAGCGGACACCGCCTTCGCGCATCCCTTCAAGACCAGTTTCCCAGCCCTTGATCATCTTGCCGGCGCCCATCACAGCTTCGAGCGGCTTGCCCAGATCCTTGGAGCTACCGAACTTGCGGCCAGAGAGGAGCCAACCCGTGTAATGAACCTTTATTACGTTACCTGCAACATTCTGTTTGCCATTGCCAGCCTTTTCGTCGTAAACCTTGAGCCCGCGGCCCATATCACGCCACTTGAGCTTTTCGATATCGGCAGGGAATTTGTCTGCTTCGAGCGGCTTTTCAGCATGAACAAGTTCAACAACGAACATCAAGTCGCTATTAGGCGGGATGCCTTCAAGAGAATTGTCGCCATAAGCCATCACGGACGGCACCGAGAGCTTGCGGACTTCGCCAACTTTCATGCCGACAAGTCCCTTGTCCCAGCCTTCAATCACTTGGCCCACGCCAACGGTGAATTCCAACGGCTGTTCGCTATAGTAGGAATTTGCAAAATAAGGAGCTTCGACCGTAGAATCGGTAGCGGCCTTGTTCACTGTAGCGCTATCGACGGCCAAGTAACCTTTATAATGGACCTTAATCAACTGACCTGCACGAATGGGCTCTCCACTGCCATCTTTGACCGTTTCTACCTTGAACGGAACGGCAAACGCGACACTACAAGCAAGCAACACTATAAAAAACTTTAATTTTGACATAATATCTCCTGTCTTATAAAATAGAAAATGCTAGTTTTTGAGAGTAAGGATTTATCGTAAACGGATTTAAATATGCTATCAATCATCATCGTCATTGCGATTGTGCTATTGTCCATCGTCCTCGCCGGTATCGGAATTTACGTGGGCATGCACAATTCCGATGAAAAAGAAGTCTCAAAACCGATTATCGACGTATCGGGACAATATGCCGCCATCGGACGCCCCGCCCGCGAGACGCTCACCGCCGTGAAGCCCTCCGAAGCATCGATCAGGGCTTGGCTTGAGACCCAGAACTTGACGCCAGAACAAAGGCTAGCATACATCGAGCAGTGGAATAGGACTCTCGAAGAAACAATCAAGACTATTGACGAAGGGGACAAGCAAGGTGTCGCGACTTACAGAATCGTGATTGGTCCCAAAGGCAAGAATTATTGTAAATTCGTCAGCGAGGAAAATTTCATCACCCGCGAACAGATTCGCAATCACGCGGAAATTTTACCACCCTACGTATTGGGCTGCGACTGTAAGCTTTTACCGAAACAGCCCTGGGAAAACCCGAGCAAGTCCGGATGGAAGGCTGTGATCCCGACACACGGAAACACATACAACGTCCCGGATTGGAGGCAACTTGCGTAAGTCACTATTATCTGCTATTCTTTTGGCACCGGCCATGGCGCTCGCCGCCGGTTCGGCCATTATCACCCTCCAGATGCCTGTTGGCGCTCGCCAGCTAGGTATGGGCGAAGTCGGAGCAGCACTCGCCGATGATGCAACCGCCATGTACTACAACCCGGCAGGTCTTGCATTCGGACCTCTAGCCGACGAATGGCGCAGCTCCTACAGCGCAGATGCGAAAAAGACGCCGTTCTTTACGCACATGGCATCCCGCTCCAAGAACGGATTCTTCGACAAAAGCGAACTTTGGGCTGGTACAACCCAGGGCATTCTCAAGTTCGACGGAGAACAGTGGGTCGACTACTACTCTGTCACGTTGCAGGGCAACGCCAAGATCAAGGACGCCGTCCGCACCTACATCGGAACCGAACGCGGCCTCGATGAATACACCCGAGTTGTGAAGGCTTTCAACGACGTGAAGAACGCCGATGACGAATCCCACGTGGTCGAAGTCAAGATGCCTTGGAACCTGGTCGTCAAGGACACCATTACAGCAGTCCTCTACGAGAGCCTGACCGAAAAGCTCTGGGTCGGAACTCCGAAGGGTCTCTTCCGTTTTGACGGCAAGGGCTGGAAAACATTCGACAAGGAACTCGGCGAACATCGTGTGACCGCACTCGCCAAGCAGGGCGCCTCGCTTTGGATCGGTACGGACAACGGCCTTTTCGTCTACCGCAATGGCGCCTTCGAACAGAAGGGCAAGGTTCTCCCGAGCCAAAAGATTAACGCACTCGTCTGGTCCGAAAACCGCAAAGAACTTTACGTGGCAGTCGATGGTGCTGGAGTCGCCCGCCTCACCCCCAAAAAGAGCGCCAACGACAAGGACCGCTGGAGCCTGTTCAACCAGGAAGACGGCATCATGGACTTGAATCCGACAGCTCTCGCCGTCGATAGCTCGGGCCACGTCTGGGCAACCCACAAGGGCGGTCTCTCCCACTTCACGCTCCGCAAGTGGGAACAGGTGCAGTTTGCCAACAACACTGTAAACGATGTTTCCGTGGACCGCAAGGGCGCCATCTGGATTGCAACCGATCTCGGTGTCTGGCGTCACCTGCCGGACTACGCCACCGCTAGTGGCCGTAAGGCAGAACTCGAACGCAGCTCCAAGGAAGATCCAGAAGCCACCAAGCGCGATGACGAATGGACGCACTACCACCAGGGCAACGGCCTTTCGACCAACAAGGTCTGGGCAGTGCTCCCCGAAGGAAACGACGTGTGGTTCAGCACCGCAAACGGCATGGAACAGTACAAGGACGCTGACTACCAGCTCACGGCCTTCTACGAAAAGCTTTTGCCTGTTTTGAACATTCCGGACCTTTACCACCTCTACGGCGGTATGACCATTCCGCTGAACGACTGGGGAACGCTCGGTGTTCATGTGAACTTCGTCTCGTTCGGTTCGACAGTCGTTTCTGGCGACCTCGACGCCGATGACCTCGTGGCCTACAACAGTTCCGAAATCGTCGGTGGCGTGAGCTACGGTACCCGCTTCCCGAACGACTGGGGCCTCGGCCTCTCCATCAAGTTCTTCTATTCTGACCTGAGTTCTGGCGCATCCGCCGGCGAAGAAGAAGCGACCACGTTTGGTTACGCATTCGACATCGGCGTTTTGAAAAAGAACTTCATCGTGCCGAAGCTCAACATCGCACTCGTTCTTGCAAATATCGGTCCGAGCGTGTACTACGTGGACAAGACGATTGAAGACCCGATTCCGCTCACTTGGCGCTTTGGACTTTCTTACGAAATTCTTAGCATGGCCGATTACAAGTGGACCGTCGCATTCGACTACAACCGCGAAGTCGTGATTGACGATGACAAGGGCGATCCGGAACCGTTCTACATCGCCTGCTGGAAGTCGATTGTCGATCCTGAAGACCAGACCGTTAATTCGTTCCTTCAGGGCGTATTCAACTTCGGTACGGAATTCATTTATTCTAACACGATTGCGCTCCGTCTGGGTTACCTCTATGACCGCATGGGCAAGCGCAACGAAGTGGACTTCGGCGTGGGCGTGATGCTCTCCGACGTTCTCCAGTTCGACTGGGCAACAATCAAGAACGTGGGCAAATCGGACGGCGTACGCGACGGCCAGATGAGATTCGGTTTGCTATTTAAGTTCTAGGCTGCTAGTTATCAGTCATTAGTCACTGGTCATTAGTTAAAACTTGGCGGCTTCGCCGCGTTACAACGAACGAAAAAAGTCAGGTGATGAACCTGACTTTTTTTCATTTAGAAGTCATGCCGGAACAGAGTCCGGCATCGCCATTTTAAAACCGCCCTATTCCACGCGTTCGAGGATAATCAGCGCGCGGTCCTGAGTGCTGTTCGGGATGGTATAGAAATGCTTCCCGACAAACTTGTAGCCGAAATCTTCTGGATAAAACGTCTTGAGTTCGTCCGCTACGGCAGGGCCCTTCATGAAGAACACGCGACCACCAACCTTGAGGGAATTTGCGATACGCGGGAGCGTCTTTTCCATGAGTTCGAACGCGCGGCTAATCACGCCATCGACAGGGATCGTCATGCTGCGGCTCGTGACCTTATGACCGAACACGTCAATTCCCTTGAGGCCCATCTTTTCGATGACCATGTTGAGGAAGTTGATGCGGTTCGGGCGCGGTTCGCACAACGTAAGGCGAATGGACGGATTTACAATCTTGAGCGGTATTCCCGGGAAACCGGCACCGCTACCGACGTCTATCATGCGGGCAGGCCACTTTGGCACGTAAGCATTGATGAGCGTGCAGTCGGCATAATGGCGTTCCACCATCGTTTCAAAAGCATTGAGGCGAGTCAAATCCTGGTCATCGTTGTTTGCACGGAGCAACTGATGGAATTCCCAAATCTGCTTGAGCGTCGGTTCCTGGAGTTCCACACCGTAGTAATGCAACAGCTTGTCGAGCCCAGCAAGCGAGGGCGTCACGCGCTTTCCGTTAAACAGCGGAAACTCGGTGCGAGGAGCCTTCATGTGAGGAATAAAGTCCTTGCCAAGCGCACTGGCGCCACCACGGGGTTTAGAATTTTTTGACCAAGATGAATTTGCCATATCTCAAAAGTTAGAAAAGTTTTGCAATAAAAATAGGGTATAAAACCTCCGCTCGTGCGTGTATATATAGTGGAGGTATCGCTTGAAAAAAATACTTTTAATATTTGCGTTCATAGTTTTCACGACAAGCACAGCAGCAGAAGATCCCGCCCACGCCCCATTTGACGCCGCACAAGTCTTTGAATGGTGGGACGACGGCATCATCACCGCCGAAGAAGCCGACGAAATCTTTTCTAGACTCGAAGAAGAGAACTACGACGAAGCGTGCCTGCTTGCCGAAGTCTACGCGCAAGAGCCATGTTCAAAGCCCGCGCCATCCAAATCAAAGCAACCGCAAAGCGCGCAAAAAACGCCAACCAAAATTCCGCATGGTCACGCATCATGGAAAGGCAGGTACGATTCCGACGGGCACCTGAAAAAACGCCACGAAGAATTGCAAATCCAATTCTACTACTTCAAATTACGTCTCGGTTCGCAAGAACTCCTGTCTTACCATCGCGACAAGTCCGAAGCTTATTTCGGACAAATTTCTACAATCGAATTACACAGCCATATACCCCTTGATACTTTATGGGGTGCTGCCCTTTTCTACCCCATTGGCAAACTAAGATTCGGAGCATTCATCGACTCCAGCAAAACGATCAATGCGCATATCGGTTTCAAGCCGAATCGCGAAAACGAACTTGATGCCACATTCTGGAAGTTTACTGATGCAGGCGCCATCGCCTTGCAAGCCCGCACAACGCTCGGGCAAATTTCCACATGGTACCAGTTCGGGCAAGACCGCCCCCTCGTCAAGATCCAACTGCAAAGCGTCAAGAAACATCTTTCATGGAAGACCACCGCCTACCTCCACGGAGACAGCATTCCACAAGGTCTGAACTTGAGCAAGGGCATCACCGAAAACTGGCTTTGGGCATCTCAAACCATCACTGCCAGGTGGCCCGAGACATTGAACACAGAGTTTTCCTTCAAGGCCCGCCTCCTAAGCCCTACTGCAACAGATTCCGTGAGCGCCCGATTCAAGGCAACCCTCACCTCAGGTCCAGAACAATTCCGTCCAAGCTTAAGCGTGACCTGCCTCGAAGCAAGCGACAATTGCAATACAACCGAATGGAAAGGGGCCGTAGAATCCACCTGGGAACCATTTTCGTTCAAGGCGGGCACGAAATTTCGCTACGACCGCAACCCCAAGCCTCCACGAATCGAACTCGGCGCCACCTACCGTTCAAGCACAGCCTTAGCCAAATTGACCATCGCATTCCCCGAAACCACCCCCGCCAAAGGCTTTTCTGTCCAAAACGAAATCAAAGTCGATGCAGAACCGCTCGGCTGTGATTTCGCATTCGCGTTCAAAAAGACCAAAACCAAACCATTCAAGCCAAATTTCGCCCACATCCAGGCAAACTTCAAATTTTGAGACATTTTGTCCCAACGCCCCCCTTTTACATAGGGGTGGACACAATTGTAACCACAAATTTTTGGAATATTCTAATCTATTCCCTTTAAGAAATCTATTATTAATAATACCCAAACACTCTCAGACTCCTTTAGGTTACCTCCTTTGCCTGAAGGAGTCCTTTTTTTTATCTTAAGAGATATGTTTTACATAGCTGCAATTATCGGATCCATTGTCTTTTTGCCCTCCATCGCATTGAACATCGCCCTTGCGCTCGGAGCGCCGCTTGGCATGTACGCCATGAATGGTCGCCACAAGGTCGTGCCGCAGGAGGTCCGCAAGGCATTCATTTTGCCGATTATCATGCAATTTGTGGCCCTTTTTACGATTCTGAGCGCCGGGCATGTGCTCCCGGAAACGATTCCGTTCGGGATTGTGCGCATTCTCGCCTTTTTCTATTCCGTTTACCTGACATTCTACACGGCAACCGTATTCTTTAGCCTGAGCGCCAAGGAGCGCCACGTCATGGGGCCGCTTGCAATTGCCTCGACCATTTGCTTCTGGATTACTGCTTTTGGCACTTTAAGCTAGGAGTAATATATGGCCGAAAAGGATCAAACGCACATTGTTCAGCGCGAAAAGGAGATGCCCCCCCGGAATAAATCCGGGGTGACAGAAGTCGGGCATGACAAAGGCCATCCCAAGCATAATTACCAGCGCGACCTGGATTTCATCATTCGCAGGCTTGAGCGCACGGGCGAAGTGCCGACGCTTTTGCTGCACGCTTGTTGCGCGCCATGTAGCAGCTACACAATTGAATACCTTTCGCAGTATTTCAAGATCACACTTTTCTATTACAACCCGAACATCGCGCCCGCCGAAGAATACCAGCATCGCGTGAACGAAATCAAACGTTTTGTCGCGGAGTTCAAGACAAAGTACCCAGTTACGCTCGTCGAAGGCGAGTACGACCCGAAAAAATTTTACGATGTCGCCCGCGGTCTCGAAAAAGAACCCGAAGGGGGCAAGCGCTGCCGCAAATGCTTTGAGCTCCGCCTTGCCGAATCAGCGAAACTTGCCAAGGAACTGAACTGCGACTACTTCACGACGACGCTCACCATCAGCCCGATGAAGGACGCCCAGGTCCTCAACGAGGTCGTGCAGGAACAGTGCGACATCTACGGCATCAAGCGCCTTCCGAGCGATTTCAAGAAGAAGGGCGGCTACAAGCGCTCCATCCAATTGTCTCACGAATACAACCTTTACCGCCAGAATTTCTGCGGGTGCGTCTACTCTATGCGAGAAGCGGAGGAACGCGAATTGAAGAAAGAGCGTGACATTTAGAGCTTTATTATATATAATTCTATAGGATGCATAGAATTTGGATTTACGTCATGGCATTTATCGGGGGGATCGTCGCTGCATGCAGTAACGACGTCACCGGAGCACATGACGAAAACAATTCTTCAAGCGATACCGACATCGTTATCATAGAACTGTCATCCTCTAGCAAAAGCTCTTCGAGTACTTTTTTCCATTCGAACAAGACCGACATTTTCTTTTTCATCAAAAGTTCATCATCGACAGAGCCATCGTCTTCAAGCAAAGAAAAAAGTCCGTCAAGCAGTTCCAAGACGGCCAAGTCCTCATCCAGTTCCAAGGAAATTTCCTCTAGCTCAGAACCGCCCGAATCTAGTTCGAGCGCAAACAAGCCCAAATCGAGCGCATCACTCCGTTTTTACGACTGCGACAAATACGACTGCGTCACGTTGGACTATCTAAATCCAGAAATCTCTTACGGCGAACTTTTGGATAAACGAGACAACAAAGTCTACCGCACTCTCTTTATCAGCAATCACATCTGGACGGCGCAGAACATGAACTACGCCGTAGAAACAGACCCGTCAACAAGCTGGTGCTACAACAAGAAATCTGAAAACTGTAAAAAATACGGAAGGCTCTACACTTGGGAAGCTGCACAGAAAGCTTGTCCGGAAGGCTGGCACTTGCCCACAGTCGATGATTGGAAAGAACTCCTTGAAGAGCAATCCTGCCACACAGAACGTTTAGATGATGGCACCTGGGCTTACGATTGCGCAGGCACAAAATTAAAAGCGACGGATTCCTGGGATAGCAAAGAAGAGGAGAGAGAAAACGCCCTTGGTTTTTCTGTCACTGGTGCAGGCATACTCTTCGACGAGATCGACGTCGGCCTCAATGAAGCTACATTTTTCTGGTCTGCAACGGACACGCTCTCGTTATACGCCTTTGCCGCCTTATTCCAAGACAACGAAAACACAACACTCCTTGGTGCAACCGAAAAAGAGAACGGGTATTCCGTCCGTTGCATCAAAGGGAAAGCGGAATAAGACGAAAATAAATTTCACAAGTGCGCGCGTTTTCTATCTTTAGGCTTATAAACTTTTTAACCCCATAAGTTCCATTATGTACGATCCTCGATTTTTACCCATTTGCAAAGAAGACCTGGACGAACTCGGTTGGGATTACGTTGACGTGATTATCATCAGCGCCGACGCTTACGTGGACCACCCCTGCTTTGGGCATGCGGTTGTCGGGCGACTTTTGGAACATGAGGGTTTGCGCGTTGCGATTTTGCCGCAGCCGAACTGGCGCGATGACTTGCGCGATTTCAAGAAGCTTGGAAAGCCGAGACTTTTCTTTGCGATTTCGAGCGGCATGGATTCCATGGTGAACCACTACACCGCCGCAAAGCGCCTCCGCAGTGACGACGCCTTTACACCGGGGAACAAAGCCGGCTTCCGCCCGGATTATGCGACATACACGTACGCCAAGATTTTAAAGAAGCTCTACCCCGATGTGCCATTGCTCATTGGCGGTCTCGAATCGAGCCTTCGCCGCGTGACGCATTACGACTACTGGAGCAACAAACTCAAGCCGAGCATTCTGTTCGATACGCAGGCCGACATTCTCGTTTACGGCATGGGCGAAAAGCCGCTCAAAGAAATCGTTCGCTTGCTCAAAAAAGGTGTTCCGTTCTCGAGCCTGAATTCCGTTCCGCAAACCGCCTACTTGGCGCCCAAGGGAAATGTCCCGAAGAACAGCAAGTGGGAAGACTTGCGACTCTACAGCTACGAAGAATGTTTGGAAAGCAAGAGGAACCAAATCGAGAACTGCCGCCGGGTGGACATCGAATGTAACAAGTGGTTCCAGCACCGCATTCTGCAAGATGTCGCCGAACAGACCGTGGTGATTAACCCAGCGTACCCGCCGCTCGAATACGGCGAACTCGATGAAAGCTTTGAATATCCCTACGCCCGTGAACCGCACCCGCGTTACAAGAAACGCGGCAACATTCCGGCGTTTGACATGATCAAGTTCAGCATCAACACGCACCGTGGCTGTTTTGGCGGTTGCAGTTTCTGCGCCATCAATGCGCACCAGGGCAAGTTCATCGCAAGCCGTAGCCGCGAAAGCATTCTGCGCGAAGTCGAAATCGTGACGAATATGGAAGGCTTTGCCGGAACGATTACAGACCTTGGCGGGCCCAGTGCGAACATGTACAACATGCGTGGCCGCGATCCGAGCCGTTGCCAAAAGTGCGCCCGTGCAAGCTGCCTCACGCCCAAGATTTGCGACAACATGGACACGCACCACAAAGAAATTTTGGAGCTGTACCGCGAAGTGCGCAACCATCCTAAAGTGAAACACCTGTTCATCGGAAGTGGCGTTCGTTACGACATGCTCTTGCAGGAGACGGATGACGAAGAACTCCGCAAGGACCACGAAGAATACGCCCGCGAACTCATCGACTACCATGTGAGCGGCCGATTGAAAGTGGCGCCGGAACACACAAGCGACGCCGTGCTGAAACTGATGCGCAAGCCGAGCTTTACGCTGTTCCACAAGTTTAAGGAATTCTTTGACGACGAATGCAAACGCATCGGCAAAAAGCAACAGCTGATTCCGTACTTTATCAGTAGCCATCCGGGATGCACCGAAGCCGACATGGCTGAACTCGCACTCGAAACAAAGCAATTGGGTTTCCAGTTGGAACAAGTGCAAGACTTTACGCCAACGCCGATGACCATTGCCACCGAGATGTTCTACGCCGAAATGACGCCGGACGGAAAACCGCTCTTTGTCGCCAAAACGCCCGAAGAAAAAGCAAACCAGAAGCAGTTCTTCTTCTGGTACATTCCTGCAAACCGCCCGCACTTGCGAGAAGTTTTGGAACGCCTCAAGATGGGTAAGGTCAGCCGTTTGTTGCTAAGCCGTACTGCAATGGCGGAGGGCAAGGAATACTTCCCGAGCAAGGAACGCGAGCAGAACGAAGACTTCCGCAACCGCGAAATGCAAAAGCGCGACGAACGCACGAATGCGTTGCGCCCCAAAAAAGAGAAAGTCAAGAATCGTTGGCGAGATGAAGGGTGCGAAGATCGTAACTTTAATGAAGGTCGCGAATCGTTTAGGGAGCAGCAGAACCCGCGCGGGTTCCGCGAGAATCGCGAAGGTCGCTTTAGTGAAAGTCGCGGAGACCGTTTTGAACGTAATGGAGAAGGTCGCGAGAATTGGCGAAACGAGAATCGCGACCGCTTTGGCGAGAATCGTGGATTCAGCGAGAGTCGCGACCGTTTTGAACGCGATGGAGAACGTCGCGGATTCCATAGGGATGGCCGCGAAGATTGGAGAGGTAATCGCAGTGGAGACAGCCGCGACTTTGACCGCCGTGACAACGCATTCGATAACCGCCGCGGAGACAATCGCTTTGATGATCGTCGCGGGAACCAGCAGAATGCGCCGTTCCGCGAACACCGTAATATCGAAGACAAGAACCGCTTCAACAGCGGTGAGATAAACCTCGCCAGCCGCCGTTCACACGGTAAGGGATTTAAGAAGCCAACGTTTAAGAAGTAGCAGCGGGACCGCCGCAGTGGGCACAACGCGTCATTCTGAGCGAAGCGCCAGCGAAGTCGAAGGATCCAGTTACAGTTCTACTAAAAACGGCGATGCCGGCACAAAGGCCGGCATGACATATTAATTAAGCGAGCTTGGCTGCAACACTCGCCTTATGCGTTTGTCTCCTTTCCGGCTCATTTAGGAGCGTGCAAGCACGCTCCACCATTGCAATCTCACTTCGTGAGATTGCAAAACGCCGAGGCTCGGTCATGCCCAAGCTACGCTTGGTCGCGACTCTCGCCTTTTGCGTTTGTCGCCAAAACACTCCACCACTCCCCTTTTTCACGTTCGACGGAGACTTTAAAGCCGGCTTCTTCGAACCACTTGAGGATGTAATCCTTTTCAGTGACAAGCTGACCGCTGATGATGAGTTCGCCGCCTTCGGCGAGCAAGTCTTCGATGTCGTCGCGAAGCGGCCAAAGTTCACTGCGGATCATGTTGCAGAGAATCACGTCGAACTTTGTTCCATCCTTAAACGCATCCAGGAATCCGAGCACGCAGTCACTTTCACCAAAACCATTGCGTTCAAAGTTTTCCGCAATGCAGGGAATCGTGAGCGGGTCGATTTCCGTACCCACAGCAAGGCTTGCGCCCTTGCGACGAGCAAACATCGCGAGGATTCCCGTACCCGTACCGATGTCGAGAACCGTCTTGCCCTTGAAATCAATATTTTCCATGAGCGCAGCACAGCTACTCGTCGTCTCGTGTTCGCCCGTGCCAAATGCAGTCTTTGCCTCAAGTTCCAAGACAACCGCTTCAGGATCTTCCGGCGTGAACTCCACCCAAGGTGGACGCACCCAAAGGTGCTCGCTCACAGCCACCGGCTGCGCACGGTCACGCCACCACTTGTCCCAATCCTTTGCAGGCTCCTCCGTCACCGTGAAGTTGTACTGCGGAAATTCCGCCACGATGCGGTCACGTTCCGCCTTGTCGCCCGTGTAAAAACAGAACTCCGTGCGGCCAACGGTCACCGGGTCGAGTTCTTCGAGCGTCGCAACACCCGCCTCGAAAAGCAGGTAGCTTGCAATTTCATATTCTTCATCGGGACAATTGCCCTCAGCCTTGTACCAAGTATCAATTTTCTGCATAGTTTAAATTTATCAAATTCAACGGAGCATTGAAACGCGCGCGCCAAATAACGCCGGAAAAAGAAATATATTTGAGAAAAGACCATGCTTTACATCCACCAATTCCCAGACTGGACGCGGTTCCGCTTCGATTCTCCCAAGGTGCTCCAAGCGCTTGGGCAGACGCGCCTTGAAGAAGGCAAGCTCATCGGAATCATGCAAATCTGCGGACTCAAGGACATCGAAGCAAAACTCCTCGCCGAAGACATCGTTGCCAATTACGCCATCGACGGCTACACACTGGACACGGCAAGCACACTCGCCGAAGTGGAACTCAAAAGCAAAGGCTCGCAAAACTACATCAAGAACTATCTAGGCGCCATCCAAAACGCCTCGCAGCCACTCACCGAAGAACGCCTTTTCAACTGGCATTCCGCGATGGGTCAGAACAAAGTCTTAAAGTTCCGCGAATCACCCAGCGAAGTGCAAACGACCATTGACGCGACCGCCCCCGATTTCGCTCCCAAGACGCTCCATTTTGTAGGCCCGAATCCGGAACGCCTTCAAAGCGAAATGGAAAACTTTTTATCGTGGTTCGAAAGCGCAAATATAGATGGGGTGATTAAGGCCGCAATTGCACATTTCTGGTTCATCACGATCCGCCCCTTCGCCGACGCAAATGGCAGACTCGCCCGCGCCATCACGGCGATGCAACTCGCCCGCACCGAAAACACGACGCATTGCCAATACGCACTAAACAAACAAATTAACACTCACAAAAGTGAATACTTCAAGATTCTCGCACGCACGCAGGCCGCAAGCGGTGACCTCACCGAATGGATTTTATGGTTCCTGCAAATGATGCGAGACGCCATCAAAGATAGCGAACAGCTTTTCGCCTCTGAAATCAGCCGCATCCAATTCCGCAGCGCCCACGCCAACGACACATTCAGCGCCCGCGAACAGCAGCTCATCGACGAAATCATGGCAGGCAGCCTCGCGCAGCCCTTTACCGCAAAAGAAGCCGCAGCGCTCTTCAACGCAAGCCACGACACCGCCCTCCGCGAAATACAGAGCCTCATGGACAAAGGAATCCTCGAGACCAATAAAAAAGGCGGTCGTAGCATGCGATACAGACTGAAGAATGAGCGAGAGGAAGGGTAAGGCAAGGAATGCACGACCATTCGGGTTCGTTTTGAACTATTAAGTATTTCTTAATAGTTGCACATTTTTGCATCGTAAATAGAAGAATTCATCGCAACAATCCTGTTTAATACGACGCTATTGTGCCGCAGATGCACGAAGTCCATCTTTTTAATTCTCAGTTTAAAAAAGATCTTGTATAAGTAAAATACAAAAAATCCTGCGTAACGCAGTCTGCTTCTATGAAGAAACAATTGAAAGCGACTATTTAGGCCGCTTCTATGAATTGTTTATCGACAACTCTACCGACAATCTACATCTGTTGCACGAACAAGGTTTTATCCTCCGCGAAATCGATATACTTTCTAGTGTGTCCAAAAACCAAGTGGCATGATTTCTAAACGCCACACAACAAACAGTCGAGACATCCAAACCTCACAAGAACGGAATTTCGCAACGAAAACGACGCAATCTATACGCTAAAAGAATTGATGAAAAAAACTTGCGGATATTTATAAAAAAGGTGAAGAAAAGGTGGTATGGGGGTAATATTAAACAAGCCCCAACTGTTTTGCCACATCTTGCTTCATTTTGGTTAAGGGCCTTTTATGAACATCTTCTACACAAGGATAAAAACCATGAACAAATCGAAATAAATCCTTTTCAGGACAATGCGCAAATTTATTTTTCATCCATTGTTGCAATTGCCCAACAAAAGATTCATTATATATTCTCACTTTCCAAATCAGCTCTTCAACTTCATCATTTAAAAGTTTGTAAATCTCATTAATGCAAAAAACTTCTTCATGATTTTTTTTCAAACCACGTTCCTTGCTATTTAGTTCAATATGTATTTGGTCCGTATTTAAATTCAACAAATAGTTCAAAAGACTTTTTTTATCTAATAAAAATACAAACGGATTTATTTTTTTGTAAAAATCTGTGTACAAATTAAATTTTCCATCTTTCTCTTTTTTCCATAAATTACAAAAGCCACATGACGGTTGAAGATTAAAAAAAGTTATTGACAAAAAGGGATATTTTGATTTCGCCCAAAAATGATCCAATTGATATCGACCCTTCAATTCAACTTTATAGTTGCCATCATCTAAATAAGAAATTTTATTTGCGGATAAAATATATTCACTATTGCAATTTACACAGGTTTTGATGCCCAGTCTTTTTATAAAAGGAACTATTATTTCATCACGAACATTTTTATACGCCATCGCATCTTCTACCATTTTATGGAATTTTATAGTCGTACCTTTTTTCCATAAGGTACTATCCATATCTATTTTTTTCGAAAAAGAAAAATACCGAATCCAATAATACTTAAAATATTTAGGATGCAAGACTACTAAAGAATCATACAGTTTAATTATGTTTTTTAGGTATTTTACATACAATTTCCAATTTTGTAATTGCGATTTTTTTATTTCATCTATTTCTTGTTCCAGCGTCAATTTTGTCGTTTTTTTTAATTTTGATATTATTTCATTTGAATATTCATCAGCAATCGATTGTATTTTTGGAGTTATAAGAATTCTTCTCATTGTAGGTCCTGTAAATTACGATTCTTTTATCTGCCGTAGCACATTTTTTATCATTTCATCACCAACAATTGTTTCAAGAAATGAATTAGCCCATTTTTCAGTCCATTCAGGAGTTGCAGAACTATTTGGATACAACTTAGTCTTTTTATTTATAAAAAAATCACTTAAAGACTTTATTTTACTTTTTGCAAATTCTCCAACAAAACCTTTATCTCCAGTACCCAAAAAGAAACTATGGTACAGCAAATCATTAATATTTGAACCAAATGTAATCAATTCATCGACATCAATCTCATTTCCATCTTGCAAATACAAAATATTACTGTTAGGAATATCAGAAAGAATAAACGGGGAATGAGTCAATATGATGATGTTTATACAACATCCACCACTTTCATACCAATTTTGCTTCATTGAGACTATCAAATCAAGCATTCGAGATACAAATTGTCGCTGAAAATCTGGATGAAAGCACATTTCAGCTTCATCAAAAATCATATTAACGCATCTGTACTTAGGATGGAATCTTTTTTTTCTATTTATATAATACTCTCTTTTTGCAGAAAGAATATTTTCAATATGATAAGAATGAATGGATATGGTTTCCAGTAATTGCAGTTCTCCAGAACTTAAACCATTAAAGGGAAGAACATCTTTTTCTTTTTCAAGAAATAATTCATAGTGAAAAAGTGAGGGCGGAAGAATTCGGTCAATCCAAACAGGATCCGTAAACTCTCGAATTTTTTCTTTCTTATATTCCGTGAAAGGGCCCGACATTTCATTAATATCGATTTTCCTCCCTTCTTTTTTTGATTGCTCAATTTTAGCACAACACTCTTCTATCCATTCATCGGATAATTCATCAAAATATAATTCACCATTGTATAAGCAATCTTTAGCAAAAATCCTGTCAACAGCTTCATTAGACAATTTAAGGAACCAAATAGTTCTCATTATTTTTTTTGTAACATGGGACTCTTTATCATTCAGTGCAACAATCAAATTTCCAATTCCACCATTAAATTCAATCATAGGTTTATCAAATTTTTTTTCTAACGTCACAACATTTTTATAGCCTAAAAAAGAATCATACTTATTCACAATCGTTATGATTTTAAGCTGTAAATAGAGCATTGCTCTTTTTTTATAATCATGATAATCGGTTTCCTTACTAAGCTCGAAATGATTTTTAAGTATTTCAGCGAGTTTCCAATTAATTATTTTTAAGCACATTTCATCTGATTGAAACTTTTCATCAAATTGTTTTTCTTCATCACCTTTTAGTTTCCATATTTTCTTTATTTTATTTTTTAAAAACGACTGTCTTAACTCTATTCTTAAATTATAGTATGTATAAGGTTTGAAATAAATAGACCCTTTTTGTTTAGCCCAAAGAAACAATGCCGCAACCCTATCTTTAGAAAGAGCCAGTTCATTTGTAATATCAATATTTCCGTTATTTCTATAAGGATTTAATACAATAGATCGAATATAGCCATCATTTTTATGAAAGATACTATTTATCCAAACATTATTCACTGCATCTTCTTTTTCTATTTTTCTATCCCTACCAGATTCAAAAACATAAACATCATGGATATAATTTGTCGGAATGAATGACTGTAGAGAATAGTTACTTACTATTGTATAAAAAAAATCTTCAATTAAATTTGCAATTCCTTCATCTGTCATTAGCGAAACTAGTTCATGTTCACTAATTACAAAATGCGCTTTAGAAACAATTTTGCAATTTTCTACGCTATAGTCTCTACAGAATAAATCAAGGATCAAACCTTTCGATTCTAGTATATATATTTTCTTTCCAATAGAAAAATAAACCCTAACAAATAAGCCTGGAACATAATAAAGCGATTCGGCACCAGGGCGTTCATTATCATGCCCACGTTCAAACATGTAAGAAAAATTGTTTATAGCAATATAAATAAGTTCCATCAAAGAACTTTTACCACTTCCATTCTCGCCAACTACAGCTTGAACATTTATATGTGGTCCAAAAAAATTTTCATCAAGCGCTCTATGCGTATTTATACGAGGTTCTTTCTCATTTTGGTCATGAAAATAAAAATCATTAAGAAAATATCTTCTTGATTTAAGTCCTTTAAACAAGTTTTCATCACATTCTCCAACCTTATTTTTTTCTTTAATTGGAATTTCATCCATTGATATCTTTTCAATGCAATTGATACTAAAAAGCATATCTATCCTTATTCCATATTAAAATTTCAAGCTTTTCTTCAATTCAGAAACAGCTTTTGACGGCTTGCCAATTTTAGTTTCACCATATATACCAGCAATAGACCACTTAGGAGCAGTTTTCTTTTCATTCAATAAATTTTCATTCGCTCTTTTCGCTTGAATTATTAAATAGCTTTCAATTTCATCAATGATTTTTTTCATATCAGCATTAGATTGAGGAGTAATAAAGAAAACCCTTAACCCCTTTTTCGAAGTTGTATTTATAAATTGATTAAGAAGTACCCTTTTATGAGGTGTAAATATTTCATTCTTAAACGCAACATTCGTCTTGCCAACATAAATTGGAGTTGAGCCTCCTGCCACACTATTTATAAATACATAGCATCCTTTTTCATCGGCCATCCCACATTGATCCCAAAAAACATTCATTTTTTCCTTGCAAGCAACCTGAAAATATTGGGATTTTCCCTTCTTTGTTGAGATTTTATCAAGCGGCACAGAAAAAGGGCCATGTACATCAAAAGAATATGACATATTTACCTCATAATAGATTTCGTTTTACTTCCTTTTAGAGTAATATAACATAAAAAACATCATTTAACAAAAAATCTGATAAATGACTCATTAATTATGCCTAAATTTATTTTAAAAACGAAAAATACACCATTTGCACTTACAAAATGCAATCAATTTAAACGTATCAGGGTCAACTGTCATCTTGTAAATTTTCATCTCAGGATTGAGTAATCATGTGGGTTTCATAATTTCATTCTGAAAATATTCTGCTGTATTAATACCAAGATAGAGCGAAAAAGTACTCCGAGGATACAACCTAATATAAAATTTATTCAATATACCTTTTTTCCCTTAAATGCACATGACACCTCAAAAAAACACTCCCCAATCTCCCCTCAAATAATCTATATTCCTCCCAAATACTCGAGACCCCCTATGACTGATATTGAACTCAAGAATTTGAAAGATCGCCTTTGGCATTCCGCAGACATTCTCCGCGCTGGAGCGCATCTCGCCGCCAATAAATACGGCCAGCCCATTCTGGGCCTAATCTTCCTGCGCTATGCGGATATTCTTTACAAACAGCATAAAGACGAAATCAACGCTGAGTTCGAAAAGCTCAAGGGCACCCGTCGCGCACGCACGCTCAAAGAAATCTCCATCGAAAAGTGCGGTTTCTACTTGCCGGAATGCGCCTACTTCGACTTTATCAACGACGCTCCGGACGACGCCAAGAAAGCGACTCTTGTTAAACGTGCAATGAAAGCCATCGAAGACGAAAACGAAAAGATGGAAGGCGTCCTTCCCAAGGATGTTTACGCGCAACTCGTTCCCGAAGAAGAGCCCGATTTGCTTTCGAAGATTGTCCGCATATTTAAGGACATTCCCGAAAATATCAGCATAGACCTGTTCGGCGAAATCTACGAATACTTCCTGGGCAATTTCGCTTTATCCGAAGGCAAGGACGGCGGAACATTCTACACGCCAGCGACAGTCGTGCGTTACATGGTCGAAGTCCTGCAGCCAAGCGGTCACGACAAGAAATTCCTTGATCCGGCTTGCGGTTCGGGCGGTATGTTCGTGCAGGCGGCCCGTTACATGCACAAGCACAACAAGAGCGAAGAAGATGACACAATGTCTTTCCGTTGCTACGGCGTGGAAAAAGAGCCCGACACGGTCAAACTCGCCAAGATGAATTTGCTCCTGAACAATGTCCGCGGCGACATCACCGAAGCAAACTCTTTCTACAGCGACCCCTACAACGCATTCGGCGCATTCGATTACGTGATGGCAAATCCCCCGTTCAATGTGGACGAAGTTGTTGTCGATAAAGTCAAGGAAGACGAACGTTTCAGCACCTATGGCGTTCCTAGAAACAAATCTAAGGCAGGCGGCAAAAAGACCTCGGACAAGAAAGAAACCGTCCCCAACGCAAACTATCTGTGGATTGGCTACTTTGCGACGGCCCTGAATGAAAACGGTAAGGCAGCTCTTGTCATGGCGAATTCCGCAAGCGATGCCGGCGGCAGCGAACTCGAAATCCGCAAGAAGATGATTGAAGAAGGCGTCATCAGCCAGATGGTCACCCTGCCCTCGAACATGTTCAACTCGGTCACGCTCCCCGCGACGCTCTGGTTCTTCGACAAGCAAAAAGCGGGCGGCAAGAAAAAAGACGAAATCCTTTTCATCGACGCACGAAACGTGTTCACCCAAGTTGACAGGGCGCACCGCAAGTTCAGTGATGAACAAATCAAAAACCTCGCCATCATCAGCCGCCTATACGAAGGCGACACGCAGGCGTTCAAGGACTTGGTCAAGGAATACAAGGAAAACCTCAAGAACGCTCCCGTAAACAGCGACAACAAAGAAGTCAAAATCAAGGATTATTGGCAGGCACAAATCAACTGGCTCACCGAACGGTTCCCGGACGGAAAATACCAAGACGTAATCGGCCTTTGCAAGGTCGCAAAAATCGAAGGAGAAGACGGAATCAAGGACCAGGATTATTCGCTCAACGCGGGCCGATATGTGGGCGTTGTCATTGAAGACGACGGCATGACCGCCGAAGAATTCAAGGAAACGATGCTCGGACTGAATGACGATTTCGCTAAGCTGAGCGCCGAAGCAAAGAAACTGGAAAAACAGATTGCAGAGAACATGAATGCGTTATTTTAGGGAAAAATAAAAATGGAAATATTCTCTATAAATGACATATGTGAAATAAAAAGTGGAAAAAGAATTCCTCTTGGCTTTGATTTTGTTAATTATAAAACATCACATCCCTATATACGAGCAAGGGATATAAAAAATGGCAATATAAACACAGAAGACTTAATATATTTAGAAGAAAATACATATAACAAAATAAAAAAGTATATCATCAATGAAAACGATATTGCAATAACCATAGTTGGGGCATCCATTGGTGATATAGGATTTGCGCAAAAGGATGTTGATGGATTTAATTTAACAGAAAATGCAGTCAGATTAACACGATTCAACGGCAAAGCCAATAGCAAATACATTTATTATTTACTAAATCAAAAGCAATACAAAGAATTAATGCAAACCATAGCAGGTGGAGCTGCACAACCAAAACTCGGAATATACAAAATACAAAAAATAAAGGTTTGTTTGCCTCCCCTTCATAATCAAGAAAAAATCGCATCTGTACTTTCCGCCTACGACAACCTGATAGAAAACAACATCAAACGCATCAAAATCTTGGAACAAATGGCGGAGAATCTTTACAAAGAATGGTTCGTCCACTTCCGATTCCCCGGCCACGAAACTAGCCCCATCGAAAACGGGATTTCCAAAGGTTGGACAATAGAAAAACTTGGGAATGTCTCGAACATTTCAACGGGAAAATGCAATCGAGAAGACGCAGAAGAAGACGGCGAATACCCGCTTTTTGATAGATCCCAGGAAATAAAGAAAAGTAGCGAATGGATAAAAGATTGCGAGGCGATAATTGTTCCAGGAGAAGGAACATCTTTCATGCCAAGGTACTATTGGGGAAAATTTAATCTACACCAAAGATGTTATTGTATTGAGCCTAAGGACAACACCATTGGAAAATTTCTCTTTTTCGTTTTAAAATTGAACAGAAAATATTTCCTGTCTGTGGCAACAGGTGCAACAGTACCTTCACTGAGATATAATAATTTTGCAAAAATGCAATTTGTCATGCCGCCGAAGAAACTCTGTCAAAAATTTAATGAAATTGCAAAAAATAATTTTGCAATGGTTGATTCATTAAAAAAGCAAAATGAAAACCTCATAAAACAACGCGACCTGCTCTTACCCCGCCTAATGAGCGGAAAACTCGCCGTATAGGTAATTATTATGGCAAAAATGGTTCTTGACTTACAGCAAGCATGTCTTGACGAAAAAGTATCTTGCTATTACCTGCTACTCAAGGCATACGCCATTGCCGAAAAATTGTCTATCAAAGACATGGCAGAATTCTGTTCTAATGAAATGACCGGATACAAGAGTGATGACACGACTCAATTACCCTTATATCGTCAAATCATAATTTATACAGAAGCTTTTGATGTCAATTTCCAACGATGGGTTCCCATATCACTTTCTTCAGAGAATCCCATAAACAAACGAAATGTCATTGAACCTATCACAGAAATAGAAAAATTAAGCTTATCAAAAACTGAAACCTTAGAAATTCGCCCCACTGCAGAAGTTCAGCAAATAATCTTTGAAACAACAAATATGCCTAAAGCAATGAACATCCATCATATCGTGTCTATTGCTCAGCTAGCTTCAATCCCACAAATTGTTCGCAAACTCGTTTTAGATTGGGCTCTAAAGTTGGAAAAAGAAGGTATTCTTGGAGACAATCTTAAATTTTCTAGCGAAGAACAAAGTAAAGTTAAAGATGTTCCCTCTATCCAAATCATCATCAATGGTAATGTTTCAAATTCAAATCTTGCCGGCGTGTTAAACGATTCTATTTCAAGCATCCAAACGCAAAGGAAAGAATAAATGTCAAAGCTGGTTATAGAATTACAGAAAGAATGTTTAAATCCGAAATGTTCGTTTAGCGATCTTTGTCAAAAGGCATATTTTATTGCTCGTAAACTAGATCAAGATGAAATGGTAGAATTCCTAAAAAAAGAAATTAATGGTTATCCCACCTCTAAGGAAGTCCCTGAATACAGAAATGCAAATGTCTTTTTCAAGGCTAGAAACCCAATGCGAGGATGGATACCTATCCAGCTTCCATCAAAAGGAACTTTTGAAGAATTATCAACATGGCCAATCACCATGTCAATTAGCGAAATTCAAACCGCCGTTGATAATAAAGACTTACAAACAATTTCAATGATTATTCCCCTTGAATTGCAACAGTTTCTTATTGAGGCAGCTCGCATTCCAAATCGTTATGAAATAAAAATGTTTTTTTCGAAAACTCAACTAGTGAGAATTCTCAATACCATAAAAAATCAAATTCTTGATTGGGCTCTTAACTTAGAACAGAAAGGTATTCTCGGAGAAGATTATGAATTTTCTACAAAAGAAAAGGAAATCGCCAAAAATATGACCATTATAAACAACTACGGAAACATTAACGGATCAAACGTTGTTGGATCAGCCATCAACTCCACTCTAAACGCAAACGGAGTAAAAGAATTTGATTACGAAGGGGCCAAAAAGCTTCTTGAATCTATAAAAGAGCTGATAAAAGCACCTTCAGTTGATGAAAATGACAGAAATCTTTTAAATACACAAATTGAAAAAATTGATCAAAAAATCAATCAAAAAGATTCTAAGTCTATCGGAACATTACTCAACAGCTTGGGCGTCTGGGCACAAAGCATAACTTGTAGCGTCATCGGCTCAGACATTTACAATAAAATTGACGCTTTCCTCAAAACAATTCGATAAACATATCCATGTCCATCGCAAAACTTATAGAAGATTTCATCACCAATAGTGCAAAATCGTCAACCCCTGTTGCCGATTTACTTGAGCAAGCCCGTACCATAGCCGACCTTATTGATGACAAAAAATTCGCCAAATTTTGCGAAAGGGAATTAAACGGATATGCAGAAAATGAAAAACTTTCCGATTATCGTCAGGTAAATGGCACTTTGGACATTTGGTATGATGGTCCCTTAATTAAAGCAGATGCCAAAAGATATGCAGTTGGCAATCCTGTTATCATTCCCTGCTGGAATCCAATCAAGGATATATCTAGTATTGTTGCTAGTGGAAAAGATTATGTATCACCAGTACAGGATGATAAAAATATTCGAGATTATAAGAACCGAACTGTTATAAAGTTATTTTTCCTTCAAAGAATTGAAAACGAAGTCAGAAAAAAAATTAACGAATGGAAATCGTCAAAAATCAAAGAAGGAAAGTTTTCCTTGAATTCGGATAAGGGAACTCCAATTATAAACAACTACGGAAACATAAATGGATCAAACTTCATCGGCTCGATGACGAATTCTTCTGCAACAATCAACAATAATAACAGCTTTGATTTCAAAAAAGTTTCCGACTTAATAGAGCAAGTTTTGCAAAATATCGCAAGCTTACGCCTAACAAACAATCAGGAAGCCGAATTAAAGTCAGACCTTGTCGAAATCAAGCAAATGGTTACCCAAAAAGATGAAACAGGTGTTCGCAAGCTACTGCATAAAATAGAAGCCCTTTGCCAAAACATTACCGGAAGTTTGGTTGCCTCAGGCATCATTTCTCAAATCAGTCAAATCTTAGAATAAAAGCAAGAGCAATACGAAGCCCCTTGCCTAGTCTCTTTTAAAGTTGTATATTCTTTCCCGATCGCACCCATCCTGCCGACACCGATAAATTCAGGGCAGGTAGTTTCACTCTCTGCTTGACGCCGACCTCCCTTTGTTCGCTCGACAGGCTCACAATTCGAGGCAGCATACACCCTATGGGGAAACTGGCCCCCTGGCGATTAACGTAGAGCACCCCCACATTCCGTGGGATCATCAATCTGTCATTCAACAGGTTTGTGAACTGGTGTTCTGCAATGGATCTATACACAACAATAGAAAAACTAATCGAGCAAGCTAAAGCAAGGGGAATCTATTCAGAACACGAACTATATGTCCTGTGGCCCACTTTTTTAAAAGAAAATCTCTCAAAACGCATAAACCCAGAATGTCAGAAAAAACATATCGTGGGTACAAAAACTTTTGAAAACTACAACAGGGTTTCCAAAGCTAAAGGATTTGCCGGAGCTGCCTATTTCGATTTCAACATCGATGTTTATAAAATCGTGCAACAATCTATCGGGACGGGCCTAGTCGTTTTCGACAAAACCGGAAAAATCAAAGAAGAAATCGTCAAATTCAGCAACGATATAGGCTTTGCCGGTTGCGAAGAGCTTGTAAGGACGAATGTAATATCGATTCGATATGCCAAGAAAGGCATTCACGCGACACCGGTCCATCCTATAAAATACGAGGACACCATAAACTTCCTCAAAAGTCGCTGAATGCCCTATATACAAAAAAAACATCGGTAACCTTCCAGCGACCCGGCATCACCAGCCGGCGCGTGTTTTCCGATGCTTTTATAATAATATACATTCTTATTTAACGAAAGTCAAGAGCAGCATAATTAGCCTTTCCAAAGTGGAACATTCCAAAGAAACCGAAATTCAGCAAATTCATTTTCGCAAAAGAAAACTAATCATTAACACTCGTAGCATTTTTTCTATGGGTGTTTATTTATATTTAAATCAGAGATTTAAAATGAAGTCCTTTATTTCTGAAGACGATATTGAACAGGCAATCCTGAAAATGCTGGAGGCAGCCCCTTACAGCTATCAGGTTGTTCGTTGCGATCCGTCTCCAGAAAAAACGGAAGACCTCAATGATGGTACGGGCAGGGCGAATAAAAAGCAATGCGTTTTGCCTATTATTTTGCGGGAATCACTCACGAGGCTCAATCCGAACATTCCTTCGGACAAGCTAGACGAGATTGCACACGAACTGTCACGAGACTATTCCGGTACAGATATCACCGCAACCAACTACACGCTCTACAAAAAGTTGCGTGATGGCGTCCGTGTGAAGTTCATTAGGGATGGCAAGTCAGATTTTGACGATGTTGCCTTTATCGACTTTGATAATCCCGAAAACAACACGTTTACCGCAGTATCGCAGATGTGGATTCAGGGACGGTTCAATTACCGCCGCCCCGATGTTTTGATATTCGTCAATGGTTTGCCGCTCGTCTTTATCGAACTGAAGAACAGCACCGTCAAAATTGAAGAAGCCTACAACAAGAACTTGACGAGTTACAAGAGGGACATTCCGAATCTTTTTGCACTCAACCAGATTTGCGTACTTTCGAACGGTTGCGAGACAAAGCTTGGTGCTTTCAACGCCAGCTACGACTATTTCTTTGAATGGCTCAAGTCTAGCGAAGACGATAAAATTGACCGCAAGTATATCCGTGGCGAAGGCGTCAGTGCCGAGTACATGGTCAAGGGATTGCTGAACAAAGCAACTCTTATCGACTACATCGAAAACTTCATCTTGTTCGAAAATCAGTCCATCAAGATTATCGCCAAGAATCACCAGTTCATGGGTGTGAACAACTTGTGCGAAGCGGTCAAGAACCGCAAGGAACTAGACGGCAAGCTCGGCGTTTTCTGGCACACGCAAGGGAGCGGCAAGAGCTATTCAATGGCAATGTTCGCCCGCAAGGTTAATCGCAAGTTCCATGGGAATTTCTCTTTCGTCATCATCACTGACCGCGATGATCTCGATACGCAAATTCACAAAAACTTTATGCGTACCGAAATTATCGGACCCAAAGACGAATGCCAACCTAAAAACGGCGAACAACTTCGTGATTATTTGAGAGGAAACAAGCCTTTCATCTTCACGCTGATTCACAAGTTTGGTTTCGAAAAGCCAAAGAAGAAAACCGAATCGTCTGCTAATGAAGCCAGCGAAAAGAAGGTTCCCGTCTATGGCAAAAAATATCCGGTACTTTCGACCCGTGACGACATCTTTGTCTTAGTAGATGAAGCGCACCGCACGCAATACAAGACCTTAGCCGAAAACATGCGAACGGCGTTGCCGAACGCAAACTTCATTGCGTTTACAGGCACGCCATTACTCGGCAGCAAACGCCTTACAAATCAATGGTTCGGCGATTATGTTTCGGAATATAACTTTGCACAATCCGTAGAAGACGGCTCCACTGTCCCGCTGTTTTACAGTCGGCGCGTTCCCGAAGTCGGTCTCCAGAATAACTTCCTCGATGATGATGTCGTCACGATTATCGAAGACGAAAACCTCAACGAGGCCGAAGCGAAACTGTTGGAGAATTCCAGTTCTCGCATTTTGGAAGTCATCAAACGCGAAGACCGCCTCGACAAGATTGCAAGGGATATCGCCCACCATTTCCCGCGTCGCGGATTCCTCGGCAAAGGTATGGTTGTTTCCGTCGATAAGTTTACCGCCGTAAAGATGTACGACAAGGTTCAGCACTATTGGAAAGAAGAAAAGAAGGCGCTGACCATCGAACGCAATAATGTCGTCAAGGATAGCGACGATTACAATCGTTTAACCGCAATCTTGAATTACATGGACAAAGTCGAGATGGCGGTTATCGTTTCAGAAGAAGCGGACGAAGTTCAAAAATTCAAGGCACAGGGTTTGGATATCGTCGCCCACCGCAATAAGATGAATGCGATTACCCCCGAAGGTAAAGATATCGAAGATCGGTTTAAAGATCCAAACGACAATTTGCAATTGGTCTTTGTCTGTGCCATGTGGCTTACCGGTTTTGATGTAAAGAGTCTCAGCACGCTTTACCTCGACAAACCCATGAAAAATCACACGCTGATGCAAGCTATCGCAAGAGCAAACCGCGTATTCCCAGGGAAACCATGCGGCATCATCGTGGACTATGTAAACGTATTCAAATTCATGAAGCAAGCCTTGGCCGCATACGCCATTGGCGATGACGGAAGCGAATTCCCGGCCAAGAACATCGACGAACTAATTGGCTACATTGATGCCTGTATCGAAGAAGCCCACAAGTTCCTTTTGGAACGAAACATCGATCTTTACAAGATTGTAGAAAATGCTTCTACATTTGACAAGTTGGATGATATTCGCGAAACGTATAACAAAATCATCGCGATTGATGAAGATTCCGAAAAGTTCAAAGTCATTTTGAACACCTTGCTGAATCTTTACGAAGCATCGAAGCCAGAAATTTTTGAACGCGACTGGAGTAATCCGATTTTCAGTGCACTCATCTATTTGCACGGACAATTTTTCCGCCTTATAAACGACGAGAAAATTGAAAAGGCTCGCAAACGCATGGGCGACCTTTTGGATAACAGCGTTTCATCGGAAAGCGTGAAAGTTGATGGAGCAACCGAACTCCGCGAGAGCTCTAGAAACGGAATATACATGCGTGGTTCCAAACTGATTGACCTTTCTAAAATTGATGCCGAAGGTTTGCGTAAAGAAATCAAGCAGGCAAAGTACAAGGCCGTCGAAATCAACGACATGAAGGAATTCATCGAAAAAGCCTTGCAACAGATGATCAACAGGAACGTCACTCGCATCAAGTTCTCCGAAAGGTTCCGCAATATCATCAACCGCTACAATGCAGGCGGAACGGAAAATGAAGATTATTACGAACAGTTAATCAAGCTTGTCGAAGAATTGAAGAAAGAAGATTCCCGTGCAAGCACGATGGGCCTTTCGGACGAAGAATTGGAAATTTTCGACTTGCTCGTGATGGGCAAAAAACTCACAAATGCACAAGAACAAGAAGTTCTGTTGACATCAAAAGCTTTGTACAAAAAGTTGAAAGACAACCGTCAAAAGATTCTTGTTGTCGATTGGTATAAGGACGAGCAGACTCGTGCCAAAGTCAAGAGTACCATCGAAGAAGTTCTGGATGCACCCAAATCACCGCATTTACCGGACTGCTACGATATCGATTTGTTCAATGCGAAAAGCAATTTGTTATTGAACCATTTTATCGATATGGCGGTACAGGGTTACGGCTGGGCCCGCGGCGTGATTTCATAAAAAAACTGGTAGTTTCCAAAATGGAAACTACCACTCTAAAGGCGATGCCGGAACGGAGTCCGGCATGACAATTCAATGTTCGCGCGGTTCTTCGCGCATTCTCGGCATGCTTTTTGCGCACGCCGCACGTTTCACAACGTCCGTTTACTTCTGCAAATTCAAACTTGCATTAGCAGCTCCGTACAAACTAATGCTATAATCCTTGATGAGGTACACCGGGATCTTGTTCAAGAGCGGGCGGATGTTCGGATTGTAGTTCTTTTCGAACCAGGTCATGAACAAGTTATCGCGTTCGAGCCAGCGGAGGTCCTTCTGCACCGTGCCACCTGCGAGGTAGAAACCGCCGAGCGGGAGGAACAACGTGCAAGCGTCGCTAGCGAAGCGGGCAAGCATCTTCACGAACATGCGCATCATTTCGGCAGCCACCGGATCGGTATCGCTTGCGCGGCTGATGTACTTCGGGCGGTCGTGCCAATCGGTTTCTTCAATCTTCTTGAAGGCATCGTTCTGCGGTACGCCCTTCGTGTCGCGCCACCATTCATAGAGGTGAGCAAGGCCCATGCCAGAGACGAGCGGTTCAACGCCCGGCACGGTGCCGATGCGCTTTTCCATGTAGTCGCGGAAGTCCTGAGTTTCCTTGTCGAACGGAGCAAACGTAGAGTGACCACCTTCGGAGCAAGCCGGGATGTACTTCTGACCGTCAAATGCGAGGAAGCCAACACCCATGCCCGTACCCGGGCCAATCACAGCCTTCGTTGCAGCCTGCGGCTTTGGTTCGCTACCGTCGGTGTGCTTGAACTTGAGGATCTGTTTCGGGTCATCGACGTCGAGAGTCGGGATGCCATAGCTAATGGCCATAAAGTCGTTAATCACGAGGGTCGGGATGCCGGTTGCATTCGTGATGGCATCGCCGTCGACGCACCACGGGAGGTTCGTCATGACGCACTTGTTGTTTGCCACCGGACCTGCGGCGCTGATGCAGATGTGGGACGGCTTCAAATCCGCGCGATTTTCGATTGCTGCCTTGAGCGTTTCACGGATCGGGGTGTCAAGTCCTTCAATGCACTGGCTCGGGCAAACGGTTTCGAGAATGAGCGTAAACTTGCCATCCTTGTAGCCCACAAGACCAAGGTTCGTATTCGTACCACCGATATCACCCGCCAAAACGAGACGGTCAAACTTTGCATCGGGATTAAGCCATTTAATTTCCATAATTTAAAACTCCATGTTTTACGTTCAGGAATATAGTTTTTTCTCAAGGAAATAGGAGATTCCCGATTAAATCGGGAATGACAAGTGCGTATTTATGCGTATGTAACAAAAACAACCGATTTACTCCGCTCAAAAAATATACATTAAGCCCATAGGGACCTATTTATATTGAGTAGGCTTCAGTTCACATTTAACAAGTAGAGAACATGCGCGCTATTCTTGCACTCTTTTATTACATCGTCGTTTTCACTATCATGGTTGTTGCGGGTATCCCCTACACCCTCTATTGCGGTATCCGCGGGCACTGGGAAAACTGCACCAAGATTTGCACTTTCGCCTTCAGGAACATTATTTTCAAGCTTTTCGGCATTAAAGTCGCGGTCAAGGGGGCAGAAAACATTCCAAAGGGCGTAAACTACGTCATCGTCGCCAACCACCAGAGCTTTTTGGACATCAACGTCGTCTGGCATTCCATCACGTCGGCGTCATTCATGGCGAAGGCAAGCCTCTGGAAAGCGCCCGTATTCGGCTGGGTCCTGAACCGCTCCGGCAACATTCCTATCCACACGAACCCGCGCAAAAACGCAGGCCTCGGCAAAATCCTCAAGAAACGCCTCGAAAGCAATTACAACATTGTCGTGTTCCCCGAAGGCCACCGCAGCGAAGACGGGCACATGTTCAAGTTCCAAAATGGAATTTTCCGTTTGGCAAAAGAACAGCACTTTGACATTTTGCCAGTTACATTTATCAATACCGGAAAGATTCTCCCGAAGGTCAAGTGGGCGGTCTATTCCGGCACCGTCGAGATGGTCGTTCACCCGCTGATCCGCTATGAAGATTACGCCGAGAAGCCGATGGCCGATCTCCGCGACGAAACTCATGATCTTATTGAATCCGCTATGCCGTACAAGCAGGCGGAACTTGCCGCAGCAAAAGAAGCGGTCGCAGAAAACAAGGAGGCTTAATTATGGCTAAGGAATTACCGAGCGAAGAACAAATTATTGCAATCCTTCGTGACGAACCTATGGTAGGGAGCCAGCTCCGTAGCGCTCTCGGCCTCCCCAAAAAACAGAAGATGGCTTTTAAGCAGCTCCTCGCCGACATGATCGAGCGCGGTGTTCTCAAGCGTTCTGCCCACAAGGAATACCAGCTGGGCGATGGCGAACCGCTCGAAGACAAGCGCGAAAAGCGCCGCAAGAAGCTTGCAGAGCAGGGCGTCGAAGACAACCGCCGTCCGGGCGCTCGCAGCCGCCGTCAGACCGAAAAGGATTCCGGCACACGCGTGAAGCGCGGCATTCTGCACCAGACCGGTGACGAAGACTGGCAGGTGACCGAAATCGATACCGGCAAGGTGTACGAGATGTGCCACCGCAGGCAGGCGCCGGGCAAGGAAGGCGAGACCATCAGCTTCACGCTTTATCCGCACCCAAAGCTCAAGCACAGCTACTTGGCAAAGGTGGACCGCTCTGCCGAAATCATGAACGTGACTTGGGACGAAGTCAAGACAAAGTTTATGGAAGAGAGCAATCTTCCGAAAGGCTTTAGCCCCGCTATTGAAAAGTACGTGGCCTCCATTACAGAACCGACCGAAAAGGATTTCAAGGGCCGCGTGGATTACCGCAAGCTCGACATTCTCTGCATTGACCCCGAAGGCGCCATGGACCACGACGATGCGATCAGCGTGGAACGCAAGCCGAATGGTGGATACAAGCTCGGCGTACACATCGCCGATGTGAGCTACTACGTGCCCGAAGGTTCGGACCTCGACGAGGAAGCTCTTGAAAGAAGTTATACGCAATACTTGCCGTGGACGGCAGTGCCGATGCTCCCGGAAAAGCTTTCGAGCGGCGTTTGCAGTTTACACGAAGGCGTAGACCGCTGCGCATTCACCTGCATGATCGACCTGGACAAGGACGCAAATGTTCTCGGTTGGGATTTCCACCGCAGTGTCGTGAACATCACGAAGGGCATCACGTACCAGCAGGCCGTGAAGATGATGGAAGAAGGCGACGATTCCATCAAGGCTCTCGCCGAAGTGACGGCACTCCTCAAGAGGAACCGCACCAAAGATGGCTTGCTCGAATTCCAGACAACTGAATACGGCTGCAAGTTTGACGAGAACGGTGAACCGGTCAAGATTTTCCCGCGCGAACACGACGATTCCAATTCTTGGGTCGAAGAGTGCATGCTCATCGCGAACAACTGCTGCGCGAAAGAACTCAAGCAGCGCAAGCTGCAAGGCATTTACCGTATCCATGAAGCTCCGGACACGAAGGACATCATGGAACTCTATTACATGTACCCGGACCTGTTCAAGGACGCTCCGGTGATGTTGCGTGACTTGGGCAAGCCGCGCAGTGGCGATACGAACTTGAACCCGGTTGCTTTCAAGCTTTACGAGCACTTGGTCAAGCGCGCTGCTGGCGACGAGACTCTCACAAACCGCATTTTGCGCAGTATGCAGAAGGCGCATTACGATTCCAACAGCTTCGGGCATTTCGCCTTGAACTGGCAGGATTACAGCCACTTCACTTCGCCGATCCGCCGTTATGCCGACCTCTGGTGCCATCGTGAACTCGCCCGCAAGGGTAAGGAAATCGACGCCGAACGCGTGAACAGCGTGATTGAAGTCTGCGATTTGATTTCGGCAAACGAAATCAAGAACATGAAGGTGGAACGCATCTCCATCAAGGTGTGCAGCTGCTGGATTTTGAAGAGCCGCATTGGCGACAGCTTCGAAGCAAACGTAACAGGCATCGAAGAATGGGGTATCTACGTTTCCATCGACGATCCGATTGCCGAAGGTCTTGTGCGCTACCGCGATATCGCAGGCGACGACTTCTATGTGTTCAACCCGGATCAGGGTCTTGCATTTGGCAAGCGTAGCGGCCGCACCTTCCGCCGTGGCGACAAGGTGATGGTTCAACTCCTCAGAGTTGACCCATTGCGCGGTCAGGCAGACTTCAGCATCACCGAAAAGCTGAGCCCAGAACCGAAGAAGCGCCGTACCCGCGAAGATACCGAACGCGACATTCGCAATTTCAATGAACGTGCAGACCGCGCTGCGGCCGCCGAAGCACTCGGCTATGTGAGCCAGCCGGACGAAGACGACGATTACGAACCGGAATACGTTTCTCGCGGTCGCCGTGGACGTCGCGATTTCGACGGTCCGATTTTTGAACGCACCGGTCGCGATTCTCGTGAACGTGGCGGTTTCCGCAAGGGCCGTGACGAATTCGATGAAGGTCGCCGTTCCGACAAGCGTGGGAAACACGGTTCTGAAAAGCGCAGCGGTCGCGACTCCCGTGAATTCGGCGAAGGATTCCATGTAGCCAGCGAACCACGCGAAGCAAGGCGTGGCCGCAGATCTAGTGAAAAAGGTCGCGGACGCAGCAGCCGCGGAGGCCGCAGAGGAAGATAGTTGATGGACGCATGCAATAAAGTCGCCCTCTATGCCAGTTACCAAACCGGGGAAGACCTCCCCGGCTATGTCCGCTTTGCGCTCAAGCATCTCGCCGAGACCGACTTCAAGGTCGTCCTCCTCACGAATCGCCGAACGCTTTCGAACGATACCTACGATTTTTTGAAGGAAAACCACATCGAGCTTTTCCTCACTGAAAATCGCGGATTTGACTTTGGCATGTGGCGGCGTTATTTGCAACTGCAAGCGAACCGCACCGACGCAGCCGGCAACTACGTTCCCGGCGTCATCACGCGCGATGTGGAGCGCCTGCTGCTCATCAACGATTCCATCGTCTATTACAAGAACAAGTTCAAGGAATTCTTTGAACGCGCCGAACAAAGCAATGCCGACGTCGTTTCGCTCACAAGCAATGACGAAATTGCGCCGCATCTGCAATCGTTCTTCTTGTACATGAAACCCGCCGCACTCGGCGTGTTCTTCTTGCACATTTTCGAGACTCCCGAGCAGACCGAATTCTACGATGTCACGCGAAAGCTCGAAGTCGGCTTGAGCGAAAAATTCACCGAAGCCGAAGTCATCATGGAATCTCTCTACCACACGGAACGCCCCGTATTCTTCGCATACGACGAGCTCATCCAACAAGGCGCCGGTTTCGTGAAGCGCAAGCTTCTGGAACGCCGTTTCAACTACGAAGAAAAGAAACACTTCGTACGCCACCACGCCTACGATGCGCTCAACAAGGACTACACCGCACTCATTCTAGAAGCCGGGCTAGACGCCGATTTTGACGAGAGTTGGCTCCCGAAAAGCAACGAGACTAAAGTCGAGCGCATCAAGGACTTTATTTGGGAAAAAGGTTTCCAGCTCGTCGGCTTCCCCGCTAAACGCTTGATTGACAAGCTGAAGAAATAGGAATATCAACAAAGCAGGAGAAAAATGACAAAATTCAATTTAACAACGATTGGTTTTGCCGCTTTGTTGGCAACAGGATGTGGTTCTGACGAAAATCCGACAAACAGTTCAAAAGAAAACATTCCTAGCACGCCCGCTTCAGCTTTCGATTCCTTGATTGTCCAAAGCGCAGCCAATTTGCCCGCTTGCGATGCAGGCCGTGAAGGTCGTGCTTTCTTTGTGCAGAACGAGAACTTGCCGCGTCTTTGCGTAAAAGGCATATGGCGCAGTGCTGCAGACACCACAGATTTTAGCATCACATGCAGCGACGGATTTCTGCATGCGGTAAACAAAGTTACGTCACTGCCAAACGGTACAATCATCGGCAGCCCAGACACCGTCTTTATCGAAGGATTCATTTCTCCGATGACCGGTATTGCACAAAAAGGGCCGTTCGTCTTTGGCACAAGCGTTACCGTCACCGAAGCAAGCAAGGATTTCAACACCGAGACTTATCAAAAAGCGGAAGGCTGCATTTTCACCAACGACGGGCGCTACACCTTTAACGACGTCCATTCGAATTCCAACTGCGTGAAAATCAGAGCGACCGGTTTTTATCGCAACGAAGTGACAGGCAGAATTTCGAACAACCCCATCACACTTGCCGCAAAGACATGCTCGCCCGCACATGCGAACGTGAACATTCTCACGCACATTACCATCCCGCGTATCGAGCAGCTCACGATGAACCACATCGACTTTGTCGAAGCCAAAGCGCAGGCGGAGCGCGAAGCATTTGCCGCATTCGGGATTGACACGGTCATGCTTTATTCGCAGCCGTACTTCACCGACGGACGCACAGACAAGCCCGTTGCCGAAGATCTTGACATGTTCGGGAATAGCGAATACAGTGCCGCACTGTTTGCCATCTCCGCCATGATTCAAGGCGAGCGCAGCGAGAACGACATGATGAATCTCGCAAACAATCTCGCCGAAGACCTCAAGGGCGATGGCATCTGGAACGACCAGAACTGGAAAATTCAAATTGCCGACTGGATCGTAGGCTTGGATACAATCTGGAAATACAACGACATCCGCAATAACGTTTCATCATGGGGCATGGGCATTCCGAATTTCGAACGCTACATGCGCGCGTTCATCCCCATCGCTTACGGATTCGGGCCATGTACTGATGCAAACGCAGGGCAGGTCACGTACGTCAATCAAGGTCAAAGCGCACTATTCGCAAACGACTACGAGCACGCGGACCATTCAACCGTGCGATTCATTTGCGACGCCAATACCAAGGAATGGCGCATTGCGCAACCCATCGAAAAAGACACCGCAGGATTCGGCCCCGGCGAATACAACAAGGAAGTCCGCGAAGGTCGTGTGAACCACGACAACTTTTACATCTTCGAAACCGCCACAAACGCCTGGCGACTTGCCACCCCGCAAGAAGCCGACGGATTTACGGACCTCGTTGAAGTTTACGCAAACCTCAAGCCCAACGAAATAGCCGTCTTCATAATCCGCCATAGCGAGCGCACCGGAGACACAAGCCCCACAGGCCACTTGACCGACAATGGTATAATTTACGCCAACAACTTAGGCAAACGCCTTGCAATGGTCGCCAAGGAAGATTTTTACTACGGCTACTCCGGTTACACACGCACGCAAGAGACCTGCGAAGAAATTGCAAAGGGCAAAGGCCAACTAAATTATACGCTCAACATTCTCCCGTACATGGACGGAGCCTGGTACGTGATGGACGCCGACAAAGTTAGCGAATACACGACATCGGTTGGCGGTGGTTGGGATTTGTATTCCAGATACGCATTCGCAGGAGAATTCCAGGACGCATTTTACGATCTAAGCATCCGCAGTGAACAGTTGCTCAAAGACAACATTCTTGCAAATCTCCCTGCGATGAAGCGCGTCAGCATTATGTGTACACACGACTTTTTGGTCGTGCCTCTCCTCGCCTACGTGACCGAAGGGCATGCCAACGTGCGCTACCACGAAAAAGGCCGCTGGGTCAATTACATGGGCGGTGTTGCCATGATCATTGCACCAGACGGCTCTATTCGTTATGTTCCCGTAAAAGGTCTTGAATCGGGAACGATGTAATCTATTTTAGATTTTCCACATCACGCCAAACGAAGGCACAATGCTGAAGTAGCCAACGCCATCATCATGGATGTTTTCGGTACGGGTGTAATCATCCTTTGTGTATCTCACAGCAGATTCAGCATCGGTATAAGCCACCCAGCGGCCACCAACACTTGCAAAGAGGCCCACGCTTTCATTCAGGGCGAACCTAGCCATCACATCGCCACCAAGGGTAAGGGAAGAGAACGATTCAAGATAATCGCGATCAACATTCCCAAGTTCGCTATGCTTCATCTTCTTGGATTCCGTTATAAAATTCGCATATTCAAATCCGACAACGGCGAATCCAGAAAGCAGGAGCTTTTCACTGTTCACGAAACTATAACCTGCACCAACTTCGAAAGTGCTGAACGAACCGACCTGCCAGCCCTTCGACGGATAAAACGGAATTTTCTTTGCAGTCGCAATACCCGCCGAGATAGAAGCCTTCGGGGTAAAACCGCAACGGCAAACACCTACATAGGTGGCGCTAACTTCGTAATTAATAAAATTGATCTTTTTGCCACCAGCCTTATAGCTTTCAAACGGAACCGTAAGGCTTACGCCGACAAACTTGCTCCATTTGGAGGTATCGGCCTCGGCAACCTTAGCGGTGTCTTCAACTTGAGCCACTTCAGCAACCGGAGCGGCCACCGGTTCTGCAGCTTTCACCGTATCGACCTTAGCCGTTTCTACAGCGGGAGCAGCCACTTTAGCCGTATCGGCAACTGGAGCAGCAGCATTTGCAGCTTCTGCAGCAGGAGCAGCAACAGGCGTTTCAGCCGGAGCTACAGTCTGAACACTATCCGTATTGGCAACAGGTGCCGGAGCAGCAGCCGGAGCAACAGCAGCTTCTTGAGCAAACAGAGCTGAGCAACAAATAGCAGCCGCACAGAAAATCATCTTTTTCATAAAGGTTCCCCTGGAAATTTTTAAAGATTTATCAGCTTGTATTACCTAGTATTAGCTAGTAACGGCAAGTAAAATAGTTTTTTTAGGGACTTTTGTCATTTTGTGCCAAAAAATCGATAGTATATTTGGAGCTCAGAGATGACATCAAAATAAAGGGTAAAGATGAAGCTAATCCACACGGCAGACTGGCATTTAGGCAATTCCATGCACGATATTGACAGGCTCGAAGAAACAAAGCAGTTTCTAAGCTGGCTCAAAGGACGCATTGAAGAATTCGGCGCAGAATGCCTTGTGGTTGCAGGCGACATTTTCGACACGACAAACCCGTCCGTCGAAGCGAGGCGCCAGTATTTCCGATTCCTGGCATCGCTTTTAGATACATGTTGCAAGAACATCGTGCTCGTTGGCGGCAACCACGACTCTGGAGCCATGCTAGATGCACCACGAGATTTGCTTGACGCGCTCAACATCCAGATGGTCGGTTCACTTGGCGATCGCCCTATCGATGAACTTGTCAAGGAATTAAAGGACGATTCAAACAACGTGATTGGAATTAGCGTTGCCGTCCCGTACGTGCGCGAGCAGGAGTTGCGCCGTTTTAAAATCGAAGGTGATGACAATTTTGTCCAAAGCACGTATAAAGGATTATATCAAGCCGTGTACGAAGCCGCAGAGAAATTGCGCAACGGCCGACAAATTCCAATGATAGCCACAGGGCACTTGTACGCCTCCAACTTAGAAGGCCGCCCCGAAAACGACAACGGCAGCGATGCCAAGGGGCACGGCATGCGCGACATCGTCGGGAACTTGGGGACTGTCCCCGCGTCATCATTTCCGGAAGGATTTGACTACGTCGCGCTCGGGCATATTCATTACAGTACCAAAGTTGCAGGGAATCCGAAAATCCGCTATTCCGGTTCGCCATTCATCCTCGGCTTTGACGAAGCCGAAAGAGCGCACCACATTTTGGCGATTGACTTGCAGAAAGGCGTGGAACCTTCTGTACAAAAAATCGAGACGCCACAATACTACAGTTTCAAGCGCATTTCGGGATCGATCGAAAGCATCACAGCCCAACTCAAGCAATTGCGGAAAGAGGCCTCCCCCAAGCCGTTAATGATCGAAATCGAGTACGATTACACTCCAGGCGTAAACATCCACGAAGCGCTCTTGCCTGTACTCGAAAAAGCACCGTTTGAAGTCGTAAGCTGGAAAGTCAACCGCAATAACGCTCTTGGCGCCAACAGTTTCTCGGACGAGACACTCGAATCCGTTGACGTGCTTGACGATGAAGAAATTTTCAGGCGCCTCCTGATGAGCAAAATCGGCATCACAGAAATGAACGACGACATCAAGAAAGATTTCGAAAACTACCTCCCGCTTTTTAGGCAAGTGGTTGAAGAAGTGAAAAGCGAGGAGGCATAACCATGAAGATCCTAAAAGTCGAATTTGAAAATATCAATAGCCTCGCCGGTGAATGGTGCATAGACTTTACCGACCCTTCATACAAGGAACTGGACCATAGCCTTTTCGTCATTAGCGGAAAAACGGGCATGGGAAAGACTAGCATTCTCGATGCCATCACGCTTGCCATTTATGGAGCCACCCCTCGCCAGGAATTAATTTACAATGGCGGCAACGGCAATGCCGTCATGACTTCGGATAAAGGCACATGTTACGCACGAGTCACTTACAGTTGCAAAAAAGGGACTTTCGTATCGGAATGGAGCCAGCGCAGAGCCCGCGACAAGGCCGACGGGAAATTGCAAAATGCGCAGGGTACAATATACGCCATCGACAATCCGCACCATTACATCTTTAACGGAAATACCGGTGCAAAAGGAGAACTGGGCAAGGCAAATGCAGAGCTCATTCAACTCGACTATTCCCAATTTTGCCGTTCGATAATGCTTGCACAAGGGGAATTCAGCAAGTTCCTGACAAGTAACGAAAGAGAACGCGCCGACATTCTCGAAAAGCTGAACGGGACGGAAAGATACCGCCGCATCGGCCAAAAAGTTGGCGAGCACAGAAGCCTCGCGAACCGCGCAAAAGAAACCGCACAGACGGCATTCAACACCTTGAGCGAAGCACTCCCCAAGGCCGAAGAAATTGCAATTGACGAAACTTTGCTTAAAGATCTCGCCGACAAGCAAAAGAACCTTGCTATCCAAAAATCAGATTTCGAAGCGAGAATCAACTGGCGGAATTCACTGAACAGCAGCCAAGATCGCTTGAACAAAGCCGAAGCAGAACTATCAAAGGCAAGTTCAAACAAGTCTAGCTTTGCGGAAAAAGAAACGCAACTTGCTCAAGCGGAAAAAGCTAGGGAATGCGTATCGCTCTACACGGAGCTGCAAGGTTTACGCGCCCGCAAAAGCGCCGATGAATCCGCACTTGTCAAACTGCAGGGTGAATTCAAGACATCGACAGAAGCATTGAGCCTTATTCGCGAGAAAAAAGCAACACTCGAAAAGGCCAAAAACGATGCAGAACAATTTATCGTTGAAAGCGAACCTCTCTGGAACGAGATTCGCAAGCTCGACGAGAACTTGAAAAACGCAGCAGGAATCAAATCAACGGCGGAAAGCCGCAAGAACCGCGCCGCCCAAGAACTCACCAAAGCAGAATCTGGCTTAAAAAAAGTCCAAGCAGAAATCCTCACTCTTGAGCCCAAAGTAACAGGCCTCAAAGAAATCCAGGACAATAACGCCAAGGATGCAGAACTGCGCGGGATTGTACCGCAAAGCGAGAATCTTGTCTCCACAATTCGAAAGCAACTTAAGGACATCAGCGATGCCGTAAATGCGAAAGTTGCCGCCGAAAAAGACTTCACAAAAGCGGACGACAAGTTAAAGGCCGCCACCAAGCGCAAGCAGGAACTTTTCGAGGAACAGCAGAAGCTGTTTGAAAACGATATTTTGGTACTCGCCGACATCATCCAGAAGCACCTCGTTGAAGGCGCCCCGTGCCCGGTCTGTGGTTCCAAAGAACACCCTGCCTGCAACCAACAAGCAGGAAGCATTTCCATTGATGAGTCTAGCGCCTCGAGCGTTGCCGATAAAATCCGCGATTTGAATCTTCGATTGCAAAAAGCAGACGCGTTCATGGCACAATGCGAAATCGACAAGAACCGTGCAACGACTGCCCAAAACGCAGCCATCGAAAGCATTGATGCATTGAACCATCAAAAGAACGAAACCGCAGAACAAATTGCAGCTCTGTGGAAGCCATGGGCCGAATTCAATATTGAAACCGCAACTGCAATTCTAAACGATTTAAAGCAGAGACAGCAACAATTCGAGACGCGCCAAGCCGAACTAGACGATTTGTCTAGCAAGCTCGCCATAGCACGCAACAATGCGACCATTTTCGAAGACGCTGTCAAGCAAGCCAAAGAAAATCTCGCATCCGAATCTAGCGCCTTTGACAAAGCGGGCGACGAGTTTGAACAAATTCAGAAAACGCGAGCAAGTAAATTCGGCGACAAGAACGTAGAAACCGAAGCCAGCACGGCTGCATCCAAAAAGAACGAAGCGACGGCCGCATACACCAAAGCGGACAATGAGTTCCGCAACGCCGAAAACCATTGCATCGATTTGGAATCCAGAATCAAGTCTACGAGCGAAAGTATTGCAGCAACCGCAGAAAAAATCGTCAACGCCTCTGCAAATTTCACAAGCGCCATCACGTCCAAAGGCTTTACCGACGAGGCAGCCTATCTTGCAGCCTCCATGCCAGAAGTGGAATTTTCACAGTTGCAATTGCAAAAGAAATCTATTGACGAAGCATTAGCCTCTGCAACACGATTGCGAGAAGAAGCTATTGATGCCATCGAGAAGATAAAGTCTGAACGTTCCGACGACATTCCGCTCCAGGATTTACTCGATCAAAAGAAGGCCGTCGAAGATGAACTGAATGCGCTCCAGCAAAAATCAGGCGCCGCACAAGAAAGAGTCAACCGTTATAAAATGAACTTGGCAAAACTGCAGGAACTCGAAAAAGACCTGAACGAAAAGAAGGCCGAAGCAGCCCGCTGGGATGCTATGGGCGACTGGTTCGGTGTCAAGGACGGCAGCGACTTTGCCACATTCGTTCAGGGGCTCACTTTCAAGTCGCTCCTCAAGCTTGCCAACAGGCACCTGCAAATCGTCAAGGACCGTTTCAGGCTCGTTGCCAAAGGAAACCTGGGCTTCGAAGTGGACGATGCTGAATTCGACACACCGCGCGGAATTTCCAATCTCTCGGGTGGTGAAAAATTCCTGATTAGTCTTTCGCTTGCGCTCGGAATTGCAGACTTTGCCAGCAGAAACGTCCGCGTCGAATCACTCTTCATGGACGAAGGTTTTGGAACGCTCGACGACGTGACCTTGGAAGACGTGATGAACTGTCTGAGAAGCCAGCAGCGCGAAGGAAAAATGCTCGGCATCATCACGCACGTTGAATCGGTCGTGAACAGCATCAATCAAAAAATTGTACTTGAAGCGGCACAACACGGTCATAGTATCATCAAAGGACCTGGCGTTAGCCAAAAACGTTAAAATATGTATATTATACCCTGAACATTTTTTTAGGGTTTATCCAGTGGGGAGCTTTATGGATATCAAAAATATGTCGTCCTGCAGTTTCAGGTTTCCTAGCCTGTCTAAAACGATAGGAATAACAGCTGTATTATGTTTATCTATGACACTTGCAGGCTGCAGTGACGGCAATTCTTATATTGCACCGGAAGAATCAAACAACACCCCCCTCGCCGAAAATACCGCCCCCACCTTCCTCAAAAAAGGAGACAAAGTCGCACTACTTTCCCCCGCTTACACGACAACAGAAGATGTTGTCCAAACGACCGCAGACATCCTCAAGGACTGGGGCTATAAACCGGTCATCGGCAAAAGCGTAGGTAAGGTTGAAGCAGGCAAATATGCAGGCACGGCAGAAGATCGTGCCAAAGACTTTGAAGAAGCGCTCAAGGACACAAGCATCAAGGCGATTCTTTGCAACCGCGGTGGTTACGGGACCATCCAGCTTGTCGATTTGATTGATCCGAAGCTTGTAAAAAAGAACCCCAAATGGGTTATCGGCTATAGCGATGTGACCACGCTACATGCCATGCAAACAAAAGCAGGCGTCATGAGCATCCACGGCACCATGAGTTCCAGCATGGCTAAAAGCGAAGGAAAGGACATCAACAGCACGCTCCTACGCGATTTGCTCAAAGGCGAAGTCCCGACATACAAAGTACCAAAACACAAGTACAACCAGAAAGGCAAAGCCGAGGGTATTCTTGTTGGTGGCAACATGGCGACATTCGTACCGCTCATTGGCGCTAGCGATATCGATGTTTTCAGGAATGACGGCATCATCCTCTTTATGGAAGAAATCGGCGAGAACCTGCGCAACATCGACCGCATGTTCAATTCCATTCAACTTCACGGCGTGATGGAAAACGTGAAAGGCGTTATCCTTGGCGAATTTGTGGATTCGGGAACAGACCTTGATTACGAAAGCACCGAAGCCATGCTCTCCCAATATTTGAAAGAGTACAACATTCCCGTGATGTGCGGATTCCCGGCCGGGCACGACGATATAAACGTGCCGATTGTAATGGGCGCCAAGGTGAACATGGAAGTAACGGACAAGGGTGCAACACTATCCTTCAACATCAAGGGCAAAGAGAAGAACGTCGAGACAGACAAACTCACAGCAATAACGAAACTTTCGAAAGCATTGCTGAAAATGTTTGCCGGCAAGACGTTTAATGTTGAAGAATAAGTCTTGAGGGTATTTTATGTTTTACAGGAAACATGTTATTTCGAGCGTCATTGGGTGTGCAGCGACCGCACTATTTCTAGCAGCGTGCGGGAACGATTATTCGAGCGAGCCCTCGGCAGAAGATTCCGCCATCCAGAAGATGTCCCTCCGCGAGAAGGTCGGGCAGATGTTCTTTGTGCGCCCCGAAGCGCTAGATACAAGCATCCATTGGAACGAATACGCTGAGCTCCCCGATTACAAGCTCCAAAAAGTCAACAAGACCATGCGTGCGGTCAACAAGGACTACCCCATTGGCGGCATGATTCTTTACGCACATAACATTGTCGATGAGACCCAGCTTGGGAAATTCATCGATGAAATCAGGGAACTCAACGGTTCACCGCTCCTTGCGATTGACGAAGAAGGCGGTCGCGTGGCGCGTATTGCAAATAATGAAAATTTCGATGTTCCCAAATACGAAAGCATGGCCGCTATCGCAGAATCCAGCGATCCGGATGACGCTTACGAGGCAGCATTCACCATCGGAAGCTACGTCAAGAAATACGGATTCGATATTGACTACGCGCCAGTCGCCGACGTAAACACGAATCCAGACAACATCGTCATCGGCCCACGCGCTTTTTCGGACGATCCAAAGACTGCTGCAAAATTTGTAGTGAGCTACCTGAACGGTCTAGAATCCGCAGGCGTTATCGGCACGCTCAAGCACTTTCCGGGACATGGCGACGTGAGTACAGATACGCATTATGGCTACGCCTCGACCGACAAGACCTGGGACGAAATGCTCAAATGCGAAATGATCCCGTTCAAGGCAGGCATCAAGGCTGGCGCCCAGATGATTATGACCGCCCACATTGCCGCCCCGAATGTTTCAGGCGACGATTTGCCAGCAACGCTTTCGTCAGTGATTCTGCAAGACAAGCTCCGCGGAGAGCTCGGTTTTGACGGTGTTATCGTGACTGACGCGATGGACATGGGAGCCATCACCAAGCAGTTCAGCAACACCGAAGCCGCGATCAAGTCAATTCAAGCTGGCGTTGACGTGGTGCTTTGTTCCAGAGAATTCACGCAAGTATTTGACGCCGTTGTTAAAGCGGTCGAAAAAGGCAAAATCAAGGAATCGCGGATAGACGAAAGCGTCAAGCGAATCTTGAAGCTTAAGAAGAGCAAATAAGGGTGATGCACGCTTCCTTCGACTGTGCTCAGGACAGGCTCTGGCGGGAATGACATACAATACAAAAAGAAGCCGTAGATGCGGCTTCTTTTTTGCTTAATGACGAGAGGGAGATTCCCGCTCGGAGGCGGGAATGACAAATGCGCGGGAAAGCCCGCGCATTTTCAATTACTTCACGATTTCAGCGTCCTTGACGTTCTTGCCCTTGAGCTTGGAAGAAGCGGCGGGCTTGTTGCCGTTAACCGGCGGGAACTTGCTGTAGATGTACTTGTACTGAGCAATGCTCCAGATGTTACCGATAATCCAGTAGAGCACGAGACCAGACGGCATCACGGCGCTGAACAAGAGCATCATGGCAGGCATCATCCACACCATCATCTTCTGCTGGGCAGGATCCATGCCGGCGTTGGAGCTCATCGTCACCTTGGTCTGGAAATAGGTCGTTGCCACCATGAGCCACGGGAGGATGGCAAGGCCAGACGGCATGATGATAGGAATGCTGATACCGTTCCAGACAACGTCACTGCGGCTGAGGTCAGAGATCCAGAGGAAAGCCGGAGCGCCACGGAGTTCGATTGCACGGCCAAGCACAAAGAAGAGGCCCATGAAAATCGGCATCTGGATGAGCATCGGGAGGCAGCCACCCGTGCAGCTTGCGAGCGGGTTGATGTCGTTCTTGCTGTAGAGTTCCATCATAGCGGCCTGCTTCTTCTGCGGGTCGGTACGGTACTTCACGTTGATTTCATCGAGCTGCGGCTTGAGAGCGGCCATGCCACGCGTAGACTTGATCTGCTTCACGGTGAACGGAGTCGTGATACCGCGAACGATGAGCGTCACAAGGATAATAGCAATACCGTAGTTCGGAATGATGCTGTAGAAGAGGTTCAAGAGCTTGAGGAGCATCTTGCAAATCCAGACGAACCAGACGTCTGCACCGCACCAGCTCCAACCACTCACGATAATCTTTTCGTAGTCCTTGTCGAGAGCAGAGAGTTCATCCCACTTGAGCGGGAGAATCATCAAGTCGTAGCTGAGGGACTGAGCACCGCGGAAATCGTCGGCAATCGTAAGCTTGTACGTACCCGGATCGACTTCGCTATCTTCGACCTTCATCGGCTTTGTCTTGAGCACAGCCGGAACAGCTTCGTCGAACTGGACCGTCATGGCCACGTACTTGCGACGCAGCCCTGCCCAAATGACCTTGCCTTCAGTTGCGTTGAAAGAAGCCTGTTCGCGCGGCATTTCGCGTTCCACAGAATAGCGGTCATTGAAGACGACTTCGCTGAAGTAGTAGGTGCCACCACCGCCGATGCCCATGATGCCCTTGGACTTCGGAATATCTTCAGTTTCCTTGAGGCCGCCCTTCCATGCGAGTTCGTAAGCATTCGGTTGGAAGCCGATAAACTTGTTTTCTTGACGGACTGCCGGGCCTTCCTTGGTGAAACCGTAAGAACGGATGACCTGGTTGCCGTTTGCGTCCTGGAATGCGAACTGGACCTTTGCGCTGTCGGTCACGACAATCTTTGCAGGCGCGTTGCCGAGTTCGAACATCGCTTCGCTCAAGTCTGCGTTGTCGAGCTTCAAGTCAAAGGCGCCAAGCGTCGTATCCTGGATGAGTTCCGGGAACTTGCCGGTAGAATCCGGAAGAGCCTTCACGATAACACTCTTGACCTTAGCACCCTTGTTGGTGAGGGTCATGATGAACTTGTCAGTTTCGACCGTCACGGAGCGTTCTGCAATTTCAGCCTTCGGGGCGACCGGAGCAGCGCTATCGTTTGCCACAGCCGTAGCGGCAGCGTTTTCAGAACCACCGAGAACCGGTGCAGCCTTGATTTCAGGCGTCTTGCTCGGAATCACGAGCGACTTTGCAGAATCTGCAGCGACCTGCTTTTCGGTTTTAGCCTTAGCCTGTGCGGCACGGGCAGCGGCCTGCGCCTCGGCGTTAGCGTTATTGACAGCCATCCACCAAATCACGATAACCGCGATAAGGATGGAACCAATGAGTGTATTCTTGTTCATTTTTTATCCTTAGGGGGCGGAACCGGGTCATAGCCGCCCTTGCAGAAGGGGTTGCATCTTAAGACTCTAAAAACCGCAAGATAGAAACCTTTGATGGGCCCGTGGAGGCGTAAAGCTTCAATTGCGTAGTTTGAACACGTAGGCTGGAATCTACAGACCCCATGAAAAAAATAGGGGTGTACCAGTTGGTATAGACGGATGGGGGCAATCAAAGCCGCCACCAGAGCATTTTTAAGCTTCTGCCACATCCGGTTGCTTGTCCCATTCCATCTTGTGGAAAATTTTCTGGGCGGATTCACGGAAACGTTCAGAGGACATTTCCTTGGAATTGTCGCTCACGATAATCATTGCCCAGACGGGCTTTTTGATATTCGGGACAATACCATAAAACAGTGGACGTAGGATCCTACGGCACTTATTGCGATACACGGCATTTCCGTTCTTCTTCTTGGCTAAGAAGCAGAAACGACAAAAACCGTCCGGAGCTTCAATCCATCGCATGCTAAAAGCAGGTGCGCGGAGGAACTTTCCTTGGACGGCTACTTGCCGGTAAGCGGGCTGATTGGGCAGCCGATAAGAACGCAGAGTGGCTATAAGCCAGCCCCGACTTACTTCTTATAGATTTCGTCGCTAACGGTGAGGACCTTACGGCCCTTAGCACGGCGACGGCTCAAGACAGCACGACCCCAACGGTCTTCCATACGGGCCATAAAACCGTGCTTGTTAACGCGCTTACGATTGTGAGGCTGGAATGTTCTTTTCATGATAAAAACCTTTCTATGAAAACAGAATTTTTTTGAGACTCAAATTTAGTAAAATGTCGGTATTTATCAAGGGGTTACAACCGACCTAAAGGGTAATTTTTCACCCTTAACGGGACTCAAACAAAAAGCGTTCAACGAAAACACAGCGTATTAACAAGATGTAAACAGATATTTTTAAAGAGCGATGCATGTCATTCCCGCCTTGAGCGGGAATCTCCATTCCATATTGTCAAAAGGAGATGCCCCGTCAGGCGGGGCATGACAGCGCACAAGGCATGACAACATGCATCCTTTTTATATCTTTTACTTATATAATAGATTATAGCGTAAAAGCAGGATTTTATGGAACTCACTCCGCTTGATATCAGAAACCAGACATTTCATAAAAAATCTTTTAAGGGGTACGATCCGGAAGAGGTGAAGGCTTTTCTGGAAACCACGGCGACCGCGTTTGAAAACATGTTCCGCGACCGCACAAACCTGACCGAGCGCCTGAAAGTTGCCGAAGAACGCGTGAACTACTACCGCCAAATCGAAAAGACGATCCAGGACGCCGTTGTGACGATGCAGCGCACGATTAACGAGGTGAAGGCATCCGCCGAAAAGGAAGCGGAAATCATCATCGCCGAAGCAAAGGCACGCGCCATGCGCGAAGTCGAAAGCATCAAGCGCGAAAGCGAAAACCTCCGCACCGAAATCGAACAGCTCCGCCAGCTTCGCACAAACTACTTTATCCGTTGCCGAGCCCTCATCCATAGCCAGGACGAGCTCCTCTCCGCTATGGAAAACGACCAGCAGAGAGAATTCGAAGCGCCGGCTGCGATACAGAACGACGGCATCGCTCTCACTTAATGCGCCATGAGAATCAACATCAAGGTCCACGCGCGCAGCAAGCGCGAGAGCGTCACGCCACAGCCTGACGGAAGCTACAAAGTCGAAGTCAAGGCCCCGCCGGTCGACGGCGCCGCAAACGAAGCCATTTGTGAACTGATTGCCGATTACTTTCACGTCCACAAGCGCGATGTTTCAGTCGTCATGGGGTCAACAAACAATAAAAAGGTCATCGAAATTTTGGGGAAATAGATGAGACGCCAGTTTAGAGCAACGATACAGACAAAAGTACTGACATTCGCACTTTCGGGTCTAGTCCTTTGCGTACTTGCTCTAGGCGGCCTTTGTTTGTATACCACAAATAAAGTTACGCACGACAACACCGAGCGCAATCTCCACAACCTCACCAATACCGAGACCATTAAAATCAACAACCGCCTCAAGAACGTTGAGCAATACGTCAATACGCTAGAAATTGCGATTAGCGGAATGCTGGACAGTCTCGGGCAATTGACTGACGAAAAACAGCTCGACGAATTCACAGAAAAGAGCCGGGAACTCATCAGGCTCACCATCGGCAATACCGAAAAAGCAGTAGCGGTCTACTTGCGATTCAATCCGGAATTGACTCCGCCGACTTCCGGCATTTTCATGGCGAAAACGGCGAGAGACAACGAGCTCAAGTTTACAGAGCCCACAGACTTTTCGAAATACGATCCAAGCGATATCGAGCATGTCGGCTGGTATTACACACCGATCAAGACGAAAAAGCCGACTTGGATGATGCCCTACCTGAACAAGAACATCTCTGTCTACATGATTTCGTATGTCATTCCGTTGTTCAAATTCGATACGGAAATAGGAGTTGTCGGCGTAGACATTGACTTCGATTACCTCACCCGGGAAATCGCCTCGATCCGGCTTTTCGACAACGATTATGCTTTCCTCGCCGACAAGAACGGCAACATTCTCTTCCACCCCAGCATTCCTAAGGGCCATCCATTTACATTACCAGAAAACAGTTTGTTCATTCATAACAAACTCGAAAACGGGATGGACTTGACATTTGTAATCCCCAAGGAATCCATAACCGCAGACCGAAATAAACTTATTCAGAATCTTATTCTCATCACGATGCTGATTTTAGTGGTCTACATTTTAGCATCGCTCATATTTGCAAATTCGATTACAAGATCGCTCAAGCAACTCACCGACTACGCCAACAGACTCATCGATGGCAAAATGGGTATCGAACTCAACATCAAACGGAATGATGAAATCGGCGATTTGGCGACAAGCTTTGTCAAGGCCAAGATGCGTCTCGCCGAGACGATGGGTCACATCAAGGGGCTTGCGTTCAGGGACCCGATCACAAGCGTACGCAACCGCAATTCATTTGACCATTACATTGGCGAATTCAGCATCAGAGTTTCTACAGGAGATATCAAATCTTACGGGATTCTCGTCGCAAGAGTCGACAACCTTTTCAAAATCAAGAATAAGTTCGGAAATTCCAAGGCCATCGCATTGTTACAGGTTGCAAGCAAACTCATTTGTACCACATTCGATCATAGCCCTGTATTCAGAATCAACGAAGATGAATTCATCGTGGTGCTCATGAATAGCGATTTAAAGAATTGCAACGGGCTTCTGGAAAAACTGGAAGAAGGCGTAAAGAGCTCCGCTCAAGCAGAAAATCCTTGGGAATGCGTCAAGCTCGCTGTCGGCATTGCCATTTGCAAAGATTCAAAATCTTCGTCGCTATCCGAGCTGCTTTCTAGCGCCGAAAACAACATGTTGAAAAATCGAAACGATATTGAGTAGGTGACCATGAGATTTTCGATTCAATCAAAAATTTTAATTCTGTCGTTATCGACCACGCTCATCGGAACGCTTTCACTCGGCGTTCTTAGTACGTTGTTCATCAGCCGGACCACCCAGCGCAACTCCATGCAGTACATGAAGGACCAGGCGAACAACGAAGCCGCCAAGCTGAACTACCTGTTCGAATCCCATGAAAAATACACGATGGCAGCCGCCGCGGGAATTTATTCGCAAATCAAGGACGACTCTACCTTTTTGACGGATCCACAAAATTTATCCAGGAACATTGATGGCATTAGGGAACGCCTCAAATCCACCATTTACAACCTTTCAAATACCAAAAGCGTATTCGTCGTATTTAATCCAGACATCACACACTCTAGCGAAGGCGTTTACCTCGTTCGAAATACAGCAGACGGATTGTTCGAAAATCACGCTACGACAAACATCAAGCAGTTCAGCCCTTCTGACGTAGAACATGTAGGATGGTACTATAAGCCCATTATGACCGGGAGCCCGGTCTGGCTTCCGCCTTATTACAACAAGAACATCAACGCATACATTATTTCTTACGTTATCCCAATGTTCCTGGACAACAAGGAAATTGGCGTCACCGGCATCGATATCGATTTTGACCAAATGACAAAACAGCTTTCACAGGTGCACTTTATGCAAAGCGGTTTTGCATTTTTGGAAGACGCAGAAGGGACCGTCGTTTACCATCCGACCCTCCCCAACGGTCTAACATTCAAGCCAGAAGAAGACCAAGTCAAGATTTTCATCCCGCTCATCAACGGCATGACTCTTGTGACAATCGCGCCGGTTCTAGAAATTAATGCCCAGAGAGACAGGCACCTCAAACAAAGCATCATCTTTATTTTACTCCTCCTTGCATTCACGACCGCCATCACGATTTTCTTCTCGAGAAGCATTACAAAGCCGCTCAAGGAGCTCACTAAAGAAGCCAAGAAGATGATTACGGGCGATATGAATGCAGAATTCAACATTCGCCAGAACGACGAAATTGGAGAACTTGCCAAGAGCTTTGCCGCAGCGAAATTCCACATCAGCCAGCACATGAAGCAGATGCAGGGGCTTGCATTCCAGGATTCACTTACCGGCGTACGCAACAAGATGGCATACGACAATTACCGTGCCAAGCTCAGCGACCGCATTGAAAGCGGCGAAGTAAAATCGTACGGGATTGCCATTTTCGACACGAACAACCTCAAGGAAATCAACGATACGTACGGTCACGAAAACGGGAATGCCTACCTTATAAATTCTTGCAAGTTGATTTGCCAAATTTTCACACACAGCCCCGTCTTTAGAATTGGCGGTGACGAATTCCTAGTCGTCCTTACCGGCAGGGATTTAGACAACCACCACGAGCTTATGAGCCAGCTTAAAGAAAGCATGGACTTGACCAAGAAAGCATCGTTCCCATGGAAGCAAATTTCGATTGCATGCGGTCTTGCAATAGCATCTTACGCCAAGGCAACGACAATCGCAGACACGTTCAACAAGGCAGACAAGAACATGTACATCAACAAGCGCGAAATCAAAATCGCAGAACACAGACCGCTTAGCCGCGATGAAGAAATGCACGAAGAGAAACACGCCGCAAACGAAGCCCAGGAACCGGGAACAACTGACGAAAACGCATAACGAGATGCGCTAGCAAAACGCTGCGAGTGTTGCGAGATGCGTCGCAAAATATGCGCAAGAAGCGCCGCAGACTAGATCTTGTTTTTGTATTCCTTAGGCGAGCAGCCAGTGTATTCCTTGAACGCTTGCGCAAACTTGCTGGAGTTTGTATAGCCCACACGGCTTGCGACTTCGGCGACATTGAATTTGCCATCTAGCAAGAGCTGGGTGGCTTTTTTCATGCGGTACGTTTTGAGGTACGAATAAATGGAATCACCGTACGCCAGCTTGAAATACTTTTTCATTTGCGTCGGGCTCATTTCAATTTGCTTGGAGAGCTGTTCGAGCGTCAAATGCTCTTCGACATTTTCGCGGAGGATTTCGCGCAGGAGTTCCATTTTACCTTTATAAGCGCTCGGGATTTGCGCAGCGGTCTCATACTTGGCTTCGGAATCAAGGCGGCTCAAGAAGAGGATGAGTTCAAGCACCTTGATTTTAAAATACGGCAAACGGATGTTTTTCGGGAGCCTGTAGAGTTCCGAGAAAATGTGGCTCACGTGCTCGCTAGACGGAAGCTTTAACGGGAGTGTAAGCGGCTGGATTTTTTCGATAAGGGCCGCAAAGTCAACACCGACCGCCTTGAACATGTTCATGAGTTCGCACTGGCAGCGTTCCATAGAAAACACGACTGAAATCCCGTGATAGCAATGCACCGGGAATTTAAACGTCTTGCTTGCCGGCATATTGTCGAGCAAAACGAGGCCATTCTCTTCCATGGATTTCGGCATGGATTCCGAATTCAGCCATTCTGCGCTGCCGTTATGGCAATGGAGCACAATCAAGTTCTTGCCTTGATTCTCAAAATTGAAGGTAAATTCCTTGAGATGGAAATTGCTGTAGAAGACTTGCAGCCCAGGCAATACGTTATATGTTAGAAGGTGTCCCGTCCCCGTTTTATTTTGTAACATATAATGGGAAAAGAAATCTGTATTCTGAATCAAAATCAGATTTTTATCGGGTACGGGTTTAATCATAATATCACTCTCAAAAAATTAGACCAGACCAAGTATTTTAGTTCAAACCAATTTAATTAGATTAAACTAACTTAGTCTAGCCTAAATTTAGGCAATTTTATTTAAAACGGCAAGTGACTCAACTAAAAGAAATACTTACCTTTTACCCATATTTGCGTATTTTTCTTGTAAGTTTTAAACGTACCGCGCCTTCCGCCAAGCCAATCGCCGCCTAACGAAATCGTTATTTGGTCATTCAGGAGGTAATCTGCCGCCGGACGCACATAGAAACCGACATTATCGACATCGAACATCCCGTAAACAGAAAGTTTAAGCGTATTGTTCAGGACTTCCTTAGAGATACGAGCCGTAAGCATAGAGGTATTCTGTTCCATGCCAAGCACGCTCTGGTAATCCATGATAATCTTATGCATGTACTGGAACATGAAAGTCCAGTTATCGCCAGCATACCAGTCAACACCGAGCAAACCGTTGAAAGTCTTTCGCAACCAGTAATCGCGAGAATTTTTCAAGGCAATGGGCTCGCCAAAGTACGCCGCCACCTCGCCACGAATCACAATTTCGCCCACCGGGATGGAGACATCGCCACCGACAACATTCATCGGCTCGTAGATGCCCTTAATCACGGCAGATTTCGTTTCCGGATCGAAGCTCGCAATCGTGACAGGCGACTTGTTGAAAGTTCGTAACGCGGTAAGCGAGAAGTCGAGATTTTCAAGGAAGAATCGCAAGCGGCCGCCCACTTCGCTGTTCTTGAGGCGCTTTTCGGGAGTACCGCTCAAATCCATGCTCGTATTCGCAGGTAACGGCATGGTCCACGGATTGTCTTCACCCGAGGGCATCACGAAATACTCCGGAACCGGCACAAAGACGAGTTCGGCGGAGAAGCTTTCGCCAGGATACTTGAGGTTGATGGCATTCACAGGCACGCGAATGTCGTCGTAATCGTTCGCCATGAATTCCGTGTAGTCCATGGGCGAAATCAAGTCCGTAATGCGGAGCCCATCGGCAACGCCCCACGTGATAATTTGACGACCCGCCTTGACTTCAAGGTATTTGCCGGCGTAGTCGAAATACGCTTCACGAAGGAACGCTCCCGACTGGTCTTTGATGAGGCTGTTGTACGCGAGATTGACACTCGAGAAAAGCGAAGCCTCGCCGTAATTCGCACGCATTTCAAGACGGAGACGCGTCCGCGAAGACATGATCTTATGCGGATGTTCCACCTGCAACGCGTGATACGAATCCACAAAGCCGTTCAGTTGCAGAGAAAGCTCGTCTTCCTGGGCGTGTGCGGATAAGGCGAACGCTGCAGACAACGCCAATGAAATCATAGATTGCTTCGTCACTTTGTTCCTCGCAATGACGTGTTTTATCATTTTTCCTCCTTAAAGGGAGATGCCCGCGCAATGGCGGGCATGACATTCAAGACTTAACTGGATCCTTCGTCCCTACGGTCCTCAGGATGACGTAGAATGCGTCTCCCCCTAATTATTACAACCCACGTTCCAACTTGTTCACAGAGAAGATCTTGGAATCGAGCTGGATGTTGTATTTCGGATCGAGGAAGAGGAGTTCCGTGGAGTGTCCCGTCTGCACGTTCTTCATTTCCATCTTGCCGACAGTCCAGAAACCGTCAACCTTCTTGATGTCCGAAGAAACCATCTGGCGATGGAGCTTGCCGAGCTTGTCGTAGAATTCGACCTTGGCGACGACATCGCAATCCTTGCGGATCCAGACGAGTTTCTTGGAGAAGATTTCGCCTTCCTTCTTGGGAGTCGATTCGACGACGTAGTAATCGAAACCGTCTGCCGATTCTTCGCGCAAGAGCTTGTGCGTATCTTCATCGACATTGCGCTTACCGATATCATCGTACGTGAAATCGGAACCCATGAAGTAATCAGTTTTGGAACTCTTTCCGCTGATGCGGCGGGTCTTCTTCAAAGCCGGGAGATAGAGCCACTTGTCGTCTTCCTTGTTGACGTCATCGTAGTTCACGGTCAAGAAACCCGTGCCTTTCACGTCGTTCGGGTAAAGGAAGAACATGATGGTCTTGGTATCTTCGCCCACGTCCATTGCATACGAAGTAATCTTGCGGACACGGGTGTTACCGCTCTTATTCACGAGCTTCATTTCCATCGAGGAAGAACGCGTGTCGCCATCCGGGCGGTTCTTGACCTTGACCATAATGTCACGGGCATTCGTCTGAGCCATAGACATTGCACTGAGAGCGATAACGAGCGTCGCAGCAATTTTTGAAATTTTCATAATATCCTCCTATTTTCCGAAAATTTTAAACTTCTTGATTAAAAGCGGTGTCACGAACAGGTCGGCAAGTAAAGCCGAGACAAGGCCCACAAACACCACAAAGCCAAAATTGAACATCTGCGTTGCCTGCGAAGTCGTAAAGCCCGCAAATGTCGCCACCATGATAATCGTCGTCATCACAAGAGCCGGGCCCGCAGCGCGGAACACCTTGAGAATGGAATCCGTGTAGTTCTTGCTACGGTCAAATTCCACATGACCGTGGTTGATGAAGTGGATCGTATCGTCCACGGAAAGGCCGATAATCATCGGGATAAGCGTTGCCGTCATCATGTCGAGCGGGATGTTGCTAAAGCCAAGATAGCCGCCCACGAAAATACCCGGAGCGATGTTCGGAATCATGCCAATGAGACCCGTACGAACGCTGCCGAAGACAATCATCAAGAGCACCGCAACAATCACGACAGAGATGAGGAAGGACGTCATCTGACCTACTTCCAAATACTGCTGCATAGCGGTAAACTGCGGCAAGTTACCCACAGCCGTCACCTTCGCATTCGGATAAAGTTCACGAGCGAAGTTCTGCAAATCTTCGATTTCCTTCTGGAGTTCGTTGGAGTTGTAGCTAGAGATTTCGACCATCAAGCGGAGCTTCTTGTAATCGTAATCCATCCAGTAGCTTGCTTCGGAACCACCGGCATTTTCGTACAGGAGCAAGAGCTGGGCCACCTGTTCTTCCGTTTCCGGGATAGCGTACATTTCCTGGCGGTTTTCATTCAAGGTGCGGTCCAAATCCTTCAGGATGTCGAGAATGGAAGTGGAACGTTTTGTCAGCGGATACTTTTGAGCGTGATCCTGCAGCTGTTCCAACTTCTTGAGATTATCGACTTCCTTAGCCTTGTCATTTTCGCCAAAGTCAATCACCAAGTCGTAAGAGTAGAAGCTACCGATTTCAGATTCGGCAACGTAAAGCATCTTGTTCACGTATTCGACCTTGCGGCCCATCGTGCGTTCCACGTCAAACGCGGGTTCCATCTTGGTGACGCCATAAATCGAAATTGCGGTAATCACAGCAAAAATAATGGCAATCGGCTTTCCGTGAGTCAGAACAAACTGACCAAGATTATTGAGGATGAGGCCCATACGCGTATCGCCCTTTTCGAGCACCTTGGCGTTCGGCTTTTTATCCTTGCCAAAGCTCAGGAGAATCGGCGAAACTGTAAGAGCCACAAGGAGAATGAAGCCAACAGCGATAGAAGAGAGGATGCCCACGGAGCGGATAGGCTTAAGCATCACCGACAGGAACGACAGAAGTGCCACAATCGTTGTGAGTCCCGAGAACAGCACTGACCAGCCGGTTTCTTTCATGGCGTAAAGCACAGATTCCTTGCGCTTACCCGTGAGCATCATATTCTTGCGGAAGAAAGAATGGATATGAATGTTATACGCAATGGAGACGGCAAACGCCAAGATGACAGGCACCATGATGTTGGTCGCATCCATATAAAGACCGAGATAGCCGACCAAGCCAAAAGTCATGATGACGCCCGCAAACGTGGTAATCAGCGGAGAAACGATTCCGCGGAGAGAGCGCGTCACGAGGAACATCACGATGATGGAGCAGAGAATCGTAATGAGGAAAATACGGCTCATTTCTTCGCCGATGTACTTGAGTTTCTGATGGCTCAAGTAAGGCATACCCGTTGCAAGAGGGTGCAGCGGAGCGTACTTTTCCTTGGCGATGATTTCAGAGGTTTCGCGGCCCGTCTTCATGTCCGGAGCTTCAGCTTTAACGCCCTTCGCTTCGCCTTCAGCCTTCCACACAGAATCTTCCGGGAACGGACGGAGCTTCACGTTAATAAAGGCCTGCTTGCGGTCCTTAGAGATGAGCTTTTTTGCAAGTTCCGGCTTTGCGGCGAGGCGCTTTTCAATTTCGGCAAGGCCCGCTTCATCTGTCGGGATTTCTTCCGGCACGATCTGCACGATTTCCATGCCTTCATCCGTGCCGAGCATGTATTCCAAATCGACAATCGATGTTGCCTTACCGTCAGAATACGAGAGGCTATCGCGCAATTCGTTCGAAAGCTCGCGCAAAAGCTTCAAGTTTTCCGGCGTTAAAACAGACTGTTCCGTTTCGACCATCACGCCTACGAAATAGTCATTGCCGAACGTTTCCTTGAACTTGTCCGTTTCGACAAGCATCGGGTCGCCTTCAATAAAGTAGCTATCCCATGATGCTTCGACGTAAATTTTTTTCATGCCCACGATAGAAATCGCAAGCAAGGCTATAAACGAAACAAGAAGCAAGGCCCTGTGCGAAATCAGGAACCTTGCGAAGTTTTCAAATTTTTCGTTCACCTTTTCGATATTTATTCGAATACGTGACATCTTCTCACTCCTTTTTTAATTCATTGACGAATTGTATGTTGTAAATCTTTTCCATCTGGAGAACATCCAAGACTTCTGCGACTTTTTCGTAAGGAGTCTTTTTGTCGATTTTCAAGGCCACCGGCGCTTTTTTGTTTTGCACGGCGGCACTCTTGTTCTTCAAAATTTCAACTGTCGCCAATTCACCGTTGATGGCGATTTCGGTTTCTGAAAGTTCTATAAAGAATCCTTCAGAAACTTCCTGCTTGACTTCGCTCGAAGTTTCGGGCAATAAAAGCTTGAGGACAGATTTGTCCTGCTTAAAGACAGACGTCACCAAGAAAAAGACGAGCAGCAAAAATACGCAGTCAATTAAGGGCGTCATGTCCAGCGATATGCGACGACGTCTTTTAGCCATTGCGGGACTCCGTTCTCTTTGCGTCACGTTCCTGCAAAGTCTTGCCCAAGTGCAAAAGCACCTGGTTTTCGACTTCGTCCTGTTCCTGCTCCATGCGGGCATTCAGGTAGTTGAACGCAATCACGTGCGGGATAGCGACCACAAGCCCAAGGACCGTTGTCACGAGGGCAAACTTAATGCCCGTCGCAAAAGCGGATGGATCATCAAGGCCAGAGGCCGCTATCACCGTAAATGCGTTGAAAATGCCCACCACCGTACCGAGGAGGCCAAGCATTGGAGAAATCGATGCGATATTTTCGACTGTCGTAAGGCCCTTCGTGAGCGGAGAGAAGGCAAGGCCGATTTCAGTGCGGATACTTTCTGTAATGATGTGATGGTCGGTATTGCAGGTCACCACGCGATGGATAACTTTATCTGTCAAACGCGGCTGCACGGTTTTATTAAAGACAATTAGCGAAATCACCTTCCAGATAATGATGGCGTAACCGATAAAGTTCAGTGCAACCAGGATGTAGCCGATGTAACCGCCCTGTTTGACAAAGTCGAGAATGAAGTTCATTACGATCTCCCTGCATTAAGTTTGTACTGGATTGGAATTTCGATTCTCCAGCGTTCTTTTTCTAAAAGTTTTGGAATAGGTTGAAATTTGCCCATGTTGGCAACGGCTTCCAAGGCACTATTGTCCAGCGACGAATAACGGCTTGATTCCGAAACTTCGATTTGTTCAATCTTGCCATCGGCGAGGATGGTAAACCGCACACGTACCGTGCCTTCCTGCTTTAGGCGCTTAGCCGTCGCAGGGTAATCCTTGATCTGTTCCAATTGCTTTTTGAGCGAGCGCAAGTACGTGCGGGTCACCATTTTCACAGAATCAGCCGAAGGTTTGGGCGGTTCCTTGACCACAGGGGGCGCAGGAGGCGCTTCGACAACAGGTTCCGCAACTGCGACTGGTGCCGTTTCTGTTACCGGTTCCGGAATCGGTTCCGGTTCAGGAGGCTGTTCTTCAACCGGTTTTTCGACCACCTTCGGGATAATTTTAGCACGAACGACCTTTTTCACGACCGGAGGCGTTTCTGGAGGCGGAGGGGGCGCGATATAGACCTTTTCCGCATGCATTACGGGAGCATCTGGACGCTGAGTCGAGATTTCTTGTTTCTTGAAATACGGGTTTAAAAGTGTGGCGATATGGATAAGGATTGCAACTGCAAGCCCTATATAAAAGGCCTTGTTGAAAGACAAAGCTGAATAGATTCGTTTCTGAGTCATTTGAACCACACAATTGGACGGACAAAAATAAATCAGAACACCCCCTATATTCTACTCTAAACGGTTTAAAAAAGCTCCAATTAGACTAGAGTAACATTTTTAAAATTTTGAACAAAGCGAGATAAAAAAATATGACGCACCGCATGAATCAACAATTGGCACGCCATACTTTTTCTTCTATGGGAGTCTGGATCAGAAGAGTAGGAGTCTTAAATCCTAAATTAATTATTCCTTAATCGGAACGATGTAGTAAGCAGTTCCCGTCTTAACGCTCATTTCCTTTTTGACCTTGCCAGAAGCAATGTCGTAGCGGTAGATGGCACCACCCTTGCTGTCAGCATGGCCAAGCAAAACGCTCTTGCCATCGGCATCCAAGTGGATAGACGGTGCAAACCACGGAATCGTCGGGCTCAAGTCAAGCTTCTTGATGGTTTTCTTGTAAACATCAACCACCACAAAGTACCATTCATAGTTATTGAAGTTCGTCGGATCTTCAAAATTACCAAAGAAACCCATGAACTTACCGTCACCCATATAGGTTCCGCCAACCATCAAATGATTGTCGTTCGTCTTCTTGCCATCGTATTCAGCTTCATTCATGCGGAAAATCCAATCCTCGTCAAATTCGGATTCGCCCTTCTTAATGCGCACCCAACCTTCCTTATAGCCTTCAACAAAGCCGTAAGAAGCATTGGAGTAGAAGTAGACATCGCCCTTTTCATCAACAAAAGAAGCCGTGCCATTCATATCGTCCATGCCACCGACAGCAGAGACCTTGTCGCTATAGACAACCTTCTCGACCTTGTCGGTCTTGGTGTTAATAATAGCGACGGATGCACGCGGGCCAGCAATCATGTTTGTAAAATCAACAAACTGGTTCAAGCAAACATACATCTTGTCTCCGCTAATCACAGCAGAACCCGGAACCGTACTCAAAGCACCGCTTTCTTCATCGATGTAGCTAGAAAGATCAATATTTGCAGTTTCCTTGAGAGTCGTCGGATCCAAAGCGGTAATCACGTCACCCAAAGCCTGTTCAACATACATCTTATTCTTGTCGACAAACTTCATTGCAATAGACTGCGTTCCCGTGAACTTAGCCGTAGCAGAAGCTTTGTCAGCCATCTTGCCGTCCTTAACTTCATAGCGGGAAAGCGTACTATTCATGGCATTGTCAGCAGCGAGCACATAGACAGAGCCATTGAAATACATGACAGAACCAGAATTCGTTGCTTCAACAAAGTTCTTGACAACCTTGGACTGGTCATCAGAAAGCGAAGCAATACCCACATACTGAGAAGTTTCCATCATGAAAGAAAGAACGTACTTCTGATCTTCAGATTTCTTTCCTTCCTTAGAAGAGCTGCTAGACTTAGCCGAAGAGGAGCTCTTTGCAGACGAAGAAGAACTCTTGTTTTCTTTCTTGACAGAAGAAGAGCTCTTTGCCGTCTTTTCTGAAGACGAAGAGCTTTTCGGTTCATCAGCTGGAGCATTGGAACCAGAATCATCGCCGCAACCAGCAAGCATCAGACCGAGTGCAGCTGTAAGAATAAGGGACTTGTAGGATTTCATTTTTATTCCTTTTTGTTATTTGTTAAATCTTTCGTCTTGTCATGCCTGCGGGCATTCCATTAAAGCGAGAACTTCACCTTCGTCGCAAAAGCGCGACCCGGCTTAGATTCTCCATACTTGTCATAGACAAGTTCATCCGTAAAGTTCTTGACTTCAAAACTCCAAGAGAGCTTATTTGCCATAATGCAGTATTCAACACCTAAATCTTGCGAGAACGAACTCGGGATTGTACGATCTTGTTTTGCCGAAACTTTCCAGCCGTAATAATATTCATCCGTATAATTTGCAAACCAATAAAGCTTGAAAAAGTCATCGCGGAAGAACAAATCACCAATATGGAATTCTGCTCCAAAATTCATATAGAACGTCGGCGTATTCGGAACAGTAAGACCTTTCGCAATACCAAACGACATATCCGCTTCGCGGCTTTCTGCATCCTGCTTCGTCAAGTTAAACGAGAGCGCAACATATTCGTTCACATCAATCGCAGCGTCAATTTCAAATCCTGAAGTTATCGTACCGACGCTATTATAATACGGGCGCGGAATAGAGGCATAATTATTCCAATAAATCCGATCTTCCATCAGCAAGTAGAACCAGTTGAATTCCAAGTGCATTTTAAGCAAAAGGGGAATCTTATCCAAATCAAGTTCTGCACCGGCAGTAAAATTATCCGATTTTTCAGGTTTCAAATTCGGAGCACACTGCACATACATTCCATCGCCAAAAATTTCTTCACGAGTCGGGAAACGCAAGCTATGCTGGTATCCACCTTTAATCGCAAACGGTTCAAAAATCTTGATACGTAAGTTTTCGCTATAGCCAACATCCTTATTTGTGGCATCGTCATCCGTTAAACGTTTCAGTTTTCCGTCAACATTATCGGCAGTAATGGAGTAATAATACACCTTAAATCCCGCCACATTCTGGATTCGCTTATTCCAGAAATTATTTTCAGAAGAAAGACCAACCACCAACGAATTGCTATTTCCAGGGAATCCCGCATTATTCAGGAGTTGTCCCTTAGCCGCCAACTTGTCTTTCGGTTCCTGTGATTCATAGCGATAAAGTCCGCTAAGCAAAAGAGAATGATTATCATCGAAATCGTAACCGATATTCCAAGGCATCGTCAACGTATAATTTTTGCGTTCAACGAAAGTGGCGCTCCCCATGGACATTTCACCGGAAGAACGTTTCATCTCCTTATAATTATTCTTATCCCATCCAAAGTAATACACATGGCTTGTGTCAACGACACGATCCTTGCTGTAATTAAAACCGACAGACAATCCAGCAGAAAGCCCCTTCACAAAAAGATCTTTCTTCTCAAGCCCTAAAGAAACGCCATAGCCCCAAGCCTCGGCAAACGCATCTTCAACACGATGCGCCGTTGACTGAATTTCTTTATTCATTCCACCAAAGCTTGCGCCCAACGAAATACGCTCAAACCAAAAACGGTTCAAGTTCACAAACGGAGCAATGCTATAGCTGTAATAACGATCGTGTTCACGCGTCACCGTCGTATCCATATACGGCGTGGTAAATTCATAATCGTTATCGGAATAGTTGTAATAAGCCGAAATGCCCGTTTCTACAGAGCGCTGATTTGCAGAATCGACCGCCCAAACATATTTCGCATCTAACGAAGCCTTGTGCGTATTGAAACTTCCAATGGAATACGACCCAGCAATGGAACTTTCGGGCAAGTTATGCGTCACGATATTGATGACGCCGCCCACGCCATCCGTCGCAAAACGTTCTGGCACATAGCTCTTGTAAACTTCAATGCGGTCAATTTTATCTATCGGGATATCATTTACAGACAGGCTTCCATTACCATTATCGACAGGCACGCCATCGACAAGGACTTTTACGTTTTTGCCTTCCATGCCGCGAATATTGATTTTACTTTCGCAGCCAAGACCACCTGATTGACGAACCTTCACGCCACTTGAGCGATTTGTTGCATCGGCAATTGTTGCACTGGAGCCTTGCAATTCCTTTGTATCCAAAACTTTGACGGATTCTGCTTTCGTTTTTGTATCGACAGGAGTAGCTTCAGCTTCGCTTTCGTCTTCGACAGACAAACCATCAAGAATCGTAACATCAGAGGACTTTGAGGAATTCTTGGAAGGCGTTTCTGCAGCACCTTCAGTTTTCGCTGCAGTTGGAGCAGACGTTTCGCTCACTGCCGCGGGTTCATCGAAAAATGCATCGTCGTAGCTTGTAACTTCATCGCTCTGCGCAATCGCACAAGCAGAACATAACGCAACAGAGAACGCAATTTTCTTTTTCATTTTTGAATGCCCCAATTCCAACATAGACGAGTAAAAATAAATTAAGCACCTATAAAGGTTCTACTCTAAATAGTTTTAAAACAATCCAATTAGACAAGGGTAACTTTTTTCGTGCGTCATCCTGAATGCGTAGCATGAAGGATCCAGTTAAGTTCTGCACTGGATTCTTCGCGTTGCTCAGAATGACGAGACGCGAAAACAAGTATGGCGCACCGTTCGGCACGCCATACCCGCTTCTATTGTAGTCTGGGTTTTGTGAAGAAGTCCTAAAGCACCCACAGCGCAATGTGGTAAACGATAAACGCCAAGCCGAGCGAAATTGCAAAGTAGTAACCCGCAATCGCAAGCATCCACTTAAGGGAATGCGTTTCACGATACGTTGTACCCATTGCTAGTACACAAGGGATATTGAACATGGATGCAAAAATAAATGCAAGAGCTTCCGGGATTGTCACCACGGCACGCATCATTTCGCCAAGATTTGCACCCGCCTCATTACGGGCAACAAGCGAGAACGCATCCGTTGTACTCGAGAAGACAACGCTCATCACGCCAAGCGACGCTTCCTTACTAAAGATTCCGCCGATATACGAAATAAACAGTTGCCAGCGCATACCGAAAATCTGCGTAAATGGTTCAATCGCATTGCCAATGGTGTAAAGTACGCTATGTTCCACATTTCCATCTTTCGAATACGAAATAAGCCAGAACAAGAGGGACACAAACCAAATAACTGCAATCGCCTTCTTGAAAACCGCCCAGACATTGCGAGCAACCGTCTTGAGCAAAATTTTCCAATGTGGCTTGTGGTACGGCGGGAGTTCCATAATCATGCCCACGCGTTCATTCACCGGCATCAGCTTATTTCCGAAAAGTTTAGACGAGAGCCAGAACGATGCAAAAATCATCGCTACATAAACCAAGCCAAACAACGGAGCCGCCGAGCCAAAGAAAACAGAAGCAAGGAAAAGCACTACGGCAACTTTTGAGCCGCACGGGATCGACCACAAAAGCACCATCGCAAACAAGCGCTGTCCACGTGTATCCAACACGCGCGTACCGCAAACGGCGCCGCCCGTGCAAGCAAGCCCAGAGAACAGCGGCATAAATGCCTTGCCATGCAAGCCAAGCCTTGAAAGCCACGAGTCAAACACATACGAAGATCTCGCCAAGTAGCCTGTATCTTCCATCAGGCCAAATGTCACGAGAATCGCAAAGACAAAGCTCATCATAGCGACAGTCACAGATAGACCGCCAATGATAACGCCATTGATGAACGACGCTACAGAAGGCCACCAGCCAAACTTTTCGCACATTTGAACCACAAGCGGTTCTGCAACATGCTGGAGTCCAAAGCAGCTTGCAATAATCGGGACTGCAATCATCATGCTCACGGCAAGCGTAAGCACGAGAATAAAGAACGCGACAATTTTACCCCAGATGCGGTGCGTCGCAATTTTATCAAAGCGAGAAAGCTTCATCGACTTTTCTTCGCCTTCAGACGCATCACGGAGAACTTCAGAGACAAAGCGGTACTTCGCTTCACCCGTCAAAAGTCCGCCATCAGAACCTTCAGCATCCAGAATTTCCTTGATTTGCTTCCAATGTTCCGGTGTCACCGCCGTTTCGACTTCCGAACGCACGAGCGAATCATTTTCCAAAAGCTTTGATGCAACCCAGAATCTTTCGCGATTGTCAAATTTTAGAGATGCAATCAAATCTTCAAGCTTTTTCAGATTTGTAACACGCGACTTTTTGCCATCGCGTTCAACAATATCACGAATTTTATCCGACGAAATCGTCGCCTTCTTTTCAAGCGCACGATTCAGCGTTTCAAAGAATTTCGGATAGTCGTCCAAATTTGCTGCCGTAAAGCCAAGCACCGGAATGTTCAAAAGTTTTTCGATTTTCTGGACGTCAATCTTTTTGCCCTTCTGCTCGGCAACATCCATCATGTTAAGCACAAGCATCACCGGGCTTTTAACGCCTGCAAAATCTGCAAGCATGTAAAGGCTGCGTTCCAGCTGCGAAGCGTCAACGATAATGCAGACAATGTCGGCATAACCGTGTTCAATGTAAGTGCGCGTTACAACTTCTTCGGCAGAGTTTGCCGTAAGCCCATAGCTACCCGGCAAATCAACAACGCGATAAAGTTCTTCGCCCTGCGTGAAAAAGCCTTCCGCCCTTTCCACCGTTTTCCCAGGCCAGTTACCGACATGCTGATGCGAGCCCGTCAATGCATTAAAAAGAGTGGACTTGCCGGAATTCGGCTGTCCCAGCAAAGCAATCGTTCTCATGCCATCTCCACGTCAATCTGCATGCATTCTTTGCGGTTAATCGCAATCATCGTATCGTGCGAATACACGAGAACCGGAGTACGCCCATCATTTTGCAGCACCAAGAACGGACTGCTCGGCGGAAGTCCCATCGAAACCACGCGAGAAATAAAGCGGGAATCCCCGTTAATCTTTTGAATCAAGCCCTTTTGATTTTCCTGTAATTCAGACAAACACATTCTTACAAACTCCTTCTATTTAAAACTGTAGCGAATCTTTGTTGCAAAACTTCTACCCGGTTTACTTTCACCAAACTTATCGAACGATTCGCTATCCGTGATATTATCGACTTCAAAGCTCCAGCCCAGTTTATTATCCCAAATGGAATATTCAACGCCCACGTCTTGCGTGAACGAAGCTTTAATTTTACGGCTCTGGCGGGAGCTAATCTTCCAGCCGTAGAAATATTCATCCGTATAATTTGCAGACCACCAGACTTTCAAGAAGTCTTCTTTGCCAAACAAATCACCAATATGGAATTCCGCGAGATAGTTCATAAAGAATCGCGGAATATTCGGTACAATCGCCTTCTTGGGGACGCCCTGTTTTGCCGTATATTTCATGTTACGCAAGTCCTGGAAAGTCCAGTTCGTTCCGAGCAAAACCCATTCATTGACATCCAGCTTTACGTCGCCTTCGTAGCCCCAGGCACGAATCGGATTCATGTTAAAGTAAGGCGTAGACATCTGTGCAGAACTCATGTAATGGATTCTATCTTTGTAGTACGAATAAAATACATCACCGTCAAAGCGGAGTCTTGTTACAAACGGCAGTTCCTGCAAGTCTACAGAAATTCCAAAGTTGAAATTATCAGCCTGTTCAGGTTTCAACTTTGTCGCCGCACTCACGCGAATGCCATCGCCAAAGAGTTCTTCAGGAGTCGGCAAACGTACAGCATGCTGATACGAAGCCTTCACAGAAAGTTGCTTTGCGACCTTGAACATCAAGCTTTCATCGTAACTGAAATCATGGTAATCATTCGATTCTACAGCAGGTTCAATCAGAAGGCTTGTCGGCATATTCGAAATTTCAGCCTTCATGTAATGGAACTTGAAACCGAGAAGATTCTGGAGTCGCGAATCAAAGAAATTATTTTCAAGAGAAAGCCCCGTCGTTATCGAGAAAACTTCTCCCGGAAGCCCCGCTGTGTTAAACTGAGCCTTTTCAGAGCCGTAATCGTCTTCAGGATTTTCCCTGTGGTACTTGACGAGCGTATTCCAATAAATCTTTTGATCCTTAATAAACTGATAATCAAAATTCAGTAAGTTATTGAAATCGTACACCTGCACCGTGCGTAATCTCGGGAGTCCCATAGACACGAGTTCGCCTACATTCTTTTGCGCTGTATCGCAGCTAAACCAGTTGCGGCAATGGACTCGGCTCGTATCGGTAATTTTATTTTCAGCATAACCGAACGAAAAATAATCGCTAAAATTCAAATTTTTCGCAAAGAAATTTTTCTTATCCAGTCCAAGAGAAGCACCGAAATTATAGCCTTCGGAGGTTGATTCCTTAATGCGATTTTCAACGCCCTGAATCTGCTTGTCAAAAGCACCAAAACTTGCACCCAACGAAATTTGGTCAAACCAGGCGTTCATCAAATTTGCAAAAGCCTGCACATTGTAAGAGGTGTAATGATCGTGATCGCGAACAACGCTCGTATCTTCGCCCGTAGAACTTTTCATATACGGCGAAGTGAATTCGTAATCATTATCGGAATGGTTAAAGTAACCGGACACACCAATTTCAAGGCTTGCAGTTCCCGCAATGCTATCAATCAAACGGCTCGCGGCAACTGAAGCTTTATGCGTGTTGAAACTCGAAAAACTATAAGAAGCGTCCACAGAATTTGTCGGACGTTTTTTAGTCACAATGTTAATGGCACCGCCCGCGCCATCCGTTGCAAAACGCGCCGGAATATAGCCCTTATAAACTTCGATATCTGCAATTTGGTCGATAGGAATATCGTCAAGTCCCAAATTTCCCTGCGTTTCGACAGGAACGCCGTTGACAAGCACCTTAATGTTCTTGCCTTCCATGCCGCGAATATTGATTTTGCCTTCGCTACCCATTCCGCCAGACTTACGCACTTTCACGCCAGACGCAGAATTAATCGCCTTAGAAACGCTCTTGCTCGTATTTTGCAATTCAGCGGCATCAATCGTTGAAACCGTTTCAACCTGTTTTGCAATAGCAGTCTGCTCCGCTTCAGATTCCGTCTCGACCGAGAGTAAATCCAACTTCGTCACATCTTCGGAACTTGCGGAACCGCTCGCAGCATTTACTTCAGAAGTGCCACCATTGGAAGCATCAGTCGCATTACTTTCCGCGACCGGTTCATCAAAATCTTCGAACGAAGTAACTTCGTCATCCTGCGCATAAGCAGAAACAACGGCAAATGCCGCAAAAGCGGCAAAAACAATATTTTTCATTTTACGCAAATTCATATTCTACACGAATCGTCATTCTGAGCCTATAAAGGCGAAGAATCCAGGGCATTACTCTCAACTTTAAAATGCACTGGATCCTTCGTTTCACTCAGGATGACGTAGAGGGTTTACTTCAGCGGCACAATCCACATCGGGATCTGTTCAGCCTTCGCAATTTTCTTAGCCTTATCCGTCTTCGGATCATAGCGGAAGTATGCATTGCCATTTTCTTCAGTAGAGACCGCAAAAATTACGTTGCCATCATCTTCCACATACTTGCCGTAGCTTGCCCAGCTCGAAGAATAACCAATCGGCAAAGCCTTGATCTTCTTCTTGGCAAGGTCAACCTGCACCGGCTTGCAAGTGTTATTGTGATAGCTATCCATGTCCGTCCAAGTCTGCTGCAAATCAACCATCACGTTCAAGAAAGCATAGACATAGCCATCTTCCGACGGGTACGTTGCCGGAGAGAGGTACTTGAAGTTACCCTTTTCCGTAAGGTTCTTAATGCCAACTTCTTCGCTGACCTTCCAAACGTACTTTTCGTCGAACTTGGTTTCACCCACCTTAATGCGGAGGAAGCCATCAACCTGGCCAGGAGCGTAGCCCCAAGAAGCGTTACTGTAGCAGTAAATGTAACCGTCAAGCACAATAAATGCCTGGTTCTGGGAGTCATCCAAAGAACCCACAGCAGCAATGCGGTCGTCCTTGGCAACGTCAATTACTTTATCCTTCTTGATATCGATAATAGCGACCTGAGCTTCGTTACCCGTAGCATAGTCGCTCACGTTCTGCAAGAGACCCACATAAAGGCGATCGTCAACAATCACGCCAGTTCCCGGGCTCACCACGAGAGCGTCCTTATCCTTGTACTTGGAAAGATCAATTGCACCAGTCTTCTTCATGGTTTTCGGGTTGATGATGATCAAGGAATCGAGCATACCGCCCAAATAAGCCTTTTCATCGTTGACAAAATAAATGTGGTTTACCCAAGTTCCCGGGAGAGAGAGCTTTGCGGTCACCTTGCCAAGTTTGTTGTTTTCAGCCAAGCTGTAACGGGAAATAGAGCCAACATCCAAATCAGCGATGAACAGGGAATTATCGTAATAGACAACACCTGCACGCGTACCGACTTCAACAAAGTCCTTGCCCAAATCATCCGTGTGATCGAGGGACATTGTGCCGATAAACATCGTTTCGCCGGTCGAAATGGAAGTCGCAAATTCGCGCTTGTAATCATCCGAATCAGAGCTTGCGTTGTTCGAAGAATCGCTACCGCAGGCGGCAAAAAGGCTTGCAGCAAAAGTAAGTGCAATAAGTTTTTTATTCATACAGTTCTCCTAGGGTTATACACCTTTTAAGTTTCGCCCGCATTTTAGAAATCCCAAAAGACCGCCTCAACTCCAAATGGACTCAAACCAATCCAAAAAGTTAGATATGACTAATATAACCTTTAAAACAAGACCTCAATAAATTAAAATTGGTGCGAAAAACAAACAGAAGGTAACTATGAGTGTTTTCAAAAGACTAACACCTTATATGCAATCGCGAAAAATTTTATATCCGTTTGCACTTTTATTTTCATCATTGAGTTCCATCGCTGGGATCGCTCCCTTTATATATGTATGGCTCATCGTCCGTGAATTATTCGCCGACACAGGTAATATTTCATACGACATGGTCAAGCATTACGCATTGATGGCGGTCATTTTCTCGGCAGCAAGCGTCGCACTTTACTTTTCCGCCCTCATCTGCTCGCACTTAGTTGCCTTCCGCATCGAAGGCAACATTCGCAGAATCACCATGAAAAAATTACTCAAGCTCCCGCTTGGCTTTTTCGACAAGAATCCCACCGGACGCATCCGCAAAATCATCGACGACAACGCAGCCATCACTCATACATTCATGGCGCACGAGCTTCCGGATTTGGCAGGAACCATCGTCGTTCCCATCGCCTCGCTCGTATTGTTGTTCATTTTCGATTGGCGTCTTGGCATCGCATCACTCGTCCCAATTGCCTACGCCATCATCACGCTCGGCTCCAAGATGAACAAGAGCAAGGACTTTATGCAAAAGTACATGAAGTCTCTCGAAGATATGAACACCGAAGCCGTCGAATATGTGCGCGGCATTCCCGTCGTTAAAGTTTTCCAACAAACTATTTTCTCGTTCAAGAATTTCTATAAAACGATTGATGATTACCATCAAATGGTCACTGCATATTCCAGCAGCTGGAAGTTCATCATGTGCTCTTACACGACGCTCATCAACGGCGTCGCCCTCATCCTTGTTCCCACGGCATTCCTGATTGCAACAAGTTCAGGCAACATCGCCGCAACGATTGTAGACTTGATGCTCTATGTTCTCGTGACCCCCGTTTTCTCGCAGTGCGTCATGCGCAGCATGTACTTGAGCCAAGCAGTCAACCAGGCAAAACTCGCCATTGGTAGCATTGAATCGTTGACAGATTACCCGGAACTTGCTACACCGACAAACCCGCAAGAAGTCAAGCATTTCGATGTTGAATTCAAGAATGTCAAGTTCACCTACCCCGGCACAGAAAATGAAGTCCTTCATGACATTTCATTCAAAATAAAGGAAGGCGAAACAGTCGCACTCGTTGGTACATCTGGCGGCGGCAAGAGCACCATTGCAAAACTCGTCCCGAGATTCTTCGATGCCAACGATGGTGAAATTTTAGTCGGCGGCGCGCCCATCAAGGAAATACCCCAAGAAGTCCTCATGAAAAACACATCATTCGTTTTCCAGAATACTCGACTCTTCAAGAAGAGTATTTTGGAAAACGTCCGTTACGGAACTCCTGAGGCATCCATTGAAAGCGTCAACAAGGCGCTTGATCTCGCCCAATGCCGCGAAATCATTGACCGTCTGCCCGAAGGCATCAACACCATCATCGGCAGCAAGGGTACATACCTCTCCGGCGGCGAACAGCAGAGAATCGTCCTTGCCCGCGCCATTCTCAAGAATGCACCGATCGTCGTTCTTGATGAAGCGACCGCATTTGCAGACCCCGAAAACGAAAGCCTTATCCAGCAAGCACTGCAAACGCTTTCGAAGGGCAAAACAGTCTTGATGATTGCACACAGACTCACAAGCATCGTGAATGCCGACCAGATTCTCGTCGTACAAGGCGGCCGCATCGTGGAACGCGGCACGCACAAGGAACTCGTTGAAAAAGGCGGCATATTCGCCAAGATGTGGCAAGATTATCAGCAGTCCGTCAGCTGGACTATCGGAGGCAAGAATGTATAACTGGATTAAAAATCGCTTTGTCCTCTCTGATGAAGGTACAAAAACATTTATCAAAGGTGTATTTTGGACAACGTGGCATTATCTTTCGTTAATGCTCCCGCTTTCGTTCGTATTCCTGTTCCTCAAGGAATTCATGGCGAAAATGCAAAATCCGTCGGCAGAACCGCATAATTTCTGGGTTTACATAGCAATTGCGGTCGTCATTTACCTCGTCATGTACTTCATCTACGCGCTTTCTTACGACAGCACGTACGAATCCGTCTATTCGGAATGTAAAAAACGTCGCATCACGCTCGCCGAAAAGTTGCGCAAACTCCCGCTATCATTCTTCGGCAAAAAGGACCTTTCCGACTTGACTTCGACTATCATGAACGACGTGAACGCCCTTGAAATGATTTTCTCGCACGCCGTTCCTGAAATTTTCGCAGTCGCCGCGATGCTCGTTATCTGCGCAGTCGCACTCATCATTTACAACCCGTTGATGGCGGCAGCACTTTTGTGGGTTGCACCGTTTGCAGGATTGCTCATTTACCTGTCCCGCAAATTACAGTTCAAAAACTTCAAGCACACCTACAATGCGGCCCGCGTCATCACCGAAGACATTCAGGAAAGCCTTGAAAATATTCAAGAAATCAAGTCCTACTGCGAAGAAGAAAGCGTCTGCAAAGCATTGGACGATCACTCCAAATTCTATGAACATTCCCAGATTAAAGGCGAATTCATGTCAGGAGTCATCCTGAACGGTGCACAAATTTTCCTGAAACTCGGCCTTGCTTCCGTTCTCATTTTCGGTTCTATCCTCCTTGCACAAGACAAATTAAGCATATTTGATTACCTCGTGTACATCGTCTGCGCATCGACGATTTACAGCCCCATCTATCTCGTTCTAAACAACATAACGGAACTTTTCTTCTTGGATGTCCGCCTCAAGCGATTCAAGGAAATGGACGATATGGAAGTCCAGCGCGGTTCCACAAAGTTCGAACCCGCCGATTATGACATCGAATTCAAGAACGTCGATTTCTACTACAACGAAGAAAAGCAAGTTTTGAAGAAGGCTTCGTTCACCGCCAAGCAAGGCGAGATCACCGCACTCGTGGGCCCGTCTGGCAGCGGAAAGACAACCGCTGCAAAGCTCGCCGCCCGTTTCTGGGACATTCAAGGTGGCACCATCACGCTCGGCGGCCAGGACATCTCGAGAATCGATCCCGAAACGCTCCTCAAGAACTTCTCCATCGTCTTCCAAGATGTCGTGCTGTTCAACACCTCCATCCGCGACAACATTCGCATCGGTAAGCGCGACGCCACCGACGAAGAAATTCTGCGAGCCGCAAAACTTGCAAACTGCGACGACTTTGTCCAAAAGCTCCCGCAAGGCTATGACACCGTCATCGGCGAAAACGGCGATACACTCTCCGGCGGCGAACGCCAGCGAATCTCCATCGCCCGCGCCATTCTCAAGGACGCCCCCATCGTGCTCCTTGACGAAGCCACCGCAAGCCTCGACGTCGAAAACGAATCCAAGATTCAGCAGAGCATTTCGGAACTTGTGCAGAACAAGACCGTCATCATCATCGCCCACCGCATGCGCACCATCGCCAATGCCGACAAGGTGGTGGTCCTGCAAAACGGTCAAGTTATCGAAACCGGCTCCCCCGCAGAACTCAAAGCGAAAGGTGGCCTCTTCGGCAAAATGCTCAAGCTCCAAGAAGTAAATTAGAACTCATTCAATAACCACCTACTAAATTGCCCCGGAGAAGTCCGGGGCAATTTTCTTAACATATTCTTGTCATTCCCGCCTCCGAGCGGGAATCTCCATTTTTGTTCAGCGCCCCACTCAAATGTATTGCTTTTGTACGGACAAATATGTATATTAAATAACATGAACAAAACCGCAAATTTATACGCCCGCATAGAGCCCGATGTCAAAGAACAAGCTGAAAACATCCTAGAAACTCTCGGTATATCCGTTTCCAGCGCTATCAACATGTTCTATAAGCAGATTATTCTGCAACAGGGAATTCCCTTCGATGTGAAGCTGCCTAAAGCTCCCGAAAATGCCGCTAAATGGTCAAAAGAGCGCCTCGACACGGAACTCGAAAAAGGATACAATGACATGCTGAAAGGTCGCACCCGCCCTGCAGCGATGGTCCTTTCCGATGTCAAGAAGAATCACAAGATATGAATTTATAGAAGCGAAATAATCTTTATTTCCTGCATTCCACATACGCTAAATCAATCCGCACTTTAATAACGCAATTTTCCGTTATCGTCCAGCCATTTCCTTTCAAAAAAGACTTGTATTCGTCTTCCGTCCATTCGTGCGCAAAGCGGACACCGACAAGACTCAAAAGCTTTTGCCACAAGTTTCTTTTGCCGTCAGCAGGGAATATAAAGTTCGGTGCAATGAGTATACCGTCATCTTTCAAGACGCGGCGGATTTCCGCAAGCGCCTTCGAGGGCTCCGGGATAATGTGGAGAGCATTCGCAATCACGACCACATCAAAAGCGTTGTCCATAAACCGCAACGAAGTTGCATCGCAAATTCATAAACCGGCGCAAAGATATCCCAAATGTTCTTACTCATATTTTTCTCCTAAAAAACGCACTCCCCTCATGACAAGGAAAGTGCGCTAACCGATTAAAACAAAATCTAATAATTAAAAGTTCTGCGCAACGACAATTTGCTTCCGCAAAATGGCACCATCCAAGAATTCAAACATCGTGCGGTATGCTTTATCGCGGACATCCTTGCGCGAAAGGAACAAGTCGTGCATGCCGTCCTCAATCGTTACGGTCGTGACATCGTTACCCAATTTCGGAGCCCACTTTTCGAGGAGATTCACATCGAGCATGCAGTCGCAGCGCATGTAGTCTTCATCCCACTTGACCGTATTCACCGTGCAGCCGCTACGCATCATGAGAATCGGAGCCTTAATCTTCATTCCCGCATGGATCCACTTGATGCCGCGAGTTGTCGCACGGAGGTATCCAAAATACTGTTGTGGCCATTCATCGCTTTTCAATTCACGATTGAATTCCCACTCGCCCTTTTCACTTTTCAAAAGAGATATGTTGTACTTAGGGGCTTCCTGTTTCGGAGCGGGTGCATCGGGCAACAACAGCGCAATATCCGAGAACACAGGGAAAGCCACATTGCGGACAAACCAGCTATTTTTATAATCTAGGAACGGGCTATTCAAAACGAGAGCCGCAAAATCTTCGCTATTGCGTTCATTCAGGTAATTCGGCGTAATCAGCCCACCCTGCGAATGGCCGAGAATGACAAATGGCAATTTTGCATTTGAGCCTTTCGCAGCAATACTCTTGCTAAGCGCAATAGCTGCATCCAATTCAGCATAGTATTCTTTGACGCTACGCATATCCGAGCGCGGCTCGCCTTCACTATACGAACGACCATTGTAATGCAAGTCTATCGCAAAGAACGCAAAACCCGCGGAATCCGATTTTTCCGCAAGCTCTTCCTGGAAGAAGTAATCATTGTAGCCATGCACGTACAAGATAATTCCACGCGAATTCGGTTCATGCGTCAACGCACGCGGAGAACTTCCGTAAGGATATTCAATCAGCGTTGCATGGAAAACCTTATCATACGGTTTTACGTCAATCGGGTAGACCTGATAAGGTTCGCCAAGTTCCGGGTCCACAGCCTTCTGCGGCAAAGCGTTATCAATGATAGTCTGCAACGTAGCTGCCGAGAGTTGCTTACTGTAAGCTTCGTCCCGCTTCTTTTCCTTGCAGGCAGCAAGGCGCGCATTTGCAGAAGTTGTAAAAAGCAATACGGCAGAGGCCGCGACAACAAAAGACTTTAACTTATTCATGCATCTACGATACAAAAATGCAATCGTTCACGCTACTCCAATTAGACCTTCAAAACTCCAGCGCGTTTTTTGAAATTGTCAAGTTTTAATACTATCTTTTTTCGTATGACTCAACCCATTTTACCCATTATTCAAGGTCTCACCATCCCGTTTTTAGGGACGGTTCTCGGCGCAGCCTGCGTATTCTTTATCCGCGGGCAAATGAAGCAAAATTTAAAGCGCGGACTTTTAGCATTTGCGGCTGGCGTCATGGTAGCGGCATCCATCTGGAGTCTGCTCCTCCCGGCCATCAGCGCCAGCGAGCATTTGGGTAAATTATCATTTGCACCCGCCGCAGTTGGGTTTTGGGCTGGTATTTTATTCTTATATATTTTGGATAAAATCACACCGCATTTGCATTTGGGCAGCAAAACGCCCGAAGGTCCGAGAGCAAAACTCAAACGCACTACGATGCTCACGCTCGCCGTAACACTTCACAACTTGCCCGAAGGCATGGCCGTTGGCATCGTTTTCGCAGGGTGGCTTTCCGGAAACGTCGCCATCACACTCTCGGCCGCATTCGCTCTTTCCATCGGCATCGCGATACAAAACTTCCCTGAAGGAGCAGTCGTTTCTCTCCCGCTAAAAGCCGAAGGCGCTTCGCGCAAAAAAGCATTCGCACTCGGAGCGCTCTCCGGAGCCGTCGAACCCATCGGTGCCTTGATTACCTTAATCGCCGCCGAAATCCTTTCGCCGTTTATGCCCTACCTGCTCTCGTTCGCGGCAGGCGCAATGATTTACGTTGTCGTTGAAGAAATGCTCCCCGAAGTGAGCGAAGGCGACCACTTTGACGCAGGCACTATCCTCTTCGCCGTCGGCTTCACACTCATGATGGCACTAGACAGCGCACTTTAAAATCAAGCAAACAATTCTTTTATCGAAATAACCTTGTAATTGCCCAGATTTTTTATTTTCTTCTTGACTCCAGCAGTAACACCCTTTCTGGAAAAAATCCAAAAATACAAATTGTCGCGTTTAATACACGGTGCGCACGCCTGCAAGTCAGAAAGTTCAGTCTCATCAAACGCCTTTTCAGTGTATTTACATTCGCAAAGAATGGCATTATTCTCATCTTGGGCAACAATGTCTATTTCCTCTTGACGTTTCGCAAGAGGGTTATTACCCCACCAGCGTCCAACTTGTTCAGCAAAGAACGGAAGCTCGCCATTATAGGATTTTTCCATAATAAACTGCGAGCACACTCTTTCAAATCGATGCCCAATATATCCATTTAAGCTTTCAGTTGTAAACTCTCTATCGTAATAAATTTCAGGTGAAATAAGCCCATTCAACATATTCAAATGTTTATAAATAAACCTGAAATAAAAAGCAAAGTAGTTATCGTCAATGGAATAAAGCGTATTGCGAGCCTTGCCTTTTTCGCCAACAGGGATTTCTGTTTTGATAAATCCCAAATTTTGAAGGACGTTCAGGTATTTTGCAATCTTCGCCCCATCTTCTCCAACCTTCATCTTTATATCATTAAGCGCCGAAGCACCAGAATTGATAGCAAGCAGAATATTCTTATAAAAAAGCGTTTCTTTGAGTTCCATGCGAAGCAACGTATCAATTTCATTGTATAAGTAGCCCGTTGTAGAAAGGCAATTTTTGATGACGTTCTCGCGAATAGAAACGGAATCGTCAAAAAGAGAAAGGTATAGAGGAATACCGCCAAGAATTGAATAAACCGTTAGGACTTCTTCGTCACTATATTTGGGGAAAAATTCTTTAGATTCTTTATATGAAAATGGTTGCAATTTCAAATCGGCAGTCTTGCGACCATATAAAGGTTTGGTCGAATCATCAAACAAGTTCTCAATAACAGAAACTTCAGAACCGCACAAAATTAAAAAAATGTTCTTTTTTTTCAGAATTCGGTCAATCGCATTCTGCAGTCCCGAATCGTATGCAGGATTTGAATTGTACAAATAAGTAAATTCGTCAATAATGATATTCACACGTTTAGAAAAAGCGGCTCCATCGATGAACGAGTAGACCTCTTGCCAAGTCTCAAGTGAATTCAAAAAATCGCCAGCATTTAAGACCCGCTTCAATTCCGTACAAAAATTACGAACATTATTAGCTTCGCTCCCTTTGTCAGCAGTAAAGAACACAGTATCCTTTTCATGAAGCGAGGCAAAGTGAGCCAAAAGAAAACTCTTGCCCACGCGCCTACGACCATGCATGATTAGCATTTCAAATTTCTTAGACTGATAAAGATCTTCAAGAAGCTTTAATTCTCTTTTACGTCCGACAAACATCTTATTTACTCCAAAGTTATTAACTCTAAAGTTATTTACTCAAGAGTTAATATAAAAATTTTATTTTAGAAAGTCAATAGACCTATCCAAAAGCGCTCTTTTTTTGCAAAAAAAATCACTACAGTTCAATATAGTGCGGGATGATGTCCTCGTAGTTCCCGTCCTTGAGCAAGAAGCCTTTGGGAATCACGCCGAGCTGCGTAAATCCGAGCTTCTTGTAGAGTTTGAGCGCAGACGTATTTGTCGCGACAACCGCATTAAACTGCAAAATTCTGAAGCCGATTTCCTTGGCCTTCGCGAGGCAATCCTTTACGAGAAATTCACCGATGTGCTGGCCGCGCTTGTTTTTCTTGACGGCGTAGCTTGCATTCGAAATATGCCCGCAGCGCCCGACATTGTTCGGGTGGAGAATGTACAGCCCGACCACTTCGCCGGAGTCCGCATCGATAGCGATGCCCGTAAACGACTGAGACTTGAAAAACTCGTCTCCCGTCTGCGAATTCAGCAAATCCATTTGCGGAAACGCGACACCGTCTTCGACGATATCGTTCCAGATTTCAACCGCATCGCTGATATACTTTGTACTATATTCTTCAATTTTAAGCATGAGAATAGTCCTCTAATCTTTTCTATTCCCCCAGCACGTGCCGGAGCGTGTCGAGGAAAAGTTCGCCCGCCCGCGTGAACTGCTGGCCCCGCCGCCAAATGATGTACATGTTGGTGGTGAGCTCGGGCATGAGCGGCCTGAAACACAAGCGCGAACTGCGGCTCGTATCCACCAGGCCGTCGAAAGTGAGCAGGTAGCCCGAGCCCTCTTTGGCAAGCACCGAACCGTTGTACGAAAGATCCAGCCCCACAATCACGTTCAGCTTCGAAATATCGTCGCCGAACCATTTCGGCAAATCCGCCACCATCGCCTGGCGCGATGCCATCAGCGGCTTGTCGAGCAAGTCCTTCGGCTCGATGAAATCCCGCTTGGCCAAAGGGTCGTCGCGACGCATCACCACGCCCCAGCGGTCCACCGAACGCACCGCAAGGCAGTTGTACTTTTCCAAATCGACGTTGTCTACAACCACCGCGAAATCGAAAATGCCCTTGTCCAACTTTTCCAGGGCGCGCTCGCTGTCGCCTGAATATAAGTTGTACTTAATCTTCGGATAGTCGTCCCGGAGAATCGCGATGCACTTCGAAAGAAAATTCACGTTCCGCGATTCCGCGCAGGCAATGGCGATTTCACCCACCACCTCGTCTTCCTTCAGCGACTTGAAATCCTGTACCGTCCTGTCCGCCATCGAAAGGATATCCTCCGCACGCTCCCGCAAGAGTTCCCCCGCAGGCGTCAGCCGAATCGCGTAGTTCGTGCGCTCGAAAAGCTTCTCGCCCAGTTCCTCCTCCAGCTCCTTGAGCTGGCGACTCACCGTCGGCTGCGTCACGCAAAGATTATCCGCCGCGCGCGAGACATTCCCCAACCGCGCCGCCTCCAGAAAATACCGTAAAACTCGAAGTTCCATACCCGAAAGCTAATAAAATTCAAGCCCCGCGGGTATGAAATCGCAAAAACAATGCCCAAAAGGAATAACTGATTACAATCCCAAAATCCTCAGATAGTCCATCCGGCTATTCAAAATTCGAATGACAAAAACTTTATCACGTTCGTTCCGGTAAAAGACCAAATACCCGCTGACAGAAAGGCAACGATACTTCGTCAAGCTATTTACCTTACCTCTTGACGAAGGGCCGATCTCGGGGAAGACGGCTAAGTTGTCAATGGCATCAAGAATTTCAATGAGTTTTTCGTTCGCCGCCTTGGGACTTCCCAGCTCGGTTTCGATATAAGCTTTGATGCCGTCTAAATCTTCGACGGCTTTTGGCGAAAATACGATGGAGGGCATCTAGACCTCGTATTTTTTCCGCACATCAGCGGCGGAAAGCCATCGTCCCTGTTCGGCGGAGCGTTCGCCTTCGACAAGAGCCTTCTGTAACTTCAGTTCGGCGACCATGCGTTCGTATTCCTTGATGTCTATTACAACGTAACAACCGCGACCGTTCTTGGTCAAAAAGACTGGAGAATCTTCGGTCACGTTCTGAAGAACTTCGTTATAATTGCGCAAATCAGAAACTGGCAAAATACAGGGCATGGGGAACCTCCTTTCCTAAAATACAAAATTTTAAGAATAATTGCAAGTAAAATTCAACGAAGTATGCGTCGTATTGCGAATTTTCCGCCCTAAATCTATGCCTAATAAGCATATCTAGTTATGATAGCAAAGTATTTGCAATATCTGAAAAATGAAGGTATATTTGAGCATGTAAAGACTTCAACCGAGAGGAACCTATGAAAAAAGTATTGGTCTTGTCCAGCAGCTTGCGCAAGGGGAGCAACTCCGAAACCTTGGCGCAGGAGTTCGCGAAGGGTGCCGCCGAGGCGGGCAACAAGGTGGAATTCGAGTCGCTGCGCGGCAAGAAGATCGGTTTCTGCATGGGCTGCCTCGCTTGCCAGAAGAAGGGCAAGTGCGTCATCAAGGACGACGCTCCCGCCATCACCGAGAAGATGGAATCGGCTGATGTCATCGTATTCGCGACGCCGATTTACTATTACGAAATGAGCGGCCAGCTCAAGACGATGCTCGACCGCGCGAATTCCCTGTACTCTAGCGATTACAAGTTCCGCGAGATTTACCTGCTCACGTCTGCTGCCGACACCGACGCGAAGGCCATGAACATCGCGAAGCGCGGCATTGGCGGGTGGATCGCCTGCTTTGATGGCGTGAAGCTCAAGGGCGCTCTCTGCGCCACAGGTGCCGAAAGCGCGGGCGATGTCAAGAAGAATTCCGCGCTCCTGAAAAAAGCGTTCGCCATGGGAAAAAAGGTTTAACAATAAGGAGATAAATCATGAAATCCAGATTCTTAAAAGCGGCGTTCGCCGTGGTTTCCGCATGCACCCTGATGGCATGCTCCCCCGAAAAAGCCCCTTCGACAAGCTCAGGGACCTTGTCGACAACAAAGCAGGCAACAGAAACAGCCTCCGCAGCACAACAGACAAAGGACGAAAATATGAACAAGCTCACGCTCACCGCCGAATGGGACAAGGTATTCCCCAAGAGCGACAAGGTCGAACATTCCAAGGTCACTTTCAAGAACCACTTTGGCATTGAACTCGCCGCCGACATGTTCGTGCCCAAGGACACAAGCCTCAAGGTGAACGGCAAGTTTCCCGCGATCGCGGTCTCTGGCCCGTTCGGAGCCGTCAAGGAACAGTCCAGCGGCCTTTACGCCCAGCAGATGGCGGAACGCGGATTCCTGACCATCGCTTTCGACCCGAGCTTTACCGGCGAATCGGGCGGCGAGCCGCGCTACATGAACAGTCCGGACATCAACACCGAAGACTTCATGGCGTCCGTGGACTTTCTCTCAACCCGCGACAATGTTGACCCGGAACGCATCGGCATCATCGGCATTTGCGGCTGGGGCGGCATGGCGATTAACGCTGCCGGCATCGATACCCGCGTAAAGGCGACGGTCGCCTCGACCATGTACGACATGAGCCGCGTAACCGCGAACGGCTACTTCGATTCTGCAAACAACGCCGACGCCCGTAACGAAGCCCGCAAGGCTCTGATGGCCCAGCGCACCAAGGACTTTAAGAACGGCACGTACGACCTGGCCGGTGGTGTTATTGACCCGCTCCCGGACGACGCACCTTACTTTGTCAAGGATTACTACGCCTACTACAAGACCCCGCGCGGCTACCACAAGCGTTCCCTCAACAGCAACAAGGGCTGGGCCGCCTCCGCAGGCACCTCGCTCATGAACACGAAGCTCCTCGCATACGCCGACGAAATCCGCAACCCGGTGCTCATCATCCACGGCGAAAAGGCGCACAGCCGCTACTTCGGCGAAGGCGCATTCGAAAAGATGACCGGTAAGAAGGCGAACGTCCCCGCAAAACTCGACGCCACCAAGAACTGGAGCAAGACCGTCGGCAACAAGGAACTCCTCGTTATCCCCGGAGCCTCCCACGTGGACCTCTACGACAACCTGGAAAAAATCCCCTTCGAAAAGCTGAACGAATTCTTCAAGACGAACTTGAAGTAAGCAAAAGCCATCTAACCGCGACGATTATTTGATTAAGTTTGGAGGTCACAACTGGAGATGCGGACAATAATTTAGATAGGTTGTTTGTCCAAATATAGTTTCCGGTAATCCATTGGACTCATTCCATTGAGTCTGACCTTTATCCGTTTCGTGCAAAACCATTCCAAATATTTTTCAAGCTCAACTTTGAACTCTTCCTTGTCAACTTTTCCCCAGTTCCTGCTGTAGAAAAACTCGTTCTTGAGTATACCGAAAAAGCCTTCACACGCGGCGTTGTCGGGCGTGTAGCCCTTTCTTGACATGGATCGTGTCAAGCCATACTTTTTCATTCTCTCGATCCATCCGGGCCACCTGTAATGACTTCCTCTGTCCGTATGGATTATCGGGGTTTCACCCTCATGGAGTGTCGCAACGGCCTTATCCAGCATCTCGTCGACAAGGGTCGCATCAGGTGACTCTCCGATTGTCCAACATACTGGCGCTCCGTCGAAGCAGTCGATAATCGGTGATAGGTACACTTTGCCGTCGTGTAGAGGAAATTCCGTTATGTCCGTCAGCCATTTTTGATTGGGTGCATCGGCGTGAAAATTGCGATTGAGAATATTGGGAACGGCGGGTGTGATCTCGCCTTTATACGAACTATATTTCAGTTTCTTGGGTTTGTAGACGATGAGGTTGCCAAGTTTCATTGCGCGTCTGACAACCTTCTCGGAAACTTTCTTTCCGGTCTTTGAAAGTTCACTGTGGATTCTTCTGTAGCCGTAAGTTTTGTTGGACTCGTCGAATATTGGGACAAGTTCTTTTAGCAACTGAAGGTCCTTATTGTTCCGGTCATTCAGGTGTTTTACGTTGTAGTAATAGACGCTTCGGGACATTCCCAATGCAAGTAGGATATCCCTTAATTTGTAGCGGTTGCGTAAGGCGTTGACAAGCTGTGTTTTTTCCCTGTTGCGAAGGGCAGACAAGTCAACGCCTGGGTCTTTTTTTATTATGTTCAGCGTCTCCTTCAATATGTCAACTTCTAGCTGGAGACTTCGGATTTTCTCGTTCAGCGCCTTCGCGTCTTCGGAAGAAAGATCCTTTTCCTTCTCCAGTTTCCGCTTCGTTGGTCTTGGTTTGTTCTGCAGTCCCATAAGTCCTTATTTTTTATAGTCCTGATACCAATAATAGATACTTGCGTACGTATATCCAATATCTTTGGCGACAGAAATCATAGGTTCGCCCATTTCGTAGCATCTGCGGATGGCCTCTAGCTTAACATTGAAAGGAGCGTGTGGCGGATGTTCTGGAGTGTTTATAATCCTATGGTGTTTTCTTTCCTGATGCGGTTGGCCTTCCTTTTTTATCCACTTGTACAACTGTTTTGTCGATGGATATCCGAGTTTTCGAACGACCTTTGTTGCCGACTTTAAATCATGAAATGTTTCTAAAGCCTTGGCGATTTGATCTTCGGTAAAATGCATGATGCGTCCTCTAGTTGTGTCCAACTATTCGTCCGCATCCCCACTTGTGACCTCCATTCCACTATGCGCAAAAGGCATAGTGAGTCATAGCAAATAAGTATTTTGAATTGCGTGTGCAATTATTTATATTGTGAGTATGCGAAACTTTATCCTTATAGCGTTATTCTTTCTGGTAGCCTGCAGCGATGCGGCGAGTCATTCGACGCAACCCGAAACCCAGACGCCAAGATCGTCCGCCAGTAAAACGCCCGGCGCAGTGCCAGCAAGTTCATCGGCCGGTTCTTCATTAAAAGTGGGGGAGGCTCCCGTGAAACTCAAAATCCATGTGAACGACACCACCTTCACGGCAACGCTCGAAGAAAATTCCTCGGCCAAGGCCTTCGCCGAATTTCTCGCGCAGGGCGACCTCACGCTCGACATGCACGACTACGGCAGTTTCGAGAAGGTGGCCGACCTGCCGCGCAGTTTTCCGCGCAACGACAAGCAAATCGACACCGACGCAGGCGACATCATCCTTTACCAGGGCAATTCCATCACCATCTACTACGACAAGAATTCCTGGAATTTCACGCGCC
>NZ_OCMS01000002.1:900000-1095146 GCF_900215325.1 Fibrobacter sp. UWB16 | reverse complement strand
TATTTAGAGATTTGGTCAAAAATCACAGGATCACGTCCGGACTTGTGTTCTAGCAGAATTCCGACGAGAATCGGGGCGCCCGTCGAGACGTTCACACGAAACGCGAGGTCCGCTTCTCCAGTGTCATCAACTTCCGAATACGAATCGGGAATACGCATAAGCGTATCAAGATTGACCTGAGTCAGGAAAGTGTCAATCTCGTGTTTTCGTTTGATAACCTTATTTTCGTTTTCCATCTGTTTTGTGGAGCCAGTTATTTAAAGCGAACTGGTACGCAATCTCATATAGCAAAGGATATAGAAAACGATCTAGCAAAAAAGTTCTTGAAAACAATTTGCGTTATCAAGAACGGATGTGCTTGATTTAACAAACTCTTTTCGAGAAAACAAGAGATATTAAAGGAAAAAGAGCCCTGCGGGAGGCTCTTTGGATAAAAATTGTTTTTGATAGTTAGTTCATTAGGCAACGGACTGCATAATGAAGCTTTTTATCGGCGGTAAGTGTGTTTGCGTTATTTTTTTTGACCCAAATAGCCGTAAATTTTTCGGCATTCGCATCGTCTACGGTTGCAAATGATGTCATTTCGTTATTGTAATTAGGTGATTTTTCGTAAACAACATTTGATTCTTTATGAGCGAAGCCAATAAGTTTGACATTAAATCCTGATTTATTGTCCCCGCCATCTTCAACGGATATAAGCTCATTCAAATAAGCGTTGTCAAATAGGGTTTGCCATTCATCCAAGCTTGGAATGTGCCATCCTGTAGGACAAACTCCTTGATAAGGACGAAGCGATTCGTCTACCGATGGGTATGCTTTATAGACACGCTTGTCATTTAATGATAATAGAAAACCTATTTGAGTGTAAAGTCTTCCGTATTGATTGCAATCATCTTCTGTGCTGCTTTTGGGACATCTGGTTTCATTCTTGTATCCGTTGTTTTCTCCCATTAATTCATCAAGGTCGGTTATTATGGTGTTTTTGTAATCTTTGATGTCAAAGTTAAGATTCTCAGCCATCCAAATTTGATCGCCGATTTTTGCGGTCTTATAAACTTCTCCATCGCGTTCGTCCGTCAAAATTCCCGTTTCTGGATTGTAATTTGCAGGGGAACCTTTGACATCTGCATTACTTGATGAACTTTTTTCGTTAGAGTTGTTTTCTGCTGAACTGCTAGAAACTTCAATTGAACTGCTAGAGTTTGTGCTTGATTCATTGTTTTCTTTTGCAGATGATGTGGGTTCTTTAGAGACCGATGAACTTGAAACATTTGCATCGCCAGTATTTGTACTTGGGCTTGTGGAAGAATCATCTCCGCAGGCAGATAAGAGGCTTGCGGCAACAATACAATAGGTGAAAAATCTTGATTTCAAAATTTGCTCCTCAGAAATTCATAGTTATTCTTTTAAACAGTGAATTTAAAATAAAATATTGATTTGACTAGCAAATTTTTATAATGTAAGTAAAAAAAACGGAAGTTTGTAATTTTGTATAAAAACGTTATTCCAGCATTAGTTCATTCGGAATGGCTCCCTCCATGCAGAGGAGCCTTCTTTTTAATCCGACGCCAAGTGCGTAGCCACTCAGGCGACCGCGGCTGTCAATTACGCGATGGCAGGGGATGACGACTTGAATCGGATTCCTATGCAATACATTCCCGACGGCACGAACAGCTTGCGGATGGTTTACGGCTTGTGCAACTTGTTTGTAAGTCCAAGTTTTGCCGTAAGGAATTTGTCGTGTGACCTCAAGAACTTTTTTCTGGAAGTCTGTCCCGTAGATTTTTATGGGTATAGAAAACTCGCAGATTTTGCCTGCGAGGTACAAATTAAGTTCGCTCACTGCCTTGCGGTAGGCGCTGCGAACGCGGTTATTTAATTCAGTTTCCATGTCGGGGCTTGCGTAGGCACATGCCTGCACGTTGCTCGGAGTCGCTTTTATTTCGTCTGAAGTTTCCCGAAATTTTAGGCCACAAAGTTTGGATCCTTCGAAGATAAAGGTCCATTCGCCCCAGACATTCCGGTGGCTTATCTTTGTGAATTTCGTGTCATCAAACTTCATACCATGCGGTATTTCTCCTAGCGCAAGGGGTATTCCTTGTATTCTTGTACACCGAATTCTTCCTTGAGGTAATCCCAACGTACAAGGCGGTTCTTCCAATAGTACTTGCGGTACAAACGGCGAGCCACACGGCTTGTTAGTTCGTATGGAATCGTGTGATGCTCGTCGGCAACGCTTTCCATCGAGATGCGGAAGTCGAGTTCACCATTGACAACATCAACAGTTTCACCAACTTGCACATCAGGAATGTGGCTTACGTCGACCATCGTCGCATCCATGCAAACGCGTCCGAGAATCGGGCAGAGCTGTCCGCGGATAAAGACGAATCCCTTGTTGTATTCGCCACGGAGATAACCATCACCATAACCGATTGCGATGGTTGCAATGCGTGTAAGCTGTTGAGCAGCCCAGTAACCACCGTAGCTCACCGTTTCGCCAGGCTTCACGTCGTGCACGTGGCGGATGGTAGATTTAATCTTCATGACAGGCTTGATGGGCCATGGGGAAGGAGCTGCCCCCATGCAGTTGTAACCATAGAGCGCAAGGCCCGGACGCACCATGTCGAAGTGGCTTTCGGGGTGCGTGAGCGTGCCTGCAGAACTGGAGCAATGGCAAATTTCCGGGCGAAGACCTTCAGCTTCAAGAACGTCGACAAGGCGAGAGAACCGCTGAATTTGCACTTCGGTCTTGGGATTCCCCGGCATGTCGGCTGTAGCGAGATGCGTGAACATGCCTTCGAACTTGAGGTGCTTGAGAGAAAGTGCTGCGCGGATGTTGTTAAAGTCTTCGGCATCAAAGCCGTAGCGGTTCATGCCAGTGTCAATAGCGAGATGAGCCTTGCATTCTGTACCAGTTTCACCAAGGAACTGGTCAAAGGCCATTGCAGTGCGGATGTCGGTAATGGCTGCCGTGAGCTGGTATTCAACAAAGTACGCAAAGTCAGACGGTGTGCAAGGACCAAGCACGAGAATCGGCAAGTCCATGCCGTACTGGCGAAGCAACATGCCTTCGCTGATGTGGGCGACACCGAGGTAGTCGGCGCCACCGAACTTGGCAGCAAAAGAGCAGGCGAGGCTTCCGTGGCCGTAAGAGTCGGCCTTGACGGGGAGCAAAATTTTTGTAGAAGCCGGAATTTGGCTTCTGATAAATTGAATGTTGTTGCAGAGAGCGTCTAGGTTGATTTCAATCCAGTTCGGGCGAGCAATCTTATTTAAGTCAGGAGGAGTAGCTAAAAGTTTCATGATAATGGAAATATAGGTAAGTCTTTTAAAAATGGGTCCTCGTTCGGTAAAAAAGCGCAAATATAGGGGGTGTTTTGCAAATTTAATTCCAAATTGGAATAAATTATACTGGTCTAAGTTTTGTAAAAATCTAGGGCCGAGAAAAAATCGAAAAATGCGAGCGAACCCAATAACTACGCGCAAAGCCTTATTTTATCTGAGTTTACAATCTTTCGTATGAAATTTTCTTTACTGTTTTGGAGTGGTTTTTGCGATTTTTTTATTGGTACTTTATGGGTGTGGTAAGGATGTGGGTTGTTTAAGTAAATACCTTACTTTGTAATAAAGTTTTTCTGACATTGTATGTAATCGCGTGAAACTTCGCAATAAAGGCTTGTTCGGGTAGCCTTATTCCGAAGTATTGCCATTCGGCAAATTGATACTCCGCTCACGGGGTAGTTGGTTTGCTGATACCAAAAAAACAAAAACATCCAATTTCCTGAAAAGGGAGGATAAAATCATGAAAACGACAAAACAAACTCAAGACGCGTTCATCGCATCCTTGATGCCAGATTCCGACAAGAAGATGGTGCGCATTGCCAGTGCATCGCTTGTTGTCGCGTTGATGCTTGGCTTCTGGGCAACGACGTATGAACAGATGATTGATGAGATCATGTTTGACACAAAGTCAGATACTGAAATCGTCACAAAAATCACCATGAACGATCCCATAAAAAAGGAGGATAAGAAAGTAGAAAAAAAGCGTCCGCCAAAGAATCCAAACATCTATCGTAAGAAACCGGGTGGCGGTGGAAAACCAAAGGGAAAAGGTAATCCCAAGGCCGCTCTCGAACGTGGTGTGCTTAAGATTTTGACGGCGTTAAAAAACAATCCATCGGCAAGTGCGTTTGATAACGCTAAGGTGACGCTCGCTAAAGATATCGACAAAGTAATCACTCGTGTAAATGGTCTCAAAACACATGGTACAGCGAGACTTGGCGAACGTCGCGGTCCGGTGAATGCCGGTTACAATGACGGTTTTGCGTCTGGTGGAACGGGTGGAATTTCCGATCTGTTTGGAGGCTTGATGGGAGGTTCTGCAGGTCGCCTTGCAACATCGGGATTGAAGGGTAATATCAAAACTCCAAAGCCGAATGAAATCGATATGGGCTCTGCTGGGGGATCTCGCTCGGCGTCCGATATCATGAAAATCGTGCGTCAGCGTACACCTGGCCTCCGCCATATTTACAACAAGTTCTTGAAAAAGAAACCTGGTTTCCAAGGCAAGGTCACATTGAAGTTCACTATTGCGCCGGGAGGCGAAATCATCAGCATGGCTGTGGTGGGTTCTACGACGGGATATGCCGAATTCGATAGCGAAGTCAAGAAGGCTGTAAGTGGATGGATGTTTGGCAAGGTCAAATCTGGAAATACGACAGTGACGATTCCGTTTACCTTTACGGAGTAATGGAATGGCATTTGGAGTAGAATAAAGACAAATAGATTTTTAAATTTAAGTCGGCGATTCTTGTCGCCGACTTTCGGTGATTTTAATTTATGGGGTAAAGAATGAAAGATCCTCGCATTACGCAACTTGCAGAAAATTTGATCAACAACGCCATAGCTCTCAAGGCGGGCGAAAATATTTTAATCGAAACGACCGATACGCCGGACGAGCTCTCGACAGAACTCATCAAGGCTGTTGCCAAAGTTGACGGTAACACATTTGTCCACAATTACAATAGCCGTGTGCGTCGTGAAGTTATCCGTAGCGCCTCCGAAGAACAGATGAAGCTCTCTGCGGACCTTGCGATGAACGAGATGAAGCAGATGCAGGCTTACCTCTCTATCCGCGCGATGAACAATGCGATGGAAAATTGCGACATCGATGACAAGAAGATGCTTGCCTACAGGACCATCACGCAGGACGTGCTCAACTATCGCGTGAACAACACTCGCTGGTGCGTGCTCCGCTGGCCGAACCCGTCCATGGCCCAGGGCGCAAAGATGAGCACGGAAGCGTTCGAAGACTTCTACTTCAAGGCTTGCCTTGCCGATTATCCGAAGATGCAGCGCGCCGCCCAGGCTCTGGTCGACCTCATGAACAGGACGGACAAGGTGCGTCTTGTGGCGCAGGATACGGACATCACGTTCAGCATCAAGGACATTCCGGCGGTGCCATGCTGCGGCAACATGAACATTCCCGATGGCGAAGTCTATACGGCGCCAGTGCAGGGGAGTATCGAAGGCGTCATCCATTACAACACGCCGACGCTTTACGAAGGTAAGCAGTTCAGCAATATCCGTCTCGTCTTCAAGCAGGGTAAGATTGTCGAAGCGACCTGCGAAACTGGCGACAACAAGAGCCTGAACGCCATCTTTGATACGGACGAAGGCGCTCGCTACGTAGGCGAGTTTGCTATTGGCTTCAATCCGTTTGTGCTTTCTCCGATGTGCGATATTCTGTTTGACGAAAAAATTGCGGGTTCCATCCACTTTACGCCGGGCATGTGCTACGAAGATGCCCCGAACGGGAACAAGTCTGCCATCCATTGGGACCTGGTTTTGATCATGCGTCCGGAATACGGTGGTGGCGAAATTTGGTTTGATGACAAGCTTATCCGCAAGGACGGACTTTTTGTAGTCGATGAACTTAAGTGCTTGAATCCTGAGAATTTAGGATAGTGGTAAAAATCTTTCTTCTAGCAACATTGGTTAAAGACTGATAACTAGAATTAATTATATTTTTATCACACAATTCAAAAAATCTTATTACAAGGAAAAACTATGAATTTAAAAACGATGTTTGGCATTGGCCTCGTTAGCTTCGGTGTCGCATTTGCACAGGAAGCTTCTGAATCTGCTACAACGGCTCCGTCCTATAGCGAACAGCAGCTCCAGCAGCAGGAAGAACAGGCTGCTGCTTCTGAAAGCCTCACGTCTCCGGTTCCGTTTGTGAAGCCGGATATTCCGAAGGAATCTAGAAGAACTCAGTTCAATGCTATCTTGCATGGCAAGTCCTATAACAGAAACAGCAACATGGCCGCCGCTAACAACACGGACCTCTTGCTCGACTTCCCGAACTTGTTTGCAAACCGCAAGTTCTTCTACATTGAACCGGTTAACAAGCTTGGCATTGTCTCTCTCGGTTCTTTCTTCACGGCCTTTGATATTTCTAAGGCTCCTCATGCAAATGACGAACAGCTTGGCCGTCTCACTCTCGGTTACGCTGTTCCGGGCTTCGGCTTCTACATCAGAGCCGGTCTTGGCCGCGACAGAGTCAGCAATGATGCTGGCGTTGTGAGCAAGACCTACGGTGGCGATGACTGGGCTGCTGCAATTGCCAAGGGCTTCTTGGGCATGAACGTCGCTGCAAATGTGGACTGGGTTACCACGAAGACGCAGACCCACAATGACCCGGACAATGGCATTGAAACCAAGGACCGCTTTGATAGCCTTACCGTTGGCCTTAGCTTGACCAACGCTCCGACGGCAAAGAACTTCACCTGGACTCTCGGTGCAAGATTCGTCAGCTTCAACAATGAAACTGAAATTGACGGCGATGTCCAGAAGGCTAACGACCCAGCTTCTTTCTGGGACGTTTCTCCGTACATCCGCGGTGGTCTCTCTGTTCTTGAAAACGAAAATGCCCGTATCCTTATTGGCGGCGCTGCAATCTTCTCTTACAGAAACTATGATGATCCGGTTGAACAGTATGCTTTTACCGCTGTTCTCCAGCCGAGCATGATGGGTGAAGTTTTCGTTGGTGAAAACAAGAACTTCATGTTCTATGGTGAAGTTGGTTATGACTGGGTTGCTTTCCAGTATTGGAAGGATAGCGATGCTGATGTAAGTCGCATGATGGATAAGATGGATGCAGTCAATGCTTCTGTCGGTTTCCGTTACCAGTACAAGGACTTCCTCGCTGTTGAATTTGGTGTTGGCCAGCAGCTCTTCACTGACGCTGGTGCATTCTTCAATGGTCAGAACACGTTTGTTGACTTCAGCGCAATGGTCCGCTTCTAATAGTTAGTCGAAATTACGCAAAGGACGCCTCCCATTCGGGAGGCGTTTTTTTGTGAAAAGAATCACAAAAATTTTTTTAGTTTACAATTTTCATTAAAATCTCTTTACAAAATTATTAAAGATATCTATTTTTGGCGAAAATTTTTATTTACGAATAGCACATGACCATTTTAAAACATATTTTACCAATTTTGGGCATTGCAACATTCATCCACGCACAAGATGCGGCTGATAGCAATCAAGACTTTCCTGTAGAAGAATCGACAGCTCCCGTAGCTGATGAAACGGAAGCTCCCACCATTGTAGATGTCGCTCCAACGCCTACAGCTAAGAAATCCAAGGCTAAAGCTAAACAGCAAGAACCGCAGCAAGTATACATCAGCAACGAACTCGACTACGTTCCGGTCAGCAAGTCTGTTATGCAGCTGACGCTGCGTGAAGACGACCCGGCTGATGCTCCCGACCCGCGCGATGGCGACGACACTCCTAAAAAGAAAGAAGTTCAAACCTCTGGCGGTTTGTTCGGCTTTGGATTCCTTGCGGACGATTCTGATGCAGCTGTTTCTGGTGAAAGCGGAAGCTCAAAGAATAGTTCGTTCAAGCTGGGGTTGCATGCTGGTTTGGGCTATCTTTCTGCAAGCCCAGAGGCCGTTAGACTCTATGAGGATGACTACGATTTCAAGGTTTATGCTGATGCCGAAAACGCTGTAGAAGCAGAATTTGGTATCATCTTCGCTCTGAAAAATATTGTAGGCGATATGTTTGTAAAAACGGGCTTTTACTGCAGCGTTTCTATGATGCATTTTATGGGAGAATTCCGCTACCATCATTATTACGAAGATACTCTTAAAAAATATAGCATCAATACATATGTACCCATAACCGTTGGATATCAAATTATGGATATGATAAACATTGAAGTCGGAACACAGCTATCCCTCGAAGTTTTCGAATTGGACCATACTGACTACGAAGGATTTGATAGCTGGTTTCCAACCGAAGTTTCTGCCGGTTTTACACTCGGTGCATCAGTAGTTCTCGGACAGAGTCACGAAGTTGGCCTCAAGGTGAACATTTCGGAAGAAACTTTGTATAAAACTTCGTTTGCGCTAACCTACAACTACTGGCTTTTTTAAACACATTTTTTAACAACAGGAGATAAAATGAACAAGTTAAAGGCATTCGTCCTTGGATTAATCGCCATCGCAATCGTGGGATGCTCCGGACCGAAAACAGTCACAACATACGAACAGAGCCCCAAGAAGGATCCGAACGGCAACATCCGCGTTGTCCACTTGGCAATCAAGAGCGTTACCCCGGTGTTCTATAACTACAGAACCGATGAAGAAACTTGCTCCGAAGTCAAGTTCCTCCAGCAGGTTACCGGTATCAAAGAAGGTCGTCGCATCGATAACGTCTATGAAATCCACTGGAACAACGCCGAAATCAAGGACTACGATCAGTTCGGCAAGCTCCACTCCACAAAGCATGTTTGCTCTTTCTGGGGTGTGGGTGTTGAATACGGCAATCCGGTTGTTGTAAACGAATAATCTAAAACAAAAAATGTTAATAACGCCTCCCATTCGGGAGGCGTTATTTGTTTGTTTAGAAATAACTGGATGGGGCAAGCCCCAACCTCTTTGGCTCGGTTATATCCATGCAAGCATGGCTGCAACTCTCGCCTTCTGAGGTTGTTTTCACATTGCTTTTGATGATAATGCAAAAAAAGAGTCTAGCAAAGGCTAGACTCTTTTTTAAATGCGTTTCGCGGCTTTTGGCCGGAGCGCAACGTGATTAGAGGCGTTCTGCAATCTGGACGGCGTTGAGAGCAGCACCCTTGCGGATCTGGTCGCCGACAATCCAGATGTTCATGCCATTGTCGCATGCGAGGTCCTTGCGGATACGGCCAACGTAGATGTCGTCCGTGCCCATGAGGTTGAGCGGCATCGGGTAGACGTTGTTTGCCGGATCGTCACAGAGCTGGAGGCCTTCGCCGTTCTTGATGGCGTTGCGGACTTCTTCAACAGAGAGTGCGCGTTCCGTTTCGAAGCTGATGGCTTCGGAGTGGCAGCGGAGTGCAGAAACGCGGACGCAGGTTGCTGCGCAGCGAACGTCGCTGTGCATGATCTTCTGCGTTTCGTTGAACATCTTCATTTCTTCCTTCGTGTAGCCGTTGTCGGTGAACACGTCGATGTGCGGAATGAGGTTGTATGCGAGCTGGTGTGCGAACTTCTTCACGGTGACCGGCTTGCCTTCGACGATTTCTTGATACTGCTGCTTGAGTTCGGCCATGCCTGTTGCACCGGCACCGCTTGCGCTCTGGTAAGAGGAAACGTGAATGGTCTTGATCTTGCTCAAGTCGTTGATCGGCTTGAGGGCGACAACCATCATGATGGTCGTGCAGTTCGGGTTAGCGATGATGCCCTTGTGGAGCTTGATGTCTTCCGGGTTCACTTCCGGGACAACGAGCGGAACGTTCGGGTCCATGCGGAAGAAGCTCGTGTTGTCGACGACGACGGCACCTGCGTCAACAGCAATCGGAGCAAATTCCTTGGAAACGCTTGCGCCTGCAGAAGAGAGCACGAGGTCAACATTCTTGAATGCGTCCTTGCAAGTCAGTTCAACCTTGAGCTTTTCGCCCTTGAATTCATATTCACGGCCGACACTGCGTTCGGAGGCGAGGAGCTTCAAGTTCTGAAGCGGGAAGTTACGTTGTTCAAGAATCTTGAGGAGTTCCTGACCTACTGCGCCAGTGGCGCCCATGATCGCTACGTTACGAATCATAGATTTAACCTTTGTTTATTCTTATTGTTGAGGTTGATTGTTCGTTAAATTTTGAATGTTCTTGTTGAATTTGTCGATATGCCTTTTTGCAATCACGATTAATTCACGAGCCTGCGTGTATTTTTTCATGGCTTCCTCTGGGTCTTCCAGAAGGCAGTATGAATACAACGCGTGAGAGGCACTGCGGATTGTTTCAGCGGCCTGAACTAGTTCCGAATGGGCTTCTCTTGCTTCCATGGGGTGGAATATCCCGATGGTCTTACGGTTCAGCGATGTTGCCTTGTTGTTGATCGCGAGAGCCTGCTGGCTTCTTTTTTCGCGCTCCATTTCGCCTGCGTTTTGTTCCAACGGCTCAAAGGAATCGACAGCTCGCATAATGTCGAACATCTTGTCGATGACCGTTTCGGTTTTGCTGGCATACGTGTCAAGGCGGTCCATGACTTCAGGAGCGAGTTCGACATCTTCATCGATATCTACGTTTGCTGGCTTGCTGTTGTCTTGAGCGGCCGTGTTTGGAAGTTCCTGAACATTGCTTTCTCTGTTTGCGTTGTCAAAAGACGAAATGTAGTCTTCGTACTTTTTGTTGTGCGACACAAAATCAGTTGGAGAATAGGAGGACGTGAGTACCAGGGTCGGGCGTTCGAAACATGCCGTACCGATGCAGCCAACGAGCATGCACATAGAGAACAACAGGAATGAAGCTCGTGTGGACCATTCTTCGCTTTGTACAATGCAAAAAATGCTGAACAGAAATAGCAAAAAGAACGACAGCAAAATACCACCTTCAACATTCTGGATGATGATGGTGTTTTTTACGAAATAGAACAAGCAGTCTATAACAATCGTAAGAGTCGAAAGAATCGCTCCTACGACCTTCGTGTTACGCCCAGGACTTGTTGCCGTAGCAAACAACGTGACAAACGAGATTGCTAACGGCAATGCGTAGATGAGCGCTATTTCTGCAATTCCTTGATTCATTCACAAAGTCTTGAATTAGAACGGAAGATCGACGTCTTCTTCTGCCATGCCTGCATCATAGGCCGGAGCACTATTCTGCTGCATGCCGTTAAAGCTGTTGGACTGGTAGCTGTTAGCCTGGCTGAAACCACCTGCTGCCGGTGCGCCACCCTGGCCACGCGGAGTGAGGAGCTGGAACGTGTCCATGTTGATTTCGGTGACGTAGCGCTTCTGGCCGCTTGTCTGGTCTGTCCAGCTGCGGTTGGTGAGGGAACCTTCAACATAGAGGCTCATGCCCTTGCGAATGCCAAGCTGTTCAACGATATCTGCGATTTTGCCCCAGCCAATGATGTTGTGCCAGTCGGTCTGTTCCTTCTGTTCGCCGTTGTTGTCACGATAGCGACGAGAAGTGGCGAGGGAGAAAGAAACGCGCTTGCGACCGCCGTTGGGATTAACGCGTACTTCCGGATCCTTACCGATATTACCGATGAGCATAACCTTATTCAAATAAGCCATATAACTATCCTATTTTAATTTTTAAAAATTTCGAAATCAAAAATACAAAAACTAATTTGACATTTTAGTGTCAAAATTCAAAAAAAATGGAGAAATTCCCCTAATTTTAGTGGACATAACAAAAAACCATGTGGCATAAACCACATGGCTTTTACGATAAGGAGAATTATAAAGAGAAACTGCCACGATTAGTATTCGAAGTTCACACGATAACGCTTGTGACCGTTCGGATTTACCTTTGCACCCTTGGCGTTCACAAGTCCACGATGTTCCCTTGTAACTGTCGGAGTCGTGCGGATTCCGTGGATGGAGTTCGTTACGCTAGAAGAACTCGGCGGAATAATTTCGCTACTCGAAGAAGCCGGTGCGCTCGAAGAGCTCGAAGCGATACTGCTGCTAGACGGAGCGGGGGCGCTGCTCGAAGATGCCGGAGTGCTGCTGGAAGAGACCGGAGCGGATTCGGTGTCTTTCGGAACTTGGCCGTTGAAGTTTTCCTGACCTTTGCGGGTGAGGGCGAGAATCAACATGCCGTCTCTGGAGTAAATATTCTTGTCGGTGAGGTCCACGCGGTTGCCGTCGAAAGTCCAGTCACCTTTGCCCCAGCGGGAGCCATCGAACGTATCGAAATTGTCGGTCCAATCGAGCGTAAAGTCGCTACCGCCTTCGCCCTGGCCCGGCGTGTACTTATAAACTTTGACCCAGTTGATGAACTGGAAAAGCGGAAGCTTCGATTCATCAAACTGGCCAACCCAAGCCGCACTCTCAGACGACCAAAGGTTAAAACGGAGTCCCTGTGTACCTGTCAAGTTGGAAACCTGGCCACCTTCCGTCTTGCGGACTTCCTTGCCGTCTACAGTCCAGCGGACGTAATTCGGAGTCCATTCGAGACCGTAGGTGTGGAATGCCTGATCGGCGGCGGGGCTAACAGCATGGTGCTTTTCGCTTGTTATCTGAGAGCCTGCCTTACCGGTAATGATGTTGGACTGAAAACTGTTCGGGTTCTTGCCGAGAACTTCGATATCCACTTCTACCCAGGGCCTTCCATCAGCGATTTCGGAGCCATTCTGGTAGAGGAACATGGAACTGACTGTTCCCGATGCGGCTGCCATCTTCATACGTGCTTCGAACTTGCCGTACTGAACTTCTTCTAAAGTATAGAGTTCGGCACCGCTAAAATCCTTTGCGCTAACATTGGTGGTGAGGGCTGCTGCGGCGGCTGCTACGGCGAGAGCGCTCTTGACTGCAGTTTTCTTGATGTTCATATTTTATCTCCATGAAGTTTCTGTACAAAACAGAATCCCATTTAACCGAACATAAAGATAAGTTAGCGAGCCTGAATAACCAATAAAATAGAATGTATTTAGAAAATCAACTGTATCGGCTGTATTGTTGATGCAATGCCAGCCGATATTTGGGGTGATTCAATTAGCGAGTTATGCTAAAACGGATTGCTTTTTCGCCTTGTACGCGCAACACATAAACGCCGTTGTTCAAAGCAGTCAAGTCAACGGATTGGCCTGCGGATGCTTTGCCTGTCATGACTGAACGGCCTCGGATATCCATGATTGCGTATTTTAGGTTGTTTCCGCGTGCAATGCTAAAATGCATATTGCCTTTCCCCATCTGGATGGCGGAATTTTGGGCTTGAGCAAATACGCGGTGCTTGATGTCTGTAGAACCAGAATTTTCAGCCGAAGCGAGTTTGTATAAAAAGTTGAAGACTTTGTCTTGAACAGGCTTTTCGTATTCGTAATCATCGTAGAATTCGTGCTCGGCACCGTCGACAAAATAAGTTTCGTGTTCGGTTTTCTTGGCGGTCAAAATCGAATCAATGACAAAACTTCCGTAAAGAGTTGGGGTGTGGATGGTCAAGGTTGAGCCTGCCATAGAATATCCTCCGCCTAAGGGTCTGCCTGTCTTGAATAGTACGGTTTCGTCATCAGTTCCGTGGACGAGGAGAACTGGGGTCTTGTTGTCTCCAATGATGTCTTTGTTGTGGATTGCTCCCCATAAGGCGACTGCGCCGTTTGCATGAGAATCAACGCCCTGCTCGCCGTAAATATCAATAGCGCTAAGTTTTGGAGCGTCTGCTTTGTTCATGTAACTCGGGAAGTCAGATTCTTTTTTGGCATAGATGTTTTCGAGCGAGAGTATTGCTCCAGAACTGTTGCCAATAAGGTAAATGCGATTGGGGTCTACTCCGAGTTTGTCTGCGTTTTTGCGCATGTAGCGGACTGCGGCACTGACGTCTTGAACACCGCGGTAGACTGTACGAGCGAAATCGACGCTGTCAATGCTGTAGCTCATACCGCTGCCAGAAACTGTGACTCCTCGACGATATTGGATGGATGCTGTGACATAGCCACGAGCGGCAAGGGAATCGCAGTAGTTGACCGTCTGCTGGTCTGTATCGTCTTTAGCGCCTGCAATCATGGCGCCACCATGACTGACGATAACGGCGGCACGTTTTTTCTCGGTATCGCCGGTTGGCGTATAAAGGTCCATTAACAGGGGCTTGTTTTCGACTTCGTTTTCGCTACTGTAAAAATAGAGCGTTTCGCCTGCCATAGACTGGATCACCTGCGTCAACATGTGTGGCGAACTTAAGTACGGAACGTCAGATGCAAAAGTTACGTCCTTTTTCTTTTCGACCTCGAAAAGGCGGTCTTTGTAGCGGACGTCGGCGGAATTTGCTGTTGACGCGAATAGGGCAAATGTTGCAATAGCAGCAAACATCCCCTTTTGGCTGATTTTATGGGGGCTCATCTTCTCTCCAAGGATTTATTGGTATATTGTAAATATAGACAAAATTTAACATTTGTCAAAAATATTTTGATTTTTTATACTATTTTAGTAGGTAACATGGAGGTTCTAAAATGAAGGTCATCTTGTTTAATGGCAGCCGTCGTGAAAATGGCTGCACTTATACAGCTCTGAACATCGTCGCAAACCAGCTCAAGGCCGCTGGAATCGAGACGAAAATCGTGTTTGTCGGTGGGCGAGTGCTCAAGGGCGAGGTGAACGAAGTTGTCCACGAAGCCAAGGAACTCTTGGAAACGGCGGACGGCGTTGTTTACGGTTCTCCGGTTTATTACGCTTCTCCGAGTGGCGAAATGCTGATGTTCCTCGACCGTCTTTATGGTGTTGCTGAGGCAAATCTGCTATTCAAGCCGGCGGCAAACGTGGTTTCCGCACGCCGTGCAGGGACGACCGCAACTCTCGATGTGCTTAACAAGTACCCGACTTATGCGCAACAACCGCTCGTGACTTCGCGCTATTGGAACATGGTTCACGGTTCGAATCCGGAAGATGTGCTGAAGGACGAAGAAGGCGTGCAGATTATGAAGGAACTGGGCCGCAATATGGCATGGCTCCTCAAGAGCATTGATGCGGGCAAGCAGGCGGGCGTGACGCAGCCTGACGCCAAGCAGAAAGTCTATACGAACTTCATTCGATAGAAACTTCGCGAGATTCCGCGCTGTTTCAAGATGCCGCCGGTAAATGCCGCGCGGCACTTTTAATTACGAGAAGTCGCGCTGATTCGAGATGCCGCCGGGGAATGCCATTGAAAAATGTGCACGACCTGTCATACCTACGACTTGTCATGCCCGACTTGGATTCTGTCATGCCCCACTTGATGGGGCATCTCCTTTTTGATAGAAAAATACCGCGCAATTTTCTATATTGCGCCGCAAATGAATACGCTATTGAATTTCGACAGCGAGCATTTGTGGCACCCGTATGCTGCGCTGAAAAATACTCCCGCAAGATTCCTTGCAAAGTCGGCTCACGGAACGACGATTGAAACCGCCGACGGATTGAAACTGATTGATGCCGTATCGAGCTGGTGGTGCATGGCTCACGGGCATAACGCTCCTGAAATTGTTGAAGCGATTCGCAAGCAAAGCGAAAAGATGTGCCACGTGATGTTCGGCGGTTTTACGCACGAGCCTGCAATTGAACTTGGCGAAAAGTTGGTGAACTTTTTGCCCGAAGGCTTGAACAAGATTTTCTTTGCTGATTCGGGAAGCATCGCCGTGGAATGCGCCGCCAAGATGGCGGTGCAGTACCAGCATTCGCTGGGTCGCCCGGAGCGCTGTAAGTTGGTCGCCTTGAAGGGCGGCTACCACGGCGATACTGCAGGTGCAATGGCTTTGAGCGATCCTGACGGCATGCATGTGCTTTTCCGCGGAATCATGCCGCATCATTACTTTGCGGAACGCCCGAATTGCCGTTTTGATAGCGCTTGGGACGATAGCGATTTTGCATCGATGGAACGCGTTGTCGAAGAGCATAAAAATGAAATTGCGGCTGTCATTTGCGAGCCTGTTTTCCAAGGCGGAAATGGCATGTGGCTTTACAATGCTGGCTACCTCAAGCGCCTCCGCGAGCTTTGCGACCGCTATGGCATCTTGCTTATTTTGGATGAAATTGCGTCTGGATTTTATCGCACGGGCCCGCGATTTGCGATGATGCATACCGCAACACAGGATTGCGCCGACTTTATAAAGCCGGACATTATGTGCATCGGCAAGGCGCTTACGGGCGGTAGCATTACGATGGCGGCTTGTGTCGCATCCGAGAAAGTTGCCGACACGATTACAAATAGCAAGATTCCTGCATTTATGCATGGCCCGACGTACATGGCAAACCCGCTAGCGTGCGCGGCTGGGATTGCTTCGCTTTCGCTGTTTGAAAGTCGCGATTATGCATCAAGCGTGGCGCGTATTGAAAAGCGCTTGAAAGCGAATTTGGAACCGCTACGTTCGCTCGAAAATGCGGCGGACGTGCGTGTGCTCGGTGCAATTGGCGTTTTGGAACTTAAGGCAAAGCCAAGTGCAGACGATATCTTGCGCGTGATTCGCGAAACTGGCGTGTGGCTACGTCCGTTCTGCAATTACGTCTATACGATGCCGCCGTTCATCACGAGCGATGCTGAAGTGGACCGCATTTGCGAAGCGATTAAGATGATTGGAGAATGCGAACCCGCGCCGATTGTGGATGGCGAAGACGAATTCCACGAGTAAATACAACTTAAATTTTTTCTTCAAACGGAACTAAGGTCACACAGTTCCGTTTTTTCTTTGATACGTAAAGCGCCTTGTCGGCAAAGGAGAGCATGTCTGAAACAATTCCGTCTCCGAATGTTCCGCCAAAGCTCATCGTCAACTTTACATCTGGGTAATCTTGCAGTTTAATTTTTTCTGCCCGAGCGCGCATCTGTTCAAGTCTGTTTCTCAGCACTTCATGAGTAATACCCTTGAACGAGATTAAAAATTCGTCGCCACCATAACGTACTACGCGGTCTAAATTACGAACAGATGAACTCAATATCGATGCTACGGCGGCAAGGGCTGCATCACCACACTGGTGGCCGTAATTGTCATTAACATCTTTGAAAAAGTCAATATCAGCCATTACGACGGCTTGACTATTACGCGATGATAGTTTATCATCAAAATACTTGCGGTTCATCACTTGAGTCAACGAATCTCTGTAGATTTTATCGTTTATTTCTGTGATTTCGTTATTTTTGTCGGTGAAACCGAACACGGTTGTTTCTTCGCCGGTTCGCACAATTTTCATTTCAACATATTGGCCGACTTCGTTGTGGAAAATTTTTGACAAACTATTGCCGACTGGCAAGTATTCCTTAATATAGGACTCATCAGCCACTTCTCGGATACTTTTTCGATCCTCTTCGTGTACAGCCGTATTGATAAGTTTTTCAACAAGGATCTTGAACGGAGGCGGTTCTTTCATGAAGCCAAGAGCACTTTTGACTCGATCGCTTGTGCGGAAAAATTCCACCTTTTCTGTGACAAAATCAACTCCGACTACAGAGGCGTATCCGTTCATGAGCGCATTGATCATATTTTGTTGTTTGCGGTTCTGCTCCAAGAGCTCTTTCTCTTGTTCCAGCTTTGTCATTTGCGCATTCACGTTTTCGACAACGTACAGGACTCGACGTAGTGGCTTGTCATCACCAACGCGTACAAACATCGCCTTACTCCAGCCGTGAATCTTTCCGTGAAAAATTTCGGAAATAACATTTGCATTCTTCATGCGTTCCGACAATGTTGAAAGGATCGTAAAATTCTTGATGGTTGAAACGCTTTCTGGGCATGCAAGGTTCACCATGATATTGGTAATACTATCCTGTAGGGTGCTGCCGCATTTCATGAACTTATCGATGAATTCGTTGGTCTTGATAGGAAACGCAGTGTTATTCTCAAGATCAAGTACATGCATTGAAATGTACAGCTCAGATGTGGCGTAAGTTATAGCTGTGAAAAACTCCGCAGAGTCCACAGGAAAGTCCGCTATAAAATTTTTGCAATCACCCATATCAGTTACCAAGAAAAGTCATTACTCCCGTTACTAGTAAAAATATATTCATTTCAATGAAAAAATAAAGACCTTTTTTCTAAATTGTGGCGCGTAAAAGAAGGCTCTTATGGATTACTACAGTTTAAAAATGCGAGCCTCGCAGCATGTTGGCGAAGGCGAAAACTCCCATGAACAGCATATTTCCGGTGCTGAACGTATTGTTGGTCGTGATTCCGTGGAAACTGTCTGTGCGGCGATGGTGCGCCGTGCGATGAATCATTCCAAAGGCGACCCGGATTTTATCAATGTGAAAATTGAAAAGGTTCACGAAAGCGATATTCAGGTCTTGAAATCGCTCCCTGTAACGCGCGTAGATGTAGAAACGTGGCAGAAAGGCTTGGAGAAAGCGTTTGGCTTGATTACTCCGCTGATGGCCCTTCGGCAGGCTCAGGGACCTTGTGATGGCGCAAAAAAATTTAAAGAAAAATTGCAGGATCTTCTGCGCGAGACGTTCCCGATGCGTGGGGCGATGCTTTACGACATTGCGACGGGAAACCGCCTGGAACCAGACCACGAACGCGGTGTACGTGCGACTTACATGGATGCGCTCCATTCGAGCGAAGTCGATGGCTGCAAGAATCATTTTAACGAAGCGATCGTCCTTGCGACCAAGGTGGCGAATGCACCGGGTATGGTGGCAGAATTCTGCGTAAGCGATGACCCGAATTATGTGACAGGCTATGTCGCGAGCAAGGAACTCGGCTATGTGCGCATCATGAAAATGAAGGAAATGGGCGACGAAAACGGAGGCCGCATTTTCTTGTTTGATTCCCGAAAAGCCTCCGCCGAAGAATGCATCGAGTACTTGCAAAAGAAGAAAGTACTCGTGAAAATTCAGAAGTAAAAAATGAACGAACAAATTTTAGACTTTTTCACGAAAGATGCGCTTGAAGCGGCGCGTGCGAACAATACGTACCGCACGTTGCGCCATATCTCGTCGCCAGAAGCATCGCATGTGACGATTGCGGGTAAGGATACGGTTTTGCTCGCTTCGAATTCTTACTTGGATTTGGCGAACGTTTCTGAACTCAAGCAGGCGATGGCGGATGCGGTCCTTGAATGGGGAACGGGGAGTGGTGGCGCTCGCCTCACGACCGGCAACAAGACTCCGCACGATGAACTCGAAGAGTTTATTGCAAAGTTCAAAGGCGAAGAGGCGGCAATTGCTTTTAACACGGGCTACATGGCGAACGTGGGAACGATTTCTGCGTTGTGTAGCAAGAACGATTTTATTTTCAGCGACGAACTGAACCACGCAAGCATCATTGATGGCATTCGCCTTTCGCGTGCAAAATGCTTTGTGTACAAGCACAATGACATGGCCGATTTGGAACGCGCGATTGAAACTGCCAAGGCGGAGTTCTTAGCACAAAGCGCATCGGCAAGCGCCGCTTTAAGTGATGCGGGAAATGCGAAACAAGGTGCGCATCCCTTCCGTGGTCTCATCGTGACGGATGCCGTTTTCAGCATGGATGGCGATTTGGCGAATTTGCCGGAACTCTTGCGGATTGCGAAAGCGCATGGCGTGTTGCTCATGATTGATGAGGCGCATGCCACGGGCGTCCTTGGGCGCACGGGGCGCGGACTTGCGGAACATTACAATTGTGAACATGCCGATGTAACTGTTGGGACTTTGAGCAAGGCCGTGGCCGCCGAAGGCGGCTTTGTCGCCGGCTCCAAGCAGTTGATTGAATTCTTGAAAAACAAGTCTCGCAGTTTTATTTTCACGACAGCGATGGCCCCTGCGGTAGCGGCGGCGGCACTCCGCAATTTGCAGTTCATCGATGCGCACCCGGAACGCGTCCAGCAATTGCGTGACAACGTGAAATTCTTTTGCGATGCTTTGCGCTTGCATGGGTTACAAGTTCCGCAAACGGAATCGGCGATTATCCCGATTATCATTGGGGATGAAGCGAAGGCTTTGCGGATTTCGGAAACGCTCCAGAATGAGGGCGTCTTGATTCCAGCAATCCGTTATCCGACGGTTGCAAAAGGGCAGGCACGCTTACGCGCGAGCCTTATGGCAACACATACTCACGAGGAACTTGCTCTTGCCGCCAAGGAAATTGCAGAAGTTCTCTCCAAGACTTAACTGGATCCTTCACCCCTTCGGGGTTCAGGATGACGACTCGTAAAAACGGATAAACCTATGTTTGAAGAAAAATTGCAAGCTCAAACCTCAGAGTTCGCCAATGGCGAACGACCTCATACCTCAAAGCCCAAAGGTTATTTCGTTACGGCGACGGGTACGGATGTCGGTAAAACTTTTATCACGGGTCTTTTGGTGAAAAAATGGCGCGATTCCGGCATTGACGCGGGCTATTACAAGGCGGCTCTTAGTGGTGCTGAACTCCGTGATGGCAAGTGGATTGCGGGCGACGCTGATTACGTCAAGCGCATTGCAAATCTCCCAGACACGCAAGAACAGCTCGTCAGTTACGTTTACAAAGAGGCTGTTTCGCCGCATCTGGCCGCACAAAAAGAAGGCAATCCCGTTGAACTTTCGAAAGTTCAGGCGGACTTTAACGCAGCCTGCTCCCGCCACGAATTCATCTTTGCCGAAGGTAGCGGGGGAATCATTTGCCCCATCCGCTATGATGACCAGAAAATCTTCCTCGAAGATATCATCAAGACGCTCAAGCTTCCGCTGCTTATCGTAACGACGGCGGCGCTCGGCTCCATCAACGCTTGCGTGCTCACTATAGAATACGCTCGTAGTCGCGGCCTAGATATCCGTGGAATTATCGTGAACCGTTACGGCTGTAGCGGCAATTTTGAAATGGAAGATGACAATATCCGCATGATGCAGGACTTGACAGGGCTTGAAATTCTTGCAAAAGTCAAGGACGGCGACACCGATTTAGGCGTACAGATATTTTAAAGCATGTCCATTTTTAATATTTGAAAAGTGTCATAAAAATTCTATCTTTGACATTAGTCAGTTCGAGACCCATCCTGACTTTAAACAAAACTAGGAGATTTTATGAAAGACGCACTGCTGGTCTTGTCCGGTGGAATGGACAGTGTGACCTTGCTCTACGAACGCGCCGCAGAAATTGCTCTTGCAGTTTCATTCGATTACGGCAGCAATCACAACGACAAAGAAATTCCTTTTGCGCGCATGCATTGCGAAAAACTCGGGATTCCGCACATTACGATTCCGCTCAAGTTCATGCACGATTACTTTACCTCGTCGCTCCTTTCGGGTGCTGACGCTATCCCAGAAGGGACTTACGCCGATGAGAACATGAAATCGACGGTGGTGCCGTTCCGCAATGGCATTATGCTTTCTGTGGCGGCAGGGCTTGCCGAAAGCCGTGACCTCAAGCGCGTGATGATGGCAAACCACTTTGGTGACCATGCGATTTACCCGGACTGCCGCGAAGAATTCGTGAAGAACATGTCGGCGGCGATTTCTGCAGGTACATACGCAAACATCACAATTGATGCTCCGTACACGAACATTTCCAAGGCGGATATCGCTCGCAAGGGTAAGGCTCTTGGCTTGGATTACAGCGAAACTTGGTCTTGCTACAAGGGCGGTAAAATCCATTGCGGCAAGTGCGCAACCTGCTTGGAACGCAAGGCGGCTCTCGCCGAGGCGGGCATCAACGACACAACGGAATACGAGGCGTAATATGTACAGAGTTATCAAGCGTATTGAAATTTCTGGGGCTCACAAGCTCTCGCTCCCGTACGAAAGCAAGTGCCGAGGTCTGCATGGCCATAACTGGATTGTCACGGTGTTCTGTCAGTCCGAAACGCTCGACGAGAACGGAATGGTGGTCGATTTTTCGCACATCAAGGAAATCGTGAAGGGCAAACTCGATCACCAGTTCTTGAACGATGTTGTGGACTTTAATCCGACGGCGGAGAACATGGCTCGCTGGATTTGCGAACAAGTGCCGCATTGCTACAAGGTGCAGGTCCAGGAAAGCGAAGGCAATACCGTCGAATACGAAGTTTAGCGGGTGAATCTAAAGCCTTGTTAAACAATAATCCCGCAATTAGTCATCCTGAGCATAGCGAAGGATCCAGTGAAGTTAAAAAAATAACTGGATTCTTCCGCCTACGGCGTCAGAATGACGCAATTGACGAGAGACTTTTTGAGTTTATATGAAAGTTTGTGAAATTTTTAAAAGTATCGAAGGCGAAGGGATTCGCATGGGGCAGGCGGCGGTGTTCGTGCGTCTGCACGGCTGTAACTTGCGCTGTAGCTATTGCGATTCGATGTATGCGGTCGAAGGTCCCGATTTTAAGCAGATGAGCGTGGGGGAGATCCTTGCAGCGGTTGAAGCGTATCGCAACGAATCCGGTGTCAAGTGCGTTACGCTCACGGGCGGCGAACCGCTGATTCACGAAAACGTGGGCGAGTTGCTTACTGCATTCAGTGATGCGGGCTTTGAAGTCAACATCGAAACAAACGGCACGGTCCCTTGCAAATGGCAGTTACCAGGGCTGTTCTACACAATGGACTGGAAGTGCAAAAGTAGCGGCATGTCGGCCCGAATGAAGATGGAAAATATCATTTCACTCGGCAAAAATGACGTGCTTAAGTTCGTTGTCGGGAGTGTCGAAGACTTGCAAGAAGCGGAAGGCGTTGTCGCGCGACTCTCGCTAACATCTCCAGATAATATGCCGCACATCTTTATTTCGCCGGTATGGGGCGAACTCACCAACGAGCAAATTGTCAATTGGATGGTGGGTAGCAAGGTCATGACGCAAAACAACGCTCGCTTCCAAGTGCAACTGCACAAAATCGTGTGGAACCCCGACATGCGGGGGGTATAAAAAACGAGCGGCAAGATATCTCTTGTCGCTCATTAATAGTTTATCGATTTACTTGTTTTGTGCTAGAAAATCTGATGGCAATATCGCAGGAACAGATGAATTTTTGAAATCGTCTATATTCCGCGTTACAATGTAATCTAGTCCGCTTTTAGTTGCACACTGGAATTACAGTAAAGAACTGGCAGAACATTTCAACCAGTTTCAAACGCTGGATAACAGACAAATCCTTCCTGAGGATGTAATAGATGTCGCATAACGAGTGTGCAGAAACAAAACCTTGATATTTTTGTTTGATGCAGTCCGCTATGATTTCTTTGGAATTGGCCGAGAATGGTTCTCGACGTTGGACCATATCGAGGATAATATTTGAATCAATTAGCAGATTCATTTAGCATCCCTGCTTTCTTCTCGTTCTTTTTTGAAGTCAATATCACGATTTACAGAACCCGCGATTTCGTCTAGCATTGCCAGACCGACAGAAATGTTCCTTTCGGCTTTTCGTTCTTCCAAAATATTGTCCAGTTTCTGACGAAGGACAATAATCTGAAACAGGGGGAGTTCTTCCACCTGGGTTTCAAGTTCTGCAAATGCTGCGTTTGTCATATCGACCTCCGTTTACCATTATATATATTATTCTACTCGTTTGTGCAATACACAATGTAATATGGTACAATTTGTGAAAAGAGGGACGCCCGCTTCTAAATAAAAAAGGCCCCGTTCTTATGAGACTCCGCATTCAACTATCGCATATAAGGAACTTATGATGGAGTTGAATGCTCCGCGCTACGAAGGCTACTTAAGAGTCGCCTCCTTCGCTTGGCAGTGAAACAAAACACCCCGCCACTTTTTGAGTGACGGGGCGTTTTAATTAATCGTTAACCGATTAGAGGCTGATCAGACCTTCGGTATCCTTAGACATGGCGTCGTAGAATGCGTAGCGGGCATCGACTTCCTTCTGGAGGTCGTCGGCGAGCTTCTTGGCCACTTCCGGATTGTTACGGGTGAGCTGCTTGTAGCGGTTTTCGGTGTAGATGTATTCTGCAACCGGAATCGTCGGCTTCTTGGAGTCGAGGATAAGCGGAGACTTTCCTTCGGCGGCGAGAGCCGGGTTGTAACGGAGCAGAGTCCAGTAACCGGAATCCACGGCCATCTTCTGGTGCTGAAGCTGGCTGTTGAGATCGAAACCGTGGTTGATGCAGGGGCAGTAGCAGATAATCAGCGACGGACCATTGTGAGCTTCTGCTTCCTGAAGAACCTTCAGGGCCTGAGCATCGTTTGCGCCGAGGGCGATACGGCCCACGTAAACGTTCTTGTAGCTCATGGCGATGAGGCCGAGGTCCTTCTTGCCAGCGCGCTTACCAGCTGCAGCGAAGAGGGCGACTGCGCCACGGTTCGTGGCCTTGGATGCCTGTCCACCGGTGTTGGAGTACACTTCGGTATCGAGGACGCAGATGTTCACGTTTTCGCCCGTGGCCATGACGTGGTCGAGACCACCGTAACCGATATCGTATGCCCAACCGTCACCACCGAAGATCCACACGGACTTCTTCACGAGGTAGTCGGCGAATTCGTCGCGGAGGCTTACAGATGCATCGTCGGTAGCACCGGCGAGGGCTGCCTTCAGGGCGGCAACGTTTTCACGCTGGGCCTTGATGCCGGCTTCATCGTCCTGCTTCTGGGTCGTGAGCTTTTCCTTGAGTTCTGCAGGAACGTTCACGGCTTCGAGGAGGCTCAAAGCCTGCTTGGCATGCTTCGTGATAGCGAGGCGCATACCGAGACCGAATTCAGCGTTGTCTTCGAACAAGCTGTTTGCCCAAGCCGGACCGCGGCCTTCCTTGTTCTTTGCCCACGGAGTGGTCGGGAGGTTACCACCGTAAATGGAGGAGCAACCCGTAGCGTTGGCGACAACCATGCGGTCACCGAACAACTGAGAAACGAGACGCACATAAGCGGTTTCGCCGCAGCCTGCGCAGGAGCCGGAGAATTCGAACAACGGTTCGAGGAGCATGGCCTGCTTGACGAGGTTCTTGTTGACCTTAGTGCGGTCGAATTCCGGGAGATCGACGAAGAAGTCCCAGCACTTGCCTTGCTGAACCTTGATCGGTTCCTGCGGCACCATGTTGATGGCCTTCTTGGTGGCGTCGGTCTTGTCCTTACCGATACAGGCCTGCGTACAAACGCCGCAACCCGTACAGTCGTAGCTGGACACGGAAATTGCAAATACCGGTTTTTCGGAACCTTCGAGCTTGAAGCCCTTGGCCGGGGTGTACTTGAAGCCTTCCGGAGCGTTCTTCACGGCGGATTCGTCCACAACCTTCATACGGATGGCTGCATGCGGGCAGACCATGGCGCACTTGCCGCACTGCACGCAAGCGTCCGGATTCCAGGACGGGATGTTGAGGGCGAGGTCGCGCTTTTCGTACTTGGTGGTAGCGGTCGGGAACACACCGTCGCAAGGCATCTTGGAAACGGGGAGGAGTTCGCCGTTGCCCTTGATGATTTCTGCGGTGACTTCGTTCACGAACTTCGGAGCGTTGCCGTGGATCGGAGCGCGGAATTCCTTTGTGCTGGTGACAGCAGACGGAACCTTGACTTCGAAGAGGTTGGCAAGAGAGGCGTCGATAGCGTCCCAGTTCTTCTGGACCACTTCCATGCCCTTCTTGGCGTAGGTCTTTTCGGCGTACTTCTTGATGTACTTGATAGCAGTTTCTGCATCGAGCACGTTACCGAGCTTGGAGAAGAAGCAGGTCTGCATCACAGTGTTGATGCGGCGGCCCATGCCGGTCTTTGCGGCAACGGCGTAAGCGTCAATGACGAACACCTTGAGGTGCTTCTTGATGATGGCTTCCTGCACCGGACGCGGGAAGGTATCCCAAACGGTGTCGGCGGAGTGCGGGGTGTTCACGAGGAACGTTGCACCGACCTTGGCATACTTGAGCATGTCGATGGATTCGAGATGCGGAGTATGGTGGCAAGCTACGAAATCAGCTTCGTTTTCGCCAATGAGATACGGGGCGTCGATGATGCTCTTACCAAAGCGGAGGTGAGAGGTGGTCATGGAGCCGGACTTCTTGGAGTCGTAAACGAAGTAGCCCTGAGCGTAGTTGTCGGTTTCGTTACCGATAATCTTAATGGAGTTCTTGTTGGCACCGACAGTACCGTCAGAGCCGAGACCGAAGAACATAGCCTGGAAGAAGTCGCTTTCGAGCTTGAAGTTCGGGTCGATGGTGAGGCTCGTGTGGCAAACGTCGTCGTTGATACCGACTGTGAAGCGTGCCTTCGGTTCAGCCTTGGAGAGTTCGTCGAAGATGGCCTTGACCATAGCCGGCGTGAATTCCTTGGAGGAAAGACCGTAGCGGCCGCCGATCATCTTCGGCATAGCCATCTTGCCTGCCATCACGGCTTCGGAAATTGCGGTCAGGGCATCCTGGAAAAGCGGTTCGCCAGCGGAACCCGGTTCCTTGCAGCGGTCGAGGACAGCAATCTTCTTGACAGTCTTCGGAAGAGCGGCAACAACAGCTTCCATCGGGAACGGACGGTAGAGGCGAATGTTGACGAGACCGACCTTTTCGCCCTTGGAGTTCAGGTACTTGACGGTGTCACCGATGGTGCAGGTCGAAGAACCCATGGAAATGATTACGCGGTCTGCGTCAGCGGCACCGACGTAGTCCACGATGTGGTACTGACGGCCAGTGTAGCTAGCAACCTTGTCCATGTACTTCTGGACAATTTCCGGAACCTTTGCATAGAACGGGTTCACCGTTTCACGGCCCTGGAAGTAGACGTCCGGGTTCTGGGCGGTACCGCGCATAGTCGGGCGGTCCGGTGTGAGGCAGCGTTCACGGCAAGCCTTCACATACTTTTCGTCGATGACGTTACGGATAACGCCGTCTTCGAGAGCTTCAATCTTCATCACTTCGTGAGAGGTACGGAAACCGTCGAAGAAGTGCATAAACGGAACGCGGCTTTCGAGAGTAGAAGCGTGGGCCACGAGAGCGAGGTCCTGGCATTCCTGGACGCAGCTGGAGGCGAGCATTGCAAAACCCGTCTGGCGGCAAGCCATAACGTCGGAGTGGTCACCGAAAATGGAAAGGCCCTGCATTGCAAGAGCACGTGCAGTGACGTGGAAGACCGTGGGGGTCAGTTCGCCCGCAATCTTGTACATGTTCGGGATCATCAAGAGAAGACCCTGAGATGCGGTGAAGGTCGTGGTCAAAGCACCGGCCTGCAAAGCACCGTGAACGGTACCGGCAGCGCCACCTTCGGACTGCATTTCAAACACGCGGGGAACCTGTCCCCAAATATTCTTCTTGCCTGCAGCACTCCAGTTGTCGGCGTGCTCAGCCATAGGACTAGACGGTGTAATCGGGTAAATTGCAGCGACTTCGCTAACCGCAAATGCAACGTTAGCGGTGGCTTCGTTACCGTCACACGCAATCATCTTTTTTGCCATGGATATCTCCGTTTTTAGGTTTTTTCGTAAAAAATCTGATCATATACACCTTCGGCGTGCATTACACGCAAGAAGGGCAAAAATCCACGCATAAAATTAAATAAGATTACCCCAAACGGACAACCAATTTTTGAAAAAAGTTTAAAAATTAAGCAGCTTTTGGTTAATCTCGATTTCAAGTCCCGCGTAACTTGGGCCGAACTTTTGGCGAAGCGTGGTCGTAAGGCCATCGGACTTGCCCAAATACGGGTAATTCTTGCGGATTTTAAGCCACGGTGCGCGTTCGTGGATGTTCTGGATGAGCGTTTGCGCAATTTTTACTTCGGCAGGTCGGCTCGGGTCATAGAGAATCCCGACATCGGCATCTCGCTCGATACCATTTAATATAGGCGTAAAGCTATGAATACCGAGGTGGATGACCTTGAGCGGCGCTTCCTTAGGTGCATTTTTCTCATTTTTGCGCGCTCTCTCAGGAATTTCACTCGCGACAAAGCTTTCAATTTTCTCGCGGTACTTTTCCCAAAGGCTCAGCATGTGCGATTTTACAGAGCTTGGTAATCCGACGGTGTACTCCGAAAAGAACGTCTTGTTGGTCGCACTGCGGTTCATGTCGACCACGAGTCTTGTAAATCGGCTAGAGCAATGGAAGTCGGGCTTTAAACGTTTTACAAGAATTGAAAATACTTTGTATGCGCCAATGTCGTAAGCGCGGTGGGAGGCGAGAATGTCATCGGGAATCTTTGAATCGCGGAGCGCGCGCAGGACGAAATCCGGCACAGCGTTGCTCGCATGTTCGCAGGTAATCATCAGTGCCGGAGCTTTCATTACTTTTTCTCCACAACAAGAATATTTCCGTCATAAGTCATGACACCCAGCAAAATGCTGTGAATCAGACGGAACTTGTCCACTTTATAATAAGGACCGTTTGCCATCGGGTTTGTACAATCAGGGTCAGCAACCATGAACTGCTTCTTTTCATCGAGTCCGTAAAGCACTACGAAATGCCCCATCGGCTCGCCGTGGATATCGTCAAAGACGGACTGGTCTTTTTCGTTTGTGTATTCGCGAGGGGAACGATAAAGATAGGTGGCGCTGAGGCCGCAAAGCACCGGAATGCCTCGCTTGAAATAGCTTTCGAACATGCTTGCGCGGAGGTCTGCGGTAGCAACGGTTCCGCCAAGGTCAATGAATCGGATGTAGGCGTCAATAGCCTTTTTGAGCTTGGGTGCGTGTTTTGCCTTGTGCAAAGCGACCAGCTTTTCGCGGAGCTCGGGCATCTTGAGTTTGCTCCACGTCGGGTCAAAAATCTTGAGATTGTAAGAATAAATGGTCGCCTTGAATCCGCGCTTGAGGGCATCTATGCCAAGGAAAACACCTAGCGTGCCTCCTTCTTCCAAAAATTCGATTTCGGAAATGAGCTTTTTAAGGGGAATGTTATAGCCAAGATAAGAGTAAACAGCGTGTAGGCTAGTCGGTCCGCACGTAACATCGTCTGGCTGAGGGAGTATTTTCAAATCCATCGAGTGCCTCGTTATTAACCGTGGCGGTTTGTTCATCAAATCGTCAATCCGCACACAAATATAGAAATATTATCTTGGTTTGACATGTCATTCCGGCCTCCGAGCCGGAATCGCCATCTTGTAGTGCGAAAAAATCGTTTATTATATTTGATAATATGAGAGAATTTTTCTGGGCTTTCGTTTCAGTCTTTTTAGCATTCGCGTTTTGGGCGTGTTCGGATTCTTCGGTGGGCGCTGGGGACGAGGATTCTCGCGCAGGCATTTTCGTTGACGCTCGCGATTCGCAAAGCTACAAAACCATTGAAATTGGTGGCCAAGTCTGGATGGCTCAAAACTTGAATTATTTTGATACTTCGGACTCGCTTTACAAGAGAACTTCTTGCTATAACGACAGCGCAGAATATTGTGAGAAGCAGGGGAGACTTTACGCCTGGAATGTAGCGATGGTTGCTTGCCCGCAAGGTTGGAAAATCCCATCAAAAGCAGATTTTGACAACTTGATTGAAGCTGTAGGCGGTTTTGATTTTGCCGCCGATTCCTTGATGGCGCTGGAATTTATTTCGGAAATCGGTGGCGGTTACCATTTCTTGGAGTACTATAATTATTTTGACGAATACGCCTACTTTTGGACGACAGACGAGGTCCGTGTAAATTACGCCCGCACTGTAATGCTCGAAAAAGACCGTTCTAGCGTATCGTACGATGAAACCTACGAAGAATTTGCCCTCTCCGTCAGATGTGTGAGGAAATGAAAATGCGACTTTGGCTCTTTACTTGTCCTGATGATTTTGCCGCAGAACACGACGATATCGAAGAAATGTTTCGCCGAGGCTTAACCCGTTTGATTCTTGACAAGCGCGGGCGAGGTGGCAATGCTCGCGCGACTTTCAACGATTATGACCGTTGGCTGCTTGGTCTCCCGATGGAATTGCGCGACCGCATATGGGTGCGTGGAACGCCAGACATGGCCGAAGAGCTTGATGTTCGCGGTTGCGTCTGCGATGCACAAAGTTTCATGGGCGAGGTTCCCGAAAGCTGGAAACGCATCAACTGTGTCGCTCTTTGCAAAAATGCGGAAGAAGCAGAAAAGCTCCCGGAATGGGTGGCGGGCGCTCTCGTCGGCCCGATTATGCAGCCGCTTTCGGCGATTGAACCTGTTGAAACGCTTGGATCTTCTTTAAGCATAAATGCAAAAGCCTCCCTCATTTTATGGGGAGGCGTCGATACGGATACGATTGACGATTTCAAAAAGATTTCGCCTGCCGGCGTCGCTTCGCTCGGTGGCGTCTGGAATTACGCAGACCCCGTGAATGCGTTTATAAAGCTTAATAGGGTTGTTACAGGAATCTGATTTTACTGGATCCTTCCCCCTGCGGGGTCAGGATGACGCGTTCGCGTCATCTCACCACAAACATTCCGTTTTTCGGTTTGCTTTTGAGCCTATTGCCGAGCAAATCGAAATAGATGGGATTGCGTTTTAAATGTAAATCCCTGCTGCTTTCGCGGGTGCGTTTTCCAATTGCAGTCGTTGTCGAATCTGGTTCTTTGTACGGATGGTCCGGATCATCGACGACAATCTTGATTTTAGCAACACTCTTGCAGCCTGTTTCATTTGTGTACGTCACAGAATAGTAGCCGCTCTTGGTACCATCCAGATTCTTAAGCGTGTTTTCACGAGTTGTGGACTTGAATCCGTCCGGACCTTCCCAACTCCAAATTTTGCCATCCCACGGGTGCGGGCCAAGTTGCACTGTTGCGCCCTTGGCGACTTTCACATCAAGCGTTTCGTTCCAGCCGCCATCGCCTACTTTCACGTAAGGGATAATCTTTGTTGCGCTACATGGTCCAACAACTTTCTTGCCATCGCAAACACCGATGGAATCGGGAATGTCGATGACTTTTGCTTCAAAGTCCGGAGTGGAGAAAGCCTTCATGAGCGCTGCCGTTTCTGCTGCGGTAAGCGGGAGGATTGTACCGTGACGTGGCGTGAATGCGCCGCTTGTCTTGGTGTTCTGCACGAATTTGAATGTATTGAGGTCCGAGCTAGACGTGAACTGGTAATGCCCATTCACGTAGCAGTCGTACATCAAGACCCAGGAATTTTGGTTGATGAGCTTGAACACTCCTGCCCCTTCGACCGCTTCGGTTGTTTGCTGCAAAGCGCCGGTTCTGTTGTACCACGTTGGCCCCTTAGTCCCATTTTCGGAGGTGAGAGTCCTTGCTTGCACCTTGCAGATGCCGCCGTCGCCTTCGTTCTTGTAGAACCCGTGGTAGAGCTTGTCCACTGGGTTGTAGACGATGTCCATGTCGATGGTGGATTTGCCGCGGTCAAAGAAGTGCTTCGGGTCGCCTTCGAGGTCGGTAAAGTCTTCGTTCGCGTAGTTGAAGAACACTTGGTCGTAAGAGATGGTCCCGTCGTTAGTCAAAAGCGAATAATATACGAGCGGGCGGCCTTTGCTCCCGTCCTTGTTTTCGTAATTCTCGTCCCAGATTGTTTCTGGAGCCCAAACTCGGGTCACGTTCGCGAAGTTCTTGCCTTTGTATTTTTCCGGGAAATGCACTGTGCTGTGCTTCCAGTTGATGAGGTCACGGGACTTCATCAGCACCATGCCGCGATTACTAGCCCAGCCTTCAGCGCTCTTCATGTCGGTATTGACCATGTAGAACCAGCCGTCCGGTGCGCGGAGCACGTGGGGGTCGCGGAGCCCTTTCTTGATACTCACGGAGTCGGCGGCAACGACGCGTTTGCCGTTATTCATCGGGGTGAAGTTGTATCCGTCGTTACTGAGGGCGTAATAGATGTTTTCGTCGTTATTGGCGGGGAAGTAAGCGAAAAGGTAGTTGGAATAAGGCTCGAATCCGTGGATGGAAACCTTGTTCTTTACAACTTGTTTTTTATCGCTCAAGTAGTCTTGCACGGTCGCCGTGAGCGTGACTTCTTTGTTTTCGCCGACAAAACGACCATTGATGTGTCCATCATGGGTGAGGAACAGCGTATCGCTGCTTTCCCAGGTGATTGCAAAGGATTCCCCGCCCAACTTTATTGTGTCGGGGAGGGTAAGGTCATTATAAAGGTCGTTGATTATGTTGCCAAGGGCCACGCTATCGACAGCTCGATAGAACGGAGTGATATCGACAATTTCATCGGCTTGAACTGTGCTAGCCAGAAATGCGCTAGTAAAGAGTACTTTGGTCCATCCCAAACGATTTTTCATAAAAGCTCCAAATTTATACTTCTAATATACTTTCTGCTATGACGAAAATCACTAAATCATGGTGTGGAACCTTTGAGAAATAATCCATAGAGAAAAATAAGACTATTTTATGTTCTATGGTGTAATAAAATGAGTTGTAATAATTAGATTATTTAACGTATATTATGAATATGGATCGCACTCGTTTAAAAATTTTAGTTGTAGACGATACCAAGACGAATATTGACGTGTTGGAAGGTATTTTGTCGAATGATTATGACGTTTGTGTTGCCCTCAATGGGAAAAAGGCTATTGAACTCACCGAAAAGATTCGCCCTGATCTGATTTTGCTCGATGTCATGATGCCTGAAATGGATGGCTATGAAACATTGAGAATCATGCGAGAAAAGAACATCTTGCAGGGCATTCCTGTCATATTCCTGACGGCTAAGGCCGATAGCAAAAGTGAGCAGACTGGGCTTGATCTCGGTGCCGTCGATTACATTACCAAGCCGTTCAATCCAGCTCTGGTTACGCTTCGAATCAAAAATCAACTCCAGCTCAAGCAGCAGCGAGATCACTTACACGAACTTGTTGATGAAAAAACGGCAGATTTGCGCCGGACGCTTAAGGTGATGCTGACAAGCCTTGGCTCGCTTGCCGAATACCGCGATCCTGAAACGGGGGAGCACATCAAGCGGACGCAAATTATTGTACAGCGCATTGCTGAAGAACTGCAAAAAAATCCGAAGTTTGCAGATACGATTACGCCGGAGTATATTGAAAATCTCACCACTGCAGCTCCGCTTCACGATATAGGCAAGGTCGGCATTCATGACCGCATCTTGCGCAAGCCGGGATCGCTCACGCAAGACGAACGCGAAATCATGATGCAGCACCCGCAGATGGGCTACGATGTGTTGCAGGAGGCGACCAAGGAACTGCACGATAGCCCAATGGTGCGTATCGCCGCTGAAATGGCTCTTGGCCACCATGAACACTGGAATGGCGAAGGTTACCCGAACCACAAGAAAGAAAACGATATTCCTATAGGCGCCCGTATTATGGCGGTTGCCGATGTCTACGATGCGCTTGTATCGAAACGCCCGTACAAGGAACCATACCCGCACAAGGTGGCGGTTGAAGAAATCATCAAAGGCCGCGGGACGCAGTTTGACCCGGATGTCGTCGATGCGTTCTTATCGATAGCGGAGCAACTTCCTGAAATATACGAGCAGTTCAAGGACACTTCTTCTTCTGAGGAATGTAAGGATTGACACCAAGTCCAATCAATGAAAAGAAACGCCATCTCAGTTGGCGTATTTCGCTCGTTTATACGATCCCGATGCTTGTTTTCACCATCGTGTTGGTGATTGTATTTTCGAATTATCTTAAATCCACGTTGATTTCTTCGTCGTACAGTTCTTCTGAATCAAAGTTTCAGGATAAGACTGTACAAGACATGGAATTGTTTTTCTCCAAATTTGAAAAGCAGTTCAAGCCTCTTCCGCAACTTCTTCAGCATACAAAAGAAACAGAAATCAAGAAAATTCTAAAAAAGCACCAGCAGTCTTCGTCGTTTATTGTCGATGCCTATTACGGCAACAAAAATGGCAAATATATATCGGCTAGGGATTTTAAGCTAGATGAAGGCAAAAAGGAATTTCGAGTAAAGCCTTGGTACCTAGAAGCCTCAAGACACAAGGGGCTTGCCATTACGGGGCCAGAAATCAATGAAATGGCCAAAAAAAGGGTACTGACCTACTCGTATCCGCTTTGGGAGAAAAATCGCAAATTTATGGGGGCTGTCGCTGTTGATGTCGACTTACAGAAAGTTCGGCAGTTGATGGGGGAATATGCAAGGATTGACGGTGGCATCACGATGCTCGTGAGTACCGAAAACGATAGCCTGTTTACGTATTTCCCGTACGAGACCAGCTTGCATAATATTGTTGCAGATACCGTTGTAGGCCTATTGCACTTGGTGCAGGAGGATATTGTTTTTGATAGCCTTGACCATGAAGGGGTGACCCGCTTTGAAAAGACTGACGTTCAAAATCGTAAGCTGATATTCATGGTCGTTCCTTTAAAGAACGCTCCTTTTTATGTTATCCATGCTGTTCAAAAAAATAAGGTTGTCGCAAAGGTTCAAGAAAATCTAAATGCGATTATCGTGGTGGTGGCTTTTGTCGTCTTGGCGCTGATATTCCTTACATGGCTCATTGTGAGATTCCTTTTCAAGTTGTTTATCCAAAAAGACTTGAACGAAAGCGTCAGCTCCAGTACAATGTTCGAGACCCTTTTGGGGAGTGATAATTTCAGGCTTGTCCTTACTAACGATACTTTTGATATCCTGCATGCGAGCGCCTACATCGCAGAATTCTTCAATAATGGAAACGACATCCGTGGTCAAATCCTCTGGAAATATTTCCGCTCGGAACAATTTAAAAAGTTTGTCTATAAGGTCTCGAAGGGCGGTGAAATGCATGCGAGCGAACGCCAGATTATCATTCCGGTTCGCAGCTGTACGGGGGAAGATGCCTGGTGGAAAGTTATTTTCCAGTTCCTCGTCGAAGACGACGGTTCCATCCGCTATTTGTTCTTGATTTCAGATGAAACGAGTGGCATCCAGAAGGATACAATTCTAGATACGATTATGCTCTCGGCAGGGAATTCCATCCTTGTGATTTTTGACAAGAACCGTAAAGTCATGTACATGTCCAGGCAACTTGCCGGCTATCTTGTGACGGACTGGAAAGAAGTCATTGGACAGCCTTTGGATAACTTGCCGAAGTGTGGCATGCCCGAAGATGTTGTCGAAGCGCTTAAAAAGACATTTGATAATCAAGGAGTCTGGAAAGATACATTCATGCTCCAGACGCTCAATACGCATACGGACACTTGGTTCCGTGGCGAAGCCTGTACGCTCAAGGTGCAGGATTCTATTGTCGGTTACATGCTTTCGATGATTGATATTTCTGAAGTTGTTGCCGCCCGTGAAATTGCTGAACACGCCACTCAGGCAAAGAGCGAATTTTTGGCGAACATGAGCCATGAAATCCGTACGCCAATGAATGCCATTATCGGTATGGCTCACTTGATTCAAGAAACGAAACTGGATGAACGCCAGCTTGGATTTATAGAGCGTATTAGCCATGCCGCAACATCTTTGCTCGGCATTATTAACAACATTCTTGACTTCTCGAAAATCGAAGCGAATAAACAGGACTTGGAAATCACGCAGCTTGTGCTGCAAGATATTATCGGTGAAGTGGCAGCCCTTGCTGAAGTGCGTATTGCTGGCCGCCCGATTGAATTGATTATCGATATCGATCCTGAAATTCCTGAAATCTTGATGGGGGATCCGCTTAGACTTTCACAGATTTTCACAAACCTCATCAATAATGCGACAAAGTTCACTGAAAGTGGGAGTATTACGCTTCAAATTAAGCAGGAACAGGTTGTCGGGAACAATGTCAAACTCTCGTTTAGTGTGATTGATACTGGCATCGGCATGACTGATGATCAGTTGCATCATTTGTTCAATGCTTTTACGCAGGCGGATGGATCCATTACGCGTAAATACGGAGGAACGGGACTTGGCCTTGTTATTTCAAAGTCACTTGTGGAACTCATGGGCGGTGAACTGCAAGTTGAAAGTGAATATGGTAAGGGTTCCAGGTTCTTCTTTACGATAATGCTTGCTATGGCGCCGCAGGCCGCTGTGCCAAAGTGGAAATCGGTCACGACATTCCGTAACAAGAATGTTTTGCTCGTCGATGATTGCGAATGCCTACGCGATGTGTTGAGACATTACTTGACGAAACTGCGTTGCGTTGTTGAAGAAGCGGCTTCTGTGGATGAGGCTCTTGACTTGATCCAGGCTCATGAAGAGGCGGGGGAGACTCCGTATGACCTCTTTATTGTCGATTACCAGATGCCACTTTTGAATGGCTTTGATTTTGTACAAGGCTTGCCTGCAAACATGAGGAAAATCCCGAAAATCCTCATGCACCCCATTCACTTCGATGAACGCAATTATCACCTGGCTGCTGAAATCGGTTTCGATAGCTGCGCTGCAAAGCCGCTACAGATAAGCTCCTTGCTTAGTGCCATGCAGGAAGCTTTTGAAGAAAAGCTGACGTATCAGAAGCCCGCCAAGGTCGAAAAGAATAAAATTTTCTTCAAGGAAGCTAAAATCCTGCTTGTTGAAGATAACGATATGAATCAGGAACTGGCCGTATCGCTTTTGAACAGCGTGGGGCTTGCGACCATGGTGGCTGCAAACGGTAAGATTGCGCTGGAGCTGCTCAAGCAAAATGCGTTTGATCTTGTGCTCATGGATATCCAGATGCCGGTGATGAACGGTTTGGATGCGACGAGGGCTATTCGCAACCGTTCTGATGAGTATTTCAAGAATGTTCCTATCATTGCCATGAGTGCAAGAGCGTTCCAGAAAGACCGTGATGACTGTATCAAGGCTGGCATGAACTCTTATATTGCAAAGCCGATTGACCCCATGTTGTTGTATGCGGAACTTGCCAAGTATCTGCCTGTCGCTGATAAAATGCCAGTTGTTGCGAGCGTAAGCGAACCAGAGTTAAAGCCTGTAAGTACGGATGACAGCGTGGTTACTCAGTTCCAGAAAGTCCGCAACTTTGATGCTGCGGCTGGGTTGTATCACGCTAATGACAATAAGAATCTGTACTTTAAGATTATTCAGGGATTTGTTCGCGATTACAGTAGTGAAACTATCAAGCTTAAGAAGGCTTTTGAAGGTGGGGACTATGAAGAGTCGACACGCATTGTCCATACGATAAAGGGCCTTTGCGGGACTATCGGTTCTTATCATGTGCAGACGCTTGGCGTGATGCTCGAAAATTCGCTCCTCAAGAAAGAGCAGAATTACAGCGAATACAATGCGTTTGTAGATGCACTAGAAGATTTAATTGACGACTTGAAAATTGTCTTGCAGAATATCGCTTCCGAGCAGTCTAATGCAGCTGTTATTATCAAGCATGTGGATCCTGAAGCTATAAGCAAGCTCACTCAAGCGCTTGAAGAACTCAAGCCGGCTGTGGAGTCTTGTTCGCTTACTGCCAGCAAGCGAATTCTCGATTCGCTCGACGAAATCATGTTCTCGCAGGAACAGGAATCTCTTTTGCAGAAACTGCGTAATCAAATTGACGATTACGACTTCTCCGCTGCTGAAGAAACCCTCAAGAGCTTGGAAGAGACGTTGTCGTCTAACATCTAAAATGTCATGCCCGCCGGAGCCTGTCCTGAGCGAAGCCGAAGGATGCGGGCATCTCCATCTTGTTTTATCAGAAAATCATAGTCGCGATAAATGCAAGTGCGACAATGATGGCGGCTGCAATGGCAAGCGGGCTTGCTTTTTTCTTCTTTTCGCCGAATTCATTCTCGACGATTTCATCGTAGTCGGGGAGGTCAAGGTCGCTGTATTCAGCGCCCTCTTTCCAGCCGGTGTTCTTGTCGCTCCCGCAGTGGGGGCAGAAGGTTGCGCCTTGTTTCAGTTCGGCGCCGCAATGAGGACAAATCATAATAGACCGATGTGTCATCCTGAACGGCGGTAGCCGTGAAGGATCCAGTATTATTTTGTGAACTTGAATCGTCCCAGAAGGTCGAAGTAACGGGCTTTGGGGGCGATTTTGACGGGCTTTACCGTTTTACGGAGGGAAGTAATATTTTTATCTTCATTGATAACGAATAATTCGATGTAATTGTCGCCGTTTTTTTGTTTTAAAGAAAACCCGTTCTCAGTGGTGCTGTATGTAAATGTGTATAGAAGATTTAGCTGTTCATCGTATCCATAGCATTTGTTGTCATCATTAATGTCTGCGATGTAAAATGTTTTTTCTACTGAAGATGAATCTGTATTGTAGTTGGAATGGTTTATTTCTATTATCGTGTCCTGCTTAAAAAATGATTCTAATAAATCTGTCTCATCTTCGTAAATCCTTTTTTCACTGTAATAATCTGTCGTTATCTTAATGATCCATGTATATGCGTATTCCGTTTTATAGTATGCTTTTAAATAGTGGAACAAAGTATCCTGTTTTCTGTAAGTGGAGTCAATATATTCGTAAAAGTCCTTTTGATTTATAACGGTTTCATTTGTATCTCTATAAAAGAACCAATAAGCGGGTGGCATCACGTTGTTTACAAAGTCAACCACAACCTTTTCAATTTGCGATTCGTTATAAAAATATTTTTTTCCATTCCATCCAGCTGGTGATTGGCTGTAATAAATAGAGTCTAAGCGCAAATTGCTTTCTTGATTAAAAATTGAATGTGCTTGCGCATTGAAAAAAGCTTCCGTGCATTTGTTTGCCGAAGCGACGGAACCCAAAGTTAAAAGAACAGCTGAAATAAAAAATAAAAGATTGCACTTTCCGAGCATAAACATAAAATCCTTTTTAATTTGCTTTTAATATAACAAAAGTTTTTATATTACATTCCATGGTCAAATCGTTTGTGTTTACTTTTTTGTCTGCAATTCTTTGTTGTAACTTGCTTGGGTGCGCTTCGACAAATTGTTCTGCTATTTCTGCGGAAAAGACGCAATACGAAGAATGTGTTGCTGAAGAAAATGCGAAATCAGAAGCCGCTTCAACAATAACGAAGGTTGGGATTGCTGCGGCATCCGTATCTGTTATTGGAATAATTGTAATTCTTGTTTCATCAAAAAATTAAAACCGCCAGGCGGATTGCCTAGCGGTTTTGTAAAGCTTTTACGCAATGCGGCCGAGCCGCATCTCATTAGAGCTTGTCGTTGGAGCCGAGCACATCCACGATCTTGTGCATGTACATCTTCTTCATGTTTTCACGAGCCGGCTTGAGGTACTGGCGCGGGTCGAAGTGTTCCGGATGTTCGTCGAAATACTTACGGATAGCGGCAGTCATAGCGAGACGGCTGTCAGAGTCGATGTTGATCTTGCAGACAGCAGAGCGAGAAGCTTCGCGGAGCTGTTCTTCCGGAATACCAACTGCATCCGGGAGCTTACCGCCGTGAGCGTTGATCGTATCAACTTCGTCCTGCGGGACAGAAGAAGAACCGTGGAGAACGATCGGGAAGCCCGGGAGCTTCTGTTCGATGGCGTGGAGCACGTCGAATGCCAGAGGAGGCGGAACGAGCTTGCCCTGAGCGTTACGAGTGCACTGTTCCGGCTTGAACTTGTATGCACCGTGAGAAGTACCGATGGAGATAGCGAGGGAGTCGCAGCCCGTACGGGTAGCGAAGTCGATCACTTCTTCCGGCTTCGTGTAGTGAGAAACTTCAGAAGCAACTTCGTCTTCAACACCGGCGAGAACACCGAGTTCAGCTTCGACGGTAACGTCGTGAGCGTGAGCGTATTCAACAACCTTCTTGGTGAGGGCGATGTTTTCTTCGTACGGAAGAGCAGAACCGTCGATCATCACGGAAGAGAAACCGTTGTCGATGCAGTCCTTGCAGAGTTCGAAAGAGTCACCGTGGTCGAGGTGGAGCACGATCTGCGGATTTGCGCAGCCGAGTTCCTTGGCGTATTCAACAGCACCCTGAGCCATGTAGCGGAGGATGGTGCCGTTAGCGTAGTTACGAGCACCCTTAGAGACCTGCATGATCACCGGAGACTTGGTTTCAACGGCGGCCTGCACGATGGCCTGCATCTGTTCCATGGTGTTGAAGTTGAAAGCCGGGATAGCATAGCCACCCTTAACTGCCTTAGCAAACATTTCCTTGGTGTTAACCAAGCCGAGTTCCTTGTAAGAAACTGCCATTTGTTTTACCTCTTGTTTTTGATTGGCGACTTGCGCCGCCGGTTTAAAAGTTACATGCCTTAATTTAGAAAAAATAGGCTCGATTAAAAGGCTTTTCTATCAAAAAGTTGATGATTTTTCCTGTATAAAAAGAGACCCCGGCACTAAGGCCGGGATGACTCCAAAATAATTCCGAATTACTTCTTCTGCGTTCTGTCGGTGATGACGAGGTCCACGCGGCGGTTCTTCTGACGACCTTCCTTGGTGGCGTTGTCGGCAATCGGCATCGACATGCCAAGCCCCTTGGCGGAGAGGCGGTTTTCGGCAATGCCCTGTTCCACGAGGAAGTTCATCACGTTCTCGGCGCGCTGCTGAGAAAGCTTCAAGTTGAATTCTTCGGAACCGACGTTGTCGGTGTTGCCTTCGATAGAGACGTCGAACTGCTGGTAAACGGAGAGGATACCGGCAATCTTTGCAAGGCTTGTCTTGAGGTCGGTCTTCAAGGAGGCCTGGCCGATTTCAAACAAAATGTCAGACATCGAGAGGATGATGCCGCGAGCGTCCTTTGTCACCTGGATCATCTGGGACTGGAGGGCGTTCAGCTTGTCCATAGCTTCTTGCTTGCTTGCTTCGAGCTTGTCCTTCTGGGCCTTAATGGCCTGCTTTTCGGCTTCGAGGTCCAAGACCTTACCGCTACGGGCGTTGCCAATCTGTTCCTGGATGGCTTCGATGGTGCGGTTCGTGGCAGCGCGCCTTTCCCAGTTTTCAGCAATGTGGTTGCGGACGGCCTGCGTTTCACCCTGGAGCTTGGCGATTTCTGCATACTTGTTGCAGTTTTCCAAGACGGTCGGGATGAGCTTGGAATCGTCATCGTCTGCATAGATTGTTTCGAGGGCGCTCAACGTGCCGTAACCTTCGGCGAGTGTAAGCTTTGCGGAGTAGGCGTTTGCCGGGAGCGATGCCTTGGCGTTGTCGAGGGCAAGGCGGCACTGGTCCACTGGAGTGACGGAGGGAGCTTCTTCAGCAAAGCTCATGGTGGCAGCGAGGGCGAGTGTGCCGAGTGTCAAAATCTTCTTCATCTTTGCGGCTCCTTACTTCTTAGTTTCCTTGTTGAGAACGCTCTGATACAGTTCCTTGCGTTCTTCATCTGCGCGGAGGGCTTCTTCGAGTTTCTTGTCTTCGTTTTTGGCCATTTCGTTTTCGGACTTGGCTATAGCGAGTCGCATTTCGAGTTCACTCTGTTCTGCAAGAGCCTGTGCTTCTTCTTCTTTGCCATCTTTCTTGAGAGCTTTGGCATTTTCAAGCTTGGAGTTTGCGCTTGATGTGATGTTTTTGTCAAGTTCTGTGTCGCTGGCGAGCGTGCGGGTCGCTTCGGCCTGGCCAAGAGAACGGTTGACAGCATTTTGGCTGCTCGAACAGCCGGTGAGGGCTACGAGAGCAAGGGCAGAACAACATGCGAATATTTTAGCCTTCATTGGGGCTTCTCCTATGATTGATATTCCGCGTTAAAATTACATTTTGGTTTGTTAAAAAGTTCTTTCATTCTCACGAAAACTTTTTTTACTTGCATATATATAGGTATTTGTGTAGATTGAAAGTGTGTATAGGAAGGTTTTTTATGAATCTTTTTGTAAAAAAATCAAGTTTTATAGGAATTTTCTCCTTCCTGCTTCCGTTGTCTAGCGTTTTTGCCGGCAACGTTGAATACCATTTGAATAAATCAGCGAACCCTACCCAGGACGAACTGGACGCCTACGAACATATTACGGCGGCGATGGATTCGGCGGTATTCCTGTACAATAAATATTCAGACCTTTCAAAGCATATCGAAGTTTACTACAGCACGGGCGTTCCTACAGCTGAAGCGAGCAGCAATGGCGACTTACGTTTTGGTAAGGATCGCAATTATATGTATGTGGGCACTGCCATGCACGAAATGGCGCATACCATGGGCATGGGTACGACCTCGGAATACAAGGCTATGTTTAAGGATGGCGTGTTCCTGGGCGAAAAAGCCCAAGCGCTTATCAAGGAAATTGATGGTCCGGATGCCGTACTCAAGGGCGATAGCCAGCATTTCTGGCCATATGGCATCAATTACAAGAGCGAAGTCCATTCCGAACAGGATTTGATCAATCACGTAAAAATCGTGAACGCCATGTATCAAGACATCTTCAAGGAAGCGTTCTACATGCAGGGGAGGGTCGTGTCTCTCCTCGATGAAAAAACTTGCATGGGGATTACGTCATCTAATGCTCTTGAATTGATGAGCTGCACTGATTCGGCTACTTTCGTGAAAATTTATTCGGTAGGCGAGAATCCTGTTACTTACCGCATCCAGCTCGGGAACCGCGTGGTCGATATCCCGAACGAATCGACGGCGGCGGGCGTTGTCGCTTCGACTTACGGTTACAACGGCGGTGCTCACCAGCGTTACGTGTTTGAAAAAGCTGGTGCGCCTAGAGCAAACATGCCGAATGTCTTTTTCCTCAAAAATTTCAAAAGCGGACTTTATTTGCAGGCTGTTGGAAAAAATGTGGTTCAGAATAAGTTGGTTTTATCTGTAAGCTCGGAACCGCAGCCCGATTTCACTTGGCAGATTGTAGAAGCTGGGCAGGACACCTCTTCAAAGGATGGGCCGGTGTCTATTGCCAAGCGAAGAATTCCTAATAAGATTTCGGATGTTTCTGTGCCGGAGCGATTGTTTGACGCTTTAGGGCGTGCTGCCGGCCAAATTCGTCGCGGTGTAACGTCGAGAATCTTGAAAAGAAATTAATTGAAAGGGTGATGCCTGTAATCTAAAAATTCCGACTCTCCGGAGTAGTTTTTTTTGTCATTCCCGCGAAAGCGGGAATCTCCTTCTCGTTAATAAATGGGAGATGCCCGGTCCGTGCCGGGCATGACTTTGTTCAGCTTTGGATACTTCGCGACTATTCGCTACTCAGTATGACGGTGATGAATCATTATGACGACAAAACAAAAAAAGACCGCTCGAAAGCGGTCTCTTTTGAAATCTTATTTTTCGAAGATTAGAATGCGTCAGTTGCGGCTTCGCTTGCTTCTGCAACAGCTTCAGCAGTCGGAGCAACTTCTGCAACGGATGCCTTTACTGCATCTTCAGTCACGTCATTAACGCCCTTTTCAACCATCGTAAGCTTATGTTCCTTGAAACGGTTCATAGCAATAGTTGTCGGCTTCTGAGTGAGCTGAATGTAACCTTGCTTGGACTGATTGTTAATGAAGCGGGCTTCGTGAGCCATCATGACAACGGCGCGGAAAACCGAACCCTGGCATTCTTCACTAGCATAAATATCGTCAAGATAAACTCTTTGAGATTCAGCCATTAGGTACCTCGAAAAATTTTTAGAAGAGGGAGAGGGATTCGAACCCTCGTTACCGTAAGGTAAACACGCTTTCCAAGCGTGCGCCTTCAACCACTCGGCCATCCCTCCATTAGGATGTGCGCCAATTATAACTTTTTATTTTTGCTTTGTCAAGGGATATGGGCGAAAAAACGAAAAAAATTTCATTTTTTTTGATTTTTTAGGTGTCTGGTATTAGGTTTTAGGAAAAAGAAGATGCCCGCACGGAGGCGGGCATGCTAGAGAATCAATTCATCCATCCTAATTCCGAATTCATAATTTACCAAGCTCATCCCACACAACTTGCATCAAGGGTTCTAACGTCTTGGGCGTGAAATCGAACTTGATGTTGGCCGTAGCGAAGAGTTCTGGAATCGGACGGCTGCTGCCCAGGCTTTCGGCCTTGAACAAGTCGTCGATTGCCTTTTGCGGGTCCTTCTTGAAGTTTGCCCAGACCTGCAAAGCGCCAATCTGTGCGATGCCGTATTCGATATAGTAGAACGGGCATTCGAAGAGATGGAGCTGCTTTTGCCACAGGTTACGGCGAACGGCTTCAAGTCCGCTGTAATCCACGCCTGCATCGTAACGGTCCATGATTTCGCTCCAGATATCGCTGCGGTCTTCGGCGGTGTGCGTCGGAAAGTTGTACAGACGATGCTGGAAGCTGTCGATGCTTGCCACCCACGGGAACAACCAAATCACGTCGGCGAGTTCGCCTTCGGTGCTGCGGACAATCGCTTCGTGGTCGTCACCGTAGAACGGCTTCAAGTTCGACATGCCGATGAGTTCCATACTCATGCTTGCGACTTCGGCAAATTCAGCAGGAACATCGCGGTAAGCAAAAATCGGCTGGTTTGCAAGTGCAAACTGATGGAACGAATGGCCGGATTCATGCAACAACGTGTAAATGTCGCGGTCCGTATTGGCGGAGTTCATGAAAATGAAGGGGAGGCGGCTTTCATCAAAACCAATCTGGTATCCGCCCGGAGCTTTGCCCAGTCTGGAATCCGGATCGATAAGCTTTTTCGCCTGCATTTCACGAGCCCACTTGCCGGCTTGCGAATGGATGCTTTCAAAAATGGAATCGACTTTTTCAATCAGCTCGTCACCGCTCTGGTACGGCTTGAGAGGTGGTCTGCTCAGCGGATCGACATCCAAGTCCCACGGGCGCAAACGATCAAGTCCCATCTTCTTGGCGCGGCGCTTGTACATTTCTTTCTGCAACGGCAGTACGAATTTCTCGATGCTTTCGTGGAAAGCTTCACAGTCTGCCGGAGTGTAGTCGAAACGGTGCTTTGCAAGGAAGATGTAGTCGATGAAATCCTTACAGTTAGCATTCTTGGCAATCTGCTTGCGAATTTCGAACAACTTATCGTAAGAATTGTCTAACGCTTCTTTGTCCTGGAGGCGGCGTTCCCACATGGCTCGCCAGGCGCGTTCGCGGAGATCTCTATCAGTCTTTTCCATGTAGGCAGCGAGCTGCTGCATGGTCTTGACTTCGCCGTCGAATTCGACGCTCATGCCACCAGTGATTTTCTGGTAGGCCTGAATAGCCTTGTTCTCTTCGGTTTCAAGAGGAATGTTGTCGGGGGAGAACAAGTCTAGAGAAACTTGCACGCCCTTGAGCCATTCGCCAAATTCGCCTTTGAGTGCGTCCTTGGACGGGTGCGCCATGAGCTTCCTGTTCAGCTTGTCATCGTATTCAATCATGAGCGGCTGAATATTTTCGACAAAATCTGAATAAGCCTTGGCTGCCTTTTCGTCGCGGGTATCGCAGGTCATGGCTACGTAACGTCTAGAGCTAACTTCACCGAGTACCGATTCCAGTTCGCTCCAGTCCATTACCCATTGACGGAGGGTTTCAACGTTTACAGGAATATCGCGCTGCAAGAGAGCGCGATATAGTTTAGAGATTTCTTTTTCATCATCCGGATTCAAATTCTCCGGAACAAAGTTGCGTTTTTTCATGTGCTATTATTTAATAATTTTTCCGAGCCATTTGTTCACGAGGAGATCGAACAATCTGTCGCGGACGAGGTTCTGGAGCTTTTCGACGTCTTCAGGCTTTACGTCTCTCTTGATTTCGAAGTCCTGAGTGACCGGTTCGCCACCTTCGGTGAGGGATACGTCGATAAAGCCGGCAATGCCGTAGTACGTGATTTGGTTAATCTTAAAGACATTGGCGTCCAGAGGGAACGCAGCATTGAAGTGCAAGTCGTTGTCACCCGGAGCAAGTCTGACGGTGTCTTTGAGTGTCAGCGGAACAGTCACAAGCGTATCGAACTTGATTTCGATCTGGAGCTTGTTGATCCACAAGGTATCCTTGGTTGTGTTGTTGGCGTTCAGGTAAACGTCAAAGTTTGCATTACCGAGGCTCTTGTTGATGATGTTCTGAGACAAGTCCTTGACCAGCATAACGGCCTTCGGGTTCGGCAAGAAACCGTCCATTCCGTTATTCACGAGTTCCATAACGTCCTCGTAAACATCGACGTTATCGAAGGTGAGGTCCTTGTATTCCATTTTTGTCTGGATGAGGACTTTAGCTGCCTGAATCTTCTTGAAGAGCGAGCAGCCGGTGAAGGTTGTTGCGACAAGTGCGAGAACACCTGCGATAACGAATGATAGAGTAAGGTGTGAGAATTTGGTTTTCATATTATCTCCTTTTCTTCATGTCCTTATTATAATAAAATATTTGTTTCTTTGTCAGTTCTGTTTAAAGTCACTAAGCGTTTGTATGAGCTTTTGAACATCGATAGGCTTTGCCAGATGGCTGTTCATCCCTGCTGCAAGTGCATTTTTCTTATCTTCTTCGAAGGCGTTTGCGGTCATGGCGATAATTGGAATGCTTGACTTGCCAGGGTCGCTTAACTTGCGGATTTCCTTAGTGGCTTCGTAACCGTTCATATGAGGCATCTGCACATCCATCAAGATGAGCTCATAAGTGCCTGCTGGTGCTTTGCGCACTTTATCGACGGCGATGTCTCCATCATTTGCCGTATCGACGACAAGGCCGTTCTCGGTCAAAATTTCTTCTGCAATTTCGCGGTTCATTTCGTTATCTTCGACAAGCAGAACCTTCATTCCGTTAAGAGGGATGGTCGTAACCGTTTTCTGCTCGGAGTTTTCAGGATGAAGGTCATCGCACCACTTGATTGGTAAGATTACGGAAATCTTTGTCCCTTGTCCGATTTGGGATTCAATATGGATTGTGCCTTCCATGAGATCGGTGAGCTTTTTTACAATCGTCATGCCTAGGCCTGTTCCCTGGATTCGGCTGACTGTGCTAGACCTTTCGCGAGTAAACTCGTCGTAGATGTGCTCCAAAAAGTCTTGGCTCATTCCGATACCTGAATCTTCTACGGTAAGCGTGTAAAGCCCGTAGCCTTCGCGGTCGCATTCCTGTTCGCTGAATGAACATGTGATTGTTCCGTTTTCTTTTGTGTACTTGATGGCGTTGCCGATAATATTTGCTGCAATTTGGTTGAGGCGGTCTGCGTCAACTAGAACAAACTTATGGATAACATTTGAAATTGTTGCCGAGAACAGGATTCCCTTGGACTCTGCATGTGTTCCGTATGTGGTTGATATTGCTTTGATGATGCTTTCTAGGTCGCATTTCTGTTCGTTTAGAAGAATCTTTCCAGATTCTATTCGAGACATTTCGAGAACCTGATTTACCAATGACAAAAGCTGCTTGCCGGCAATATCGATCTTGTCCAGATATTTCTTGGTGGTTTCTGTATCTGTGATGTGCTTTTTGGCCATTGCGGTAAAGCCCATGACTGCATTCATTGGGGTTCGGATGTCATGGGACATGTTGAACAGAAATGTCGTCTTGGCATTACTTGCATCACGTGCTGCGGCTAGGGCTTGAGAAAGCTTTTTGTTCGCTTCGATTTCTTTTGATTTCTCTGTAGTGATATTTCTAAATAAAATAATTCCTTTGTGAACAAGGTTGCTCTTAACTTCTACAGGGATATAGACCATTGTGATATATTCTTTGGATCCATCAGGCTGGGTACTGCAGAATACGACACTTGGTATGCGGTTGAGAACCTTGCGTTCTTTGATGACGACTTCGAAGAAGTTTCTAAACTCCTCTCCGTTTTGCATATCGTCATTGTAGCGGATGAAGCCTTCTTTTAGATTTTCGAGATTCCCTGTTTTGGGGAATGGCATTGGCATGAAGGACAGGTCTTCGAAGGTTCCTTTCTCGGCATCGACAAAGATCATTGCTCTTGCGATGGCGTTTTCTGCTTTGGCGATGTAGCTTTCGAGGCGCTTTTGGCGTGCTTCCTTGCGCCTGATAATAATTTGCACGATCATGAGGTAGGCTATGTAGCTACCGAATATGCAAATGAGCAAAAACTGCAAAGTGCGGCCGGCTTGGATGCCCATGGAATAAAGACTTTTGGCGGCCTCGATAGGAAAGTTTGAATAAACGCTTAAAGGGACTGTGCGCAGCGGAGCTATGTAACCGTGAATTTCATCGGATGAACCTTGGTATTTGTAATGTGATTGGGTGCGTGTTGCGTAAGCGCGGATGATGTTGTTGCGGTTTTCTTCGTCAAATTTTGATGTGTAGAGAAAACTTTTGAAGTTGTCGCGGGGGAGACCTTGAATCGAAGTTTGATGGATTTTCATGGTTTCTAGAGCGATGAAACTTTTGCCTTCGACGTTTACGATGCCTGCTGATGCGTGTGCGCCGTAAACCTTGTAATCGAGAAGTCTCTTGATTGTATTTTCGTCAAACGAGGTGGTGAGGATGCCGATGATTTTATCGTGGTTGAATACGGGGGCATAAAAAAGAATGTAGGCCATTGATGTGTTTGTTGGCATTATGACAGAAATACCGCTGTTGCCGTTCATCCCCTCGATGTAGTAAGGCTTGTTTGCGGATTCCATTTTTTCGCCCGATGACATCTGAGCTATTCCGTTCGTATCGATGAATTGCACATGGTCGAATTGCACCATCTTTTCGAGTTCGGCTAGAAAAACGCTGTTCATCTGGCCGTTTTCGATGACATCTGAACTGAGCTTTGCGAGTGCTTCGATTGATTTGAGGGAGTTGGATAAAATGTCGTCGATTTTATCGGCCATGGCCAAGGTGATATCTTTAATATAGTCCTTGTTTCGTGCCGCAACTGCCGTTCGGTCTTCGTCCTGGAATGTCGTAAATGCTGCAATGACTAAGTAAATGACGACGATAAGAGGAGCAAACCTTATAACGGAGTGCTTTAAGCGATTATTCTTTTTTTGCGATTTTTGAAAAGTTTGCACGTTGCTCCCCAGCCTTTTTTTCATTAGAAATATAACTAAATCTCGATGTAAATCATTTTTTTTCGGATTTTTTTGGGATGGTTAATTTTTTTTGCAAAAATAATGTAGTTTTCTGTTAAGTCAATTATTCCAACTTGGAATAGTAGCAAAATCAAGGAATATAAATGAATCGTTACGATCTAGTATTGCTCGGCCTTATTTTGGAACACGAACGCAGTGGGTACGATATCATCACGGAGATTCGTGACCGTGAACTTGACCGCTGGGCTAAGATTAGCACTTCGACCGTTTATAATAGACTGATAACGCTCGAAAAGAATGAATGCATTGTCGGTCATTCCGAACGCGACGGAAACCGCCCGGAACGCATGGTGTTCAACATCACGGACAAGGGTAAGGACGTTCTCCGCAAAGAGGTCCTGAAGCATTTGACTGGTTTCAATGACGATCCGCGTACGCTTGGTTTTGCTTTCCTCTACGGTGCCGACAACAAGGAAGTTATCCGTACGCTCGAAGTGCATGAACGTAGACTGGTTCAGGAAATCGAAAATCTTGAAAAGATGATTGCCGAAGAACCGCGCCCGACGCTTTACCCCGAAGGACCGTTCCTCAACTGCATGAGCCGTGACCACATTCTTGTGGAACTCAAGTACGTGCGTGCTGCCATCGGCATTTTGCGCGACCCGGTCCGTAGCAAGAAACTCGGTGGATACTTCTATATCAATTTCGGTAACCGCGATTTCGAAAAGTTTGATGAGTAGAGTTTAGACGAAAACTCGTCATCCTGACACCGTAGGTGGAAGGATCCAGTGCATTCTTTGACTGGATTCTTCGCTTCGCTCAGAATGACGAAATAAAAAACTATATTTACCCCGCAAAAGTTTAAAGGATATTTCCGAATCCAGAACTTCGAATCCCTGATTCGCAATTTTGGATTCCAAATTCCTACTTACGATTTTAACTAACCCCCCTCTCTAACGGAGATACAATGGCTACAAAAACAGTGAAGAAGAGCGCTGCAAAGAAGGCCCCGGCAAAGAAGACCGCTAAGGTCGCTGCCCCGAAGTATGGCTACTTTGATGACGCTGCAAAAGAATACGTGCTCACCACCCCGGCAACCCCGATCAAGTGGTGCAACTACGTCGGTACACTCAACTTCGGCGGTATCGTCGATACGACCGGCGGCACTCTCGTTTGCAAAGGCGACCCGGCTCTCAACCGTATCACCAAGTACATTGCACAGATGCCGTGCTCTGACTTCAAGGCCAGCACTATCTACATCCGTATCAAGGATGGCAAGAGCTACAAGATTTTCTCCCCGTTCTACGTTCCGACTCTCGTCAAGCTCGACAAGTGGGAATGCCACGTGGGTCTTTCCTACATGCGCTGGATTGCCGAAGTTTACGGCCTCCGCGTTCAGGTGACGATTTTTGTCCCGACGGGCTCCAACACTCTCCTCCAGGACATCCAGGTGACGAACATCGCCGGTGGTTCTAAGGAAGTGGACATCATCCCGGTTTATGAATTCAGCCACTTCGAAGCTGAAAAGCAGCTCACGAACGCCGACTGGGTTCCGCAGACCATGACCCTCAAGGGCCACTGGGAAAAGGACGGCCACGTTGTTTTGGAACAGTACGCTTACATGAAGCGTGACTACGCCGTGAACTACGTTACTGCTGACTGCAAGGTTGGTTCCTTCGATGGTGACCGCCGCGTATTCCTCGGCCAGAACGAAATGGGTTCCTGGGCAAATCCGCTCAGCCTCCAGAACAAGGAACTTGCTAACAGCGAATGCGACCGTGGCGACAACATTGCCGCTCTCATGATCCACGCTGGCAAGATCGCTGCCAAGAAGACTTTCCGTACCTGCACCCAGCTCGGTCAGGAACAGAGCCTCAAGGTTGCAGCCAAGGCTATCAAGAAGTACCGCGATCTCAAGAACGTGGACAAGGCTTTCGAAGAACTCGCAAAGTTCTGGGAAAACTACCTCTCCACGATCCAGGTCAAGACCCCGGATGCATCTTTTAACACGATGGTGAATGTGCACAACCCGCGTCAGTGCCACACCACCAAGAACTGGAGCCGCTACTTGTCCCTCTATCAGTTGGGCTACGGCACCAGCCGCGGTATCGGTTACCGTGACTCTACTCAGGACCTCATGGGCGTCATGAGCCACATGCCTGAAGAAGCTCTCGTTCTCACCAAGAACCTCATCTCCGTGCAGCGTCCGGAAGGTAACGCTATGCACCAGTACGCTCCGCTCGCCCTTGCTGAAGACACGGGTAACGAAGCTAACGCCGGTGACTCCCGCGAAAAGGCTGGCGTTCTCGACGCTAACGGCAATCCGGCATACGCTGACTGGTACGGCGATGACCACCTCTGGATCGTCCTCACTGTCGCTACCTACCTCAAGGAAACCGGCAAGATGGACCTCCTCAACGAAGAAATTCCGTTCTACGTTGCAGGCAAGAAGCATGCTGAACGTCCGAAGGGCACTGTTCTCGAACACTTGAAGCGCGCTCTCAAGTTCACTCGCGAACACCTCGGTCAGCACAACCTCCCGCTCCTCGGCTTTGCCGACTGGAACGACTGCATGAACCTCCCGCTCGGTGCAGAATCTACGTTCAACACTGCTTTGTACGCTAAGGCATTGCTCGAAATGATGGGCATTGAAGAAGCTCTCGGCGACAAGGAAGCCGTTGAAATGTACAAGGGCTGGTACGAAGATGTCAAGAAGGCATTCAACGACAGCGCTTGGGACGGCAAGTGGTGGACTCGTTGGTTCGACAAGGACGGCAACGGCTACGGTGTTTCCTCTGCCAAGTACGGCAAGATTTACTGCAACGGCCAGTCCTGGCCGGTCATCGCTGGCATCGCTTTCGGCGACCGCGCAGTGCAGGGCATGGACAGCTTGAACAAGCTTCTCAACACCAAGTACGGTGTGAAGAGCTCTACTCCGGGTTACCGTGGCTTTGAACCGGCTGTCGGTGGCATCTCCACCTATCCTCCTGGAGCAAAGGAAAACGGCGGTATCTTCCTCCACACGAACCCGTGGGTGATGATTGCCGAAACGATCCTCGGCCGTGGCGACAACGCATTCCAGTATTATAACCAGATCAACCCGGCTTCCAAGAATGGCATCCTTGACGTGTTCGAATCTGAACCGTACTGCTATCCGCAGAACATCCTCGGTGACGAACACAAGCAGTTCGGTATGGGCCGTAACGCATGGCTCTCCGGTACTTCTACTTGGACTTACCAGGCAGCAACGCAGTTCATCCTCGGTATCCGCGCAAGCTTCAACGGTCTCGTTGTCGATCCTTGCATCCCGAGCGCATGGGCTGGCTTCGAAGCTACCCGTAAGTTCCGCGGTGCTACTTACCAGATCACGGTGAAGAACCCGGATCACGTCTGCAAGGGCGTTGCAAAGATGGTTGTTGACGGTCAGGAAATCGATTCCAACGTCGCTCCGATCTTTACGAAGGGTGTGCACAAGGTCGAAGTCACTTTGGGTTAAGAAACACATATAGCCGTCGCGATAGTTCGTCAATCTCGCCCTCACGTAGGAAACTACGCTACGGGCGATCTTTCCTGCTCTCGCTAGGCTCTCTGTGTTTCTTGAATGAGAAGATTCGTTCTAATCCAAATTCGAAATGTTAGGTCTGCTTCAAACGAGGCAGACTTTTTTTGCTCTCTGTATTTCTTGAATGAGGATGTCATGCCCGCCATCGAGCGGGCTCCTCCTTCTCGGAGAATCTTGAACATTTCAAAAGCGCCAGTCTCTTACGAGGCTGGTGTTTTTTATACAAAAATTCCCGTTGTGTTCGCAATGGAATTTTGAATTTATACTTAAAGGCGTTTTATCCTGAAATTCGCATATAAACGCAAAGTACACGACTTACGGTATAACCGGATTTGAGAAGCGATTTAAGCATGGGAACCACGTTGATGGTACAAATTAGATTGCTATCATCAAATTTACCCTTCCAGCTTTTGGGCGAGCCGTTATCGAATACGTCCCTGATCATGGAATCGTAATAGGGAAGGTACTTGACGGAGATGACGTCTTTCAAAGATTGATTGACGACTTCGTCCGTTTTGGCAAAGCCAGAATCTGTGGCGAACGCGTTGTTGCAGCCGAGAATGGTGAAGTTGCGGTCGACCCAGAAAATACCGATGTTTGGGAAGTTGAAAAGTGAATTTATCAAAGATTCCTCGACGCCGCTTTTCATGAGGAACGGAATTTCTGGGGATGTTTCAACACGGCGGGCAGACCCCATCATCACAATGCGGTCTTCATCATCGGGGGCGAGGTGGCCACGGAAGTCGTACCACACGAGGTTCTTTTCACTGTTCCAGCAACGAATCTTGAGCGTGCCGAAGCGGGCGTTTTCATTGGCGAGGCGGTTGAGCTGGCTTTGTTCATCGAGCAAGTGCCCTTTGTCATCATAAGCGGCTTCGCCACCGGCCTTCATCATGCATTCGTTCATCACGCGTTCAAGCAACTTGAAATCGTCTTCTGGCATGAGCGATTCGATATCGACAACGCCGCCAGAGCGAGGAACGTCGCGGTAGTCATCGTCCATCATCGGTGTGAGCAAAAAGAGCTGTCGGCTTTCGAAATCGAATTTCCACAGGAAATCGCCGGTATTGCGGAGCAAGGACTTGAGCTTTGTTTCGGCTTCGTCTAGGCGGTGCTGGTTTTCGACGGTGTTCGAAATATTCTTAATCAAGCAGATATAACGAGATTCGTCCATCGAAAGACGCTGGTGCTGGCATCGCATTTCAAACCAGAGCGTAGTACCATCATCGCGCTTGTACGAGAACATAAACGGCATTTCAGGGTGCTTGTCAATGTCATCGAAGTAAAGCTTAAGGCGAGCCCAGTCCTTTGGCGGAAGAATGTCTCGGAACAAGCGGTCCTTGCTCAAGTTGTCAAAGAGCGGGTCCGACATGAACTGCGGCAGAGAACTGATAAATTCAAACTTGTCGGAAAGTACGACGATGAACTCACCGAGGTTGCCCGCGAAAAGCGTATAAAGCTTTTGCCTTTTCCAGTAGTCGAGCAACAGCAAAATGGTGACAATTAATAATAGCAAGAGTACGGTGCAGACATAGCACCAACCCACAGACCAGTCAATCGAGTTCATCATACGTTTATAAGATAATCAATTTTACAGGGGTGGGACAATAGAGCAAAGAAAAAAGCCTGCCACGATGGCAGGCTTGCAATTTAAAAGTCTGTGTTGAAATGGCGATGCCGCAACAGAGTGCGGCATGACATCTGTACACGCTTTCGTCTCTCGTCTGTAGCCCGCTAATGCGGGCGTTCTTTCGTCTTATTCTGCGAAGTATTCCTTGGCCTTGGCGATGACGTCTTCGACCTTGACCATGGTGAACTGCTTTTCGTTGCGGAACTTCCATTCGACTTCGCCGTTTGCGAGGCCCTTCTTGCCGATGGCGATGCGCACCGGAGAACCCCAGAGGTCGGCGTCCTTGAACTTCACGCCCGGACGTTCGTCGCGGTCGTCCACGAGCACGTCGATGCCGGCGGCTTCAAGTTCCTTTTCGAACTTTTCAGCGAGTTCCATGAGTTCGGCTTCCTTGCCGATGGGGACGATTTCCACCTGGAACGGAGCGATGGACTTGGGCCAGATCGGTCCGAAGTCATCGTGGCTGTTTTCCACGACGGATGCCATCAAGCGACCCACGCCAATGCCGTAGCAGCCCATGATGGCCGGAGCGGTCGTCTTTTCGGCGGTGAGGAACTTGGCGCCCATGGATTCTGAGAACTTGGTGCCGAGCTTGAAGATGTTGCCCATTTCGATGCCGCGAGTTTCGGTGAGGAGTTCGCCGCAGCAGGGGCACTTGCAAACTTCGGAAGCTTCTGCGATGTCCGCCACTTCGAACTTCGGGAAGTCGCGCTTCGGGTTGCAATGCTTGAAGTGATAGCCTTCTTCGTTTGCGCCGGTGACGAGGTCGAAGGAATCAGCGATAGCTTCATCGACAATGATGCGCGTGTCGTGAGCGTTAATCGGGGAAGCAAAGCCCGGAACCATGCCGCAAGATTTGATGAGGCTGTCTTCAGCCGGATAGAGTTCCTTGGCCTTCAAGAGGTTGTGGAGCTTGATTTCGGAAACATCGAGGTTGCCCGGAACCACAACCGTGATGAGCTTGCCTTCGAAGTCGAAGAACACGCACTTGGCGGTCGATTCGGCAGGCACGTTCAGGAACTTGGTGAGTTCGTCGATGCTTTCGCTGTTCGGCGTAGCGACCTTTTCGAGAGCTGCATTTTCGTCGCCCTTGAACGGCACACGCTGGAACTTGGCGATTTCGCGATTGGCCTGGTAGCCGCACTTCTTGCAAAGGATCAAGTAGTCTTCGCCGTTCGGAGTATCCAGCATGAATTCGTGAGCGACCTTGCCGCCCATGATACCCGTATCGCTCTGCACCACCACCGGTTCAATGCCCACGCGACGGTAGATGCGGAGGTAGGCGTCGTATTCTTCCTGGTAGTGACGGTCGAGGTCTTCCTGGCTGGTGTGGAAACTGTAAGCATCCTTCATCAAGAATTCGCGGACGCGGATAAGACCGCCACGGGCACGGGCTTCGTCACGGTACTTGGTCTTGAACTGGTAGAGCATCACCGGCAGCTGCTTGTAGCTGTTGAGCACGTAGCGCACGAGGTCGGTCATGGCTTCTTCGTGCGTCATGGCGAGCACCATGTTGTGGTTGTTGCGATCCTTGAAGCGGAGGAGTTCTTCGCCAATAGCCTGGTAACGGCCCGATTCGCTCCAGAGTTCAGCGGTCTGCACCACCGGGAGATCCACTTCGATACCGCCAATCTTGTTCATTTCTTCGCGGATGATGTTTACGATCTTCTGGATGACGCGGTAACCGATCGGCATCATGGAATAGATACCGGTAGAAACAGGCTTGATATAGCCGCCGCGCATGAGGAAGATGTGGGAGGGCATGGTGGCATCGCTCGGCGTTTCGCGGAGCGTGACGTAAAAGTACTTGGAGAGTTTCATTGTTTTTGCCTTTTAAAATTTTTTACGGCGTAAATGTAGAAAATAGACGACAAATGCGTAAGTCGAGTGCCGAAACAATACTTGTATTGTTATGGCCGAGGCTAGCGTTTGGCACATGAACGAAGTGAATGTGCAAAGGCGAGAGACGAAAGATTATTAATCTTTATGGGATTTTTTTTATTTTGCTATCATGGAATTTTTAGACAGATTGCGGGAAAAAGCCGCAGTTCAAAAACTTGAAAAGTTTATCCCGGCTGTAGCATTTTTGGGTGGATTTAGCTGGGACTCGATGACTATCGGGAGTAAGGTCTATGGGAGCGATTTGATTTTCTTGTCGTTCTATTATTTGCTTGCTTTAGTTTCGATATTTTTTATTGCCTCAAAAAGTGTTGTCAAAGATGAAAATCAAATTGATGTAGAATCATCTTTTTTTAGCAGAGTCTTGAATCACGAATGGGATTCGTCTTGGATTGATCGATTGACCTGGGCTGTGCAATTTTGCTTTGGTAACCTTTATAGTGCGCTTGTCATTTGCTATTTCAAAAGCTCCGGTTCTATTGCAGCGTTTATCATCGTATTAATCCTAGTTGCGCTCCTAGTTGGAAATGAATTCTTGAAAAAGAAATATGAAAAATTTGGCGTAAGCCTTGCGTTCTTTTGCCTGCTTGGAACGATGTTCTTTAATTTTTTAATTCCGCATTTGGTTCATGGGATGGGGGCTTTCTGGTTCTTTTTAAGTACGTTTGTTTCTGCTGCAATCTGTTATTTACTTTGGTTTAAATCGGAACGCCATAAGCGAGTCTTGATTGCTCCTGTCGCTATAAGCGTCTTGCTTTCTATTGCCTATATCGTCAATTGGATTCCGCCTGTTCCGCTAGTTCTGAAACAGCAAATTGTCTGCAAGAACTTTGATAACGAAACATACTCGTGTGATGCTGATCGGCTCAATTTTTGGCAACGGAATGGCTTTAGTCAGGCGACTATCCATAAAGATGAAGGGGACGAAATTTATTTTATGTCGTCGGTCTATGGCCCGGCAGAGCTCAAGGCCCCTGTTGAATTCCGATGGTACTACAAAGAACCTTCTACGGGAAAATTTAAGTTGACGGATAAGATTTCGTCGAGTCGAATGGTCATTCGTGGAGGGCGAGATGCTGGGTATCGCAGCTATTCCAAAAAGAAAAATATCCCAACAGGGGATTATCGTGTAGAAACAGCATATAAAGATGGGGCTGTTATCGGTTCGACTTCATTTAAAGTGCTTGAAGGAATGCCTAAAAAAGGTTTTGTCCGTGATTCCCTACGCTAAAAATATGTATATTAAAGCGCGATAATAGGAATGGGTGCATTCCTAAAGATTTTTTGACTTAGGAGTCTAAAAAAATGAAACTGAAAAAGATTGCTCTTGGTGCAGCCGCTCTTGCTTTGGTTGCATGCGGTGAAGCCCAGAAACCGATTGCTAAGGTTGCTGCTGTTACGCCGAACTCTACAGATGACGAAAAGTTTGCCTACATGCTTGGTGCTCAGTTCGGTCTTCAGAATTTTACGAATCTTCCGTGGCAGACGGGTCATGGCATTGATGAAGATGTTACGGTTCAGGGTTTCCGCGATGCTTTGGCAAACTTGAACGATTCTACGGCTAAGCTCCAGCTTCCGCAGGATTCCATTGCTGCTGTTAGCAGACGTGTTCAGCAATCTATGCGTGAACGTTATTTCAAAACCCAGCCGGATACCGCTGTTGTTAAGGGTATGAACGACGAGCAAATCCGTGCTTATGTGGATTCTCTCCGCAAGGCTTTGCCGGTTGAAGCCGCTCCGGCAGTCAAGAACGAAAAGGTCATGCTCCAGGCAAATGCTTCTGAACAGCAGAAGTTCTCCTATGTTGTCGGTGCTCAGTTCGGTAACCAGTTCTTTAGCATTGGCCGCCAGTTCCAGACTCAATTTGATGCGGAATATTTTGTTCTCGGTCTTCGCGATGCTGGCAAGAAGCATCGTGATTCGACGGTAACGTTGGTTCTCTCGGATGATTCTCTTAAGGCTGTGGGTGATCGCTTTACAGAAAAATTGAAGACAATCCGTGAAGAAATGAATAAGAAGCAGCAGGAAGAAGAAGAAAAGCTCAAAGCAGAAGTCGCATCTCTCCGTGGTGACACGCTTGCCAATGGTATGCCGGCCAAGATGAATTTCAAGGTGAAGGCTTCTGGCGTTACGGTCAAGGGCGAAGACTTGAGTGCTTATGCAGGTAAGCCGCTCCTCATGTTCTACTTCTCCGCTACTTGTGGTCACTGCGCACACGCCGCTCCGCAGATTCTCGAAATTGCAAAGGAATTTGCTCCGAAGGGTCTTACCACAGTTGCTATCGCTAGCGGTGGAAACAATAAGCCGGGTATTCGTCGCTTTATCGACGATGCCAAGTTTGACGAAACGATCAGCGTTATGTGGGATGAATCCCGCCAGTTCGGTGAACTTTATAGCGATGGCTACGTTCCAAAGGTCTATCTCGTGAACCCGGATGGCTCGTACAAGCAGTACGCTGCATTCGAACGCGAAAAGGATGACTTGAAGAAGGAAATTGCTGAACTTCTCCAAGGCAAGAACGTCGAATGGAAGATCGAAGTCAAGAAGCCGGCTGCTGATTCTGCAAAGGTCGAACCGAAGCAGGAAGTAAAGAAAGACGCTAAGGCAAAGGCCAAGAAGTAATCTTTGGTCTCGGCATTCAGTCATTCCCGCCTGAGCCTGTGCTGCCTGTACTGAGCAATGTCGAAGTGTTCGCAGTCGAAGTAAGCGGGAATCCTCTGAACTTTCTGTGCTTGGCTCGCTCGACACTTGTCATTCCCGCCTCCGAGCGGGAATCCCCTTACACAGTCTTGTTAAAACGCATCTCGTAAACGCGGGATGTGTTCTTTTTTGTAGTGCGTTTTTTCTATAGCCGTATTGATTCATATTTTTTAAATTTGGCGCATGATTATCGCAGAATTTGATGTTGTCGTCGTCGGTGGCGGTCACGCCGGTATTGAAGCCACGCATGCCGCATGGAAGATTGGTGTCAAAACCGCCATGCTCACGATGGATTTGAACGCAATTGGTAGAATGTCGTGCAACCCTGCTGTGGGTGGCGTTGCTAAAGGTCAAATTGTTCGCGATATCGATGCTCTCGGTGGTCTCATGGGGCTTTTGACTGACAAGGCGGGCATCCAGTTCCGCATGCTCAACATGAGCAAGGGCCCCGCTGTCTGGGGACCGCGTGCGCAATGCGATATGAAGTATTACAGCGAAGTTGCCCGCGAGACAATGGAAAGCTTGCCGGGACTCACGCTGATTCAAGGCGAACTTGCATCGTTTGAACGCATGAACGACGGCCGCTTGGAACTCACGCTTTTAAACGGCGACCGCTATATCACTCGTGCGATTGTGGTGACGAGCGGAACGTTCCTTGCCTCCAAGATGTTCACCGGGCTTGAAACGAGCATCGGTGGGCGAGTGGGAGAACCGAGTGCAGACAAACTTTCGGAATGCCTTGCGAAAAACGGCATCCGCTTGCGCCGCCTTAAAACAGGTACGCCAAGCCGTTTGGATCCAGATTCTATCGACTTTAACGAATGCGACGTGCAGCACGGCGACGAGCACCCGTGGCCGATGAGCGACCGCCATTTTGACGGTGCAACTCCCGACAAGTTCTGGGGTGACCAAATTAACAAGTTTATACGCAACGATTGCGTCTGCTGGATTACGCGCACAAACATCAAGACGCATGATATTCTGCGCAGTGGCTTTAAGGATAGCCCGATGTTCAGCGGCCGTATCCACGGCAAGGGCCCGCGCTACTGCCCGAGTATCGAAGATAAAATCAACCGTTTCGGCGACCGCGACGGGCACCAGCTGTTCCTCGAACCGGAACAGGCTGACATCGGACGTGTGTACATCAACGGTTTCAGTTCGAGCTTGCCGGCAGACATCCAGCTTGCTGCCATCCACACGATTCCGGGCCTTACCCGCGCGAAAGTGCTCCAAATCGGTTACGCTGTGGAATACGATTCCGTTGATGCCACGCAACTTTACCCGACGTTCGAATGCAAGAATGTTCCTGGACTCTATTTTGCAGGTCAGGTCTGCGGCACAAGCGGTTACGAAGAAGCCGCCGGTCAGGGCCTTATGGCTGGTATCAACGCTGCACTCAAGGTCAAGGGCGAGGAACCGTTCATTCTCGGGCGCTCCGAAAGCTATCTCGGCGTGATGGTCGATGACCTCGTGAACATTTTGCTCGATGAACCGTATCGCATGTTTACGAGCCGTGCGGAATACCGTCTGTTCCTCCGCAGCGACAATGCCGAAATGCGCCTCAAGGAAAAAGCCCGCAAGATTGGAATGATCAGCGACCGCGATTGGGAAGACTGGACTCGCCGCCGCGACCTCATGGCAAGTCTCAAGACGCAATTTACGGAAACATCTGCAACGCCGGAAGAAGCAAATACGATTCTTGAAGCGGGCGGTCAGGCTCTCGCCTCCGAACGTACCCGCTGGATCAACGTGCTCCGCCGTCCGGGAATCGACCCCGAAACCTTCTTCAAGGTGGCTGCACCGGATGCAAAAATCACGCGCCGTGACCAGTGGTACATGTACGCCGAAGAACTCTATGCCGGTTTCTTCGATCGCCAGGAACGCGAAATTGACGACCAGAAGAAGATGGAAAAGGTCAAGCTCTCGCCGGACTTCGATTACATGTCCATTACGGCCATCAGCATCGAAAGCCGCCAGCGCCTCAACGCCCACAAACCGCTAACGCTTGGGCAAGCTAGCCGCGTGCCTGGTGTGCGCCCCGCCGACATCACAGTCCTCGCGCATTGGATTGAATCTAGAACCTAGTCAATAGTCATTGGTCAATAGTTGATGATGCCTCAAAAGGTACGGCAATTTGGCTAACGACTACTGACTAATAACTAAGGACCATAGCGTGTTCACTTGCAATTTCATAGTTTTTTACTATCTTTGCGCCCGTCAACTTAAACAATTTTCCAAGAGGTATATATATGGCAGAAGAAGCAGAAGTCAAATCCACAGAAGAAGTTAAGCCTCAGGAAACAAAATCCCAAGAAAAATCTCAAGTAAAGAAGGCTCCGTCCAAGAAAAAGCGCCCGTTCAACGGCAAGCGCAAGGGTGGTGCTCCTGCTGCTGCAAAGAAGCCGGCTGTCTTTAGTGATTCCCTGGAAGATCGTTTCCCCAACCTTGCCGCAAAGCTCAAGAAGTCCATCGAAGATGGTATCAAGCAGAAGATCAAGGACGCTCAGAACGATCCGAAGGTCAAGGCCGCCTCTAAGAAATTTGCTAAGGATAAGTAATCTTACTTCTCAAAATCTTTTGAAAATGCTCCGCACTGCGGGGCATTTTTGCTTTTAGAAAAAGCGTGGCAAAGCCCCAAGTTAGTTGCCAAATACATCTCCAATAGTTAATTTTATGGCGCTTACGGGAGCTCGTAAAACGGGCTGAGAGGAAGTTGAAAACTTCGACCGAACCTGATTTGGATAATGCCAACGTAGGGAGGTTCCATTGAACTCAAATCCAGTCAAAATCAACGGTGAAAACGTCGCGGCAGCAGGCATGACCATTGCCGAATATTTGGCGTCCGCAAATTACGATACAAAACGCATCGCCGTTGAGCGCAATTTGGAAATCGTCCCCAAATCAAAGTATGCTGAGGTCGTCCTCGAAGCGGGGGATGTCGTCGAAGTTGTGAACTTTGTTGGAGGCGGGTGATGACCTGCAATAAAATCCCGAGCAGGGAAGAGTTCCGACGCGCACTCGTACAAAAGCAGGGCGAACAAATCGTTCAGAAACTTGAACAGACCACAGTTGCAATTTGTGGCGTTGGTGGACTAGGCTCTAACGTCGCCATCAATCTCGCTCGCGCAGGCATCAAGAAGCTCATTCTCGTGGATTTTGACCGTATTGACGTGACGAACTTGCAACGCCAGCAGTACAAGGCATCTCAGGTTGGAGAGCCTAAAGCGTTTGCGCTCGTCGAAAATTTGAAAGAAATAGCACCGTACACAGAGTTTGAAGCATACGACGAAAAAATCACGGAAGAAAACATCGACAAGTTCGTGACTAACGCCGATGTTGTATGCGAAGCATTTGATAATCCCGAAACAAAGTCGATGCTTGTAAACGCTGTGCTTGAAAAGTATCCGCAAAAATATCTCGTTGCCGCCTCTGGAATGGCAGGCACGGACGATGCGAATTCCATCAAGACACGTAAGATTTCAAAACATTTTTACCTCTGTGGCGATGGCAAGAGCGACGTGACTCAAGGACTTGCGCTCCTAGCTCCACGCGTGCAGATTTGCGCAGCGCATGAGGCGCTCACGATTATCCGGATTATTGCCGGTCTAGAAGTTTAACATAAAGGACATGCAAATGAATTCTGACAAACTTGTTATTGGCGGTCATGAATTTGATTCTCGTTTTATTCTCGGTTCTGGAAAGTATTCCCTCAAGCTCATTGAAGCTGCGGTCAAGGATGCAGGCGCTCAAATTGTAACGCTTGCCGTTCGCCGTGCAAACACGAAGGAACACGAAAACATCCTTGACTACATTCCGAAAAATGTTACGCTTTTGCCGAATACGTCGGGCGCTCGCAATGCCGAAGAAGCTGTGCGCATTGCAAGACTTTCCCGTGAACTCGGTTGCGGCGACTTCGTGAAGATTGAAATCATGCGCGATACCAAGTACTTGCTCCCGGACAATGCCGAAACCATCAAAGCTACCGAAACGCTTGCAAAGGAAGGCTTTGTGGTGATGCCGTACATGTACCCGGATTTGAATGTGGCTCGCGACCTCGTGAATGCCGGTGCAGCTGCCGTGATGCCTCTTGCATCGCCGATTGGTTCAAACAAGGGTCTTTGCACGAGAGACTTTATCCAGATTTTGATTGACGAAATCGAACTCCCGATTATCGTGGATGCGGGTATTGGCAAACCGTCCGAAGCTTGTGCTGCCATGGAAATGGGCGCAGCCGCCATTATGGCTAACACCGCTCTTGCAACAGCGGGCGACATTACGCAGATGGCTTCTGCATTCAAACTTGCTATTGAAGCAGGCCGCAAGGCTTATCTCGCCGGGCTTGGCCGTGTGCTTTCTCGTGGGGCATCTGCCTCTGATCCGCTTACAGGATTCTTGAGGGATTAAAATGGCCGAACGCAAAGACAACAATTACTTTTTTGATTCTGGAAATCTCTCGCCGGCGGCTCTAGAACGCAAGCACAGAATTGAAACAGATCCGTCTGTCCGTACGGACATCATGGAATACTTGCCGGGAATGGAAGTGATTCAATCCGACATTCGCGACAAGGTTCTTGACGCATTTGAAAGCTATGATGCGTCCAAGTACACCGCACGCGATGTTCAATTCGCCTTGCAGCATGACACTTGCTCTATTGAAGATTTCAAGGCTTTGCTTTCTCCTGCGGCTGCTCCGTTCCTTGAACAGATGGCAGCCAAGGCAAAGATTGAGACGGGCCGCCATTTTGGCAATAACGTCTATCTCTTTACGCCGCTCTATATTGCAAACTACTGCGAAAACTACTGCGTCTATTGCGGTTTCAACTGCTACAATCACATTAAGCGTATGCAGTTGAACATGGAACAGATTGAGCACGAGATGAAGGTCATCGCCGACAGTGGCATGGAAGAAGTCTTGTTGCTCACGGGCGAAAGCCGCGCTAAAAGCAGTGTCGAATACATCGGTGAAGCCTGCAAGCTTGCCCGCAAGTACTTCAAGCTCGTGGGTGTCGAAGTCTACCCGGTGAATGTCGACGAATACAAGTACCTGCATGAATGTGGCGTCGATTACGTAACCGTATTCCAGGAAACGTATGACCGCAAGCGTTACGAACAACTTCATTTACTCGGTCACAAGCGCGTATTCCCGTACCGCTTTGATTCTCAGGAACGCGCCCTCATGGGTGGCATGCGCGGCTGCGGATTTTCGGCACTTCTTGGACTTTCGGACTTCCGCCGTGATGCACTCGCAAGTGCTCTGCATGTTTACTACTTGCAAAAGAAGTACCCGCATGCCGAAATGAGCCTCAGCTGCCCGCGTCTCCGCCCGATTGTGAACAACGAAAAAATCAGTCCGCTTGACGTTCACGAAAAGGAACTTTGTCAGGTGCTATGCGCCTACCGCATTTTCCTTCCGTTCGTGGGTATCACTGTTTCGAGCCGCGAAAGCAAGGAATTCCGCAATGGCATTGTGAAAATTGCTGCCACGAAGATTTCCGCAGGCGTCTCGACCGGCATTGGCGACCACGAAAGCAAATACAGTGGTCACGACGATGGGGAAGGTGGCGATGAACAGTTCGAAATCAATGACGGCCGCAGCATCGACAAGATGTACGCCGACATGAGCAGCGAAGGCATGCAGCCCGTGCTGAACGACTACTTGTACGTGTAATGCGCTTTCGGCACCGTTTCTATTAAGTTCGTGCTCTTGCCGCAGTTACTAGAAAACGCTTCGGATAAATCCGGGGCGTTTCGTTATTTCTGGCAAATTATTTTTTCTTCTTACGACAACCTCTATTACCGTAAGTAGAGAAGCATGTTCCATTATCGGAACGATAGGCGGTTTCCCAATTACCATCTTGAGGTAGCAAGAACACTTCGACAGAATATGGATCGTCTGGATCGGTCCAACGAACATTCATTGTATAACGTGTATTGTCCTCATACTTTCCGATATTTAAAGCTCTACTCTGGAACAGCTTCTTTTTCGGAGCCGTACGGTAGTCCGATTTATTTTCGGCGTTTTTGTATTCTTTCGAAGTATAAGTATCTCCGCTAGATTTCCATGAATTACCGCTAAGTCTTGCGGCGATGATGTCTGCAACGCCATCAAAGTTTGCGGTTTTCAAAGCCGAATAGAATGTTCCGTCTGTACCGACCATTTCACAAACGTTATACGTGTTATTGGCTTTCCAGTGCTTACCTTGTACATTGATTGAAAGGTCGCTACGCAATTCAATCACAAACAACGCTGCACCACCATTTGATGATAACCCATTGTGAAGTTTGGTGATAAAACTATTTCGGGTTGAATCATTTTGAGATTGTACAGGAGAATAGTTTGACATGGCTTCACTATCTTCAATGAGCGCTATGTTGATAGCGTTTCTGAGGTCATAAAGCTTCATCAGGTCGATTTTTTCACGTGCTTTTTCACCGAACCCGAAAAGCTTTGGCATCGCTACGGAGGAAAGAACGCCCATAATAGCGATAACCACCATAAGCTCCATAAGGGTAATACCCCTCTTTGAATTTATAGTATTCATAATATCGCTCCATATAGTTTAATTGGGTTTTGTAACCCTTATAATGGAAATCTATATATTGCAATTTTGAATTGACATATTTCTATGATAAAAAAGTAATAAACGTGAGAAAGCGCACAAATTTAAAGCTTCAAGATGTTCTATTCCAAACTAGAGCAATTTTTTCTACCTTTAAAAACATGAAAAATCTTGATACAACGCTCTACTTCATTACCGATAGCACTAGTGTGCCTTCTGAACGTTTTTTGCCAACTGTTGAAGCCGCTTGCAAAGGTGGAGCGACGCTCATTCAACTTCGTGAAAAAAATCGCTCGACTCGTGAATATATGGAACTTGCAACTGCGACTCACGAAATTACCAAGCGTTATAATGTCCCGCTGATTATCGATGACCGCGTTGATGTGGCTCTTGCTATTGATGCAGAAGGTGTACACGTGGGGCAAACAGACATGCCTGTGAAAATCGCACGTCAGTTGATGGGTGCAGATAAAATAATTGGCGCAACGACGAAGACTGTTCCTCAGGCTTTGGAGGCTTACGAACAGGGGGCCGATTATCTTGGTGTTGGGGCTATCTATCCGACAACGACTAAAGTTGTCACTATCCTCACGAGTGTCGATACGCTCAAAGCTATCGTGAAGGCGGTGCCGATTAAGGTGAATGCCATTGGCGGGCTCAATAAGGACAATATCGATGTGCTTAAGGGTTCTGGCATTTCAGGAATTTGTGCCGTTTCTGCTATCATGAAATCCGCAGACCCGGAAAAAGCAACACGAGAATTGAAGCAAGCGTTTTTGAATTTGAATAAATAACTATCTTTCATTCCGATGAAAAAGAATTTAAAGAATACTTTGTCGTTTGTGGTCGATGTGGGTAACTCGCACACCGTTCTTGGAATTTACAAGGGCGACAAAGTTGTAGATCATTGGAGGCTTACAACCCGCAAGGAAACAACTTCGGACGAAGTGATGAATCGTGTGGGTGGCCTTATCCATCTTTCAAAAATCAAACTTGAAGCTGTAACGCATGTTGGCCTTTCGACGGTTGTGCCGTCTTTGGAACGCCCGTGGGTCAAGGCTTTGCAGACGCTTTTAAAACGCCCGGTGCAGGTGGTGAGTTCATCAAACTGCCTCAATTGCCCGATTGCTTACCCGAACCCGAGTTCGCTTGGTGCAGACCGTCTTTGCAATGTGATTGCGCTTAAGGAACGCGGCTACAACGATGCCATTGTTATTGACATGGGGACTGCTACGACTTTTGATGTCATGAAGGATGGCGGCTTTGCTGGTGGTATCATCGTTCCTGGCATTAGTGCTAGTCTCGATGTGCTTACGCAAAAAGCGGCTCGTCTTTTGCCGGTAAGTATCGAATGGCCCAAGCATTTAATTGCGAACAATACCGATGATGCTATCCGCGCGGGTCTTCTGTTTGGCTTTATGGCTGAACTGGAAACGCTTGTTGCTAAAATCAAACAGGAAATGGGTAAGAAAGATGTTCCTGTTTTTGCAACTGGTGGCTGGGGCCGCACAATTGCAAGCCATACCAAAATCATAGACACTTACGATCCGTATCTGACGCTTGACGGTATTCGTTTGGTGGCTCTTCACGGGGATTCAGCGGCAGAAGTTATCGACAAGGACGCCGAAGAATAATTTTGATGGAGGGGAGAATGAAAGCTTTTTTCGCTAGTCTTATTTTAGCAACGATTGTTTTTGCAGAAACAGGTCGTTCGCCAGTTATCAGTTCTGAACGCACTCGTAACCTGCGCGGGCTCGATTATGCTCCGATGCTTTTTGAGTATCATAGACAGACTGTAGACGATGGCCGCCACTTCTTTATTTATCCACGTCGCGATACAACGTTCCAGAAGGATTTTTACAAGAATCATGGAAATGCGATGGCGTTTTTTGAAAGTGATAGCGCGTCTTCGCATAAGTTCGCTATTGCGGTAAGTCCAATCCTCGGTATTGATTACAAATCGTCTTCGGCTCTTGGCGATACTATATGGCCAGCTATTGATGGTGGACTTTTTATCCGCGGCTTTGCTGATTCCCTCGACTTTGATCTTGATGCGCGTATTTACTCTGAAGGGCATGCCGCCAAGAAGCCCAAGAGTTACGACCACGAAGTTTTTGACGTGCAGTCCAAGGATCGTGGCGATGGAGGAATTGACTATGTGAGCTTTGCACGTTACCGCGCTCACTTGGCTCTCAACTATGCATGGGCTCGTTTGCAGCTTGCTCGTGATGTGCTACACTGGGGGCCGGGGTACTACAACAACCTCTCGCTGAACCAGTTTGCGCTCCCGTACAACATGCTTTCGCTCGACCTTACATTTGGACCGTTACGAATTTATAGTGTGTATGCGGATCTTCGTGTGAATTCCTGGAGCTATAGCAAAGACAACCTGAACGATCGCAATCTTTATGCTCACCGTTATGAGCTAGCTCTCAAAAATGTGACCTTTGGTATTTCTGAACTTCAGATTCTTTACAACGAAAATAAGCCTTGGCTTTTTGTTCCGGTAGCTCCGCTTTTCATTGAAAAGGGGAATTATTCCGAACGCGTAAACAACGGTGCCTTGGCGGTGGATTTTAATGTGCAGCTCTTCAAGCTGGCTCGTGTCTATGGTGAATTCTTCTTGGATGACATGGAATCGCCTTATGCCGTTTATCAAAATCGTTACAGCAATAACCGCTGGGCCGCAATGCTTGGCTTTCAGGTGGCTCATGACATGGAAGTAAATGGTAAACTTTTACAGCTCGGAACTATCGCAGAAATTGCGCGTGTTGAACCTTATACCTATTGCCATTACGACACGGCTCAGGCTCAGATGGCGCACCTTGGACTCCCGCTAGGGAATCCGAATGGTCCGAACTCGCTTGCCATTGACTGGACTCTTTACAGCCGCCTCTTCTGGAACCATTCAGCAAGTATCTTCTTTGGTTTGCACAACAAGTGGCTTTGGAAAGGTATTGATCGAGGTAGCGATATCAATGACCCGTATAAGACCGTTCGCAAAAAATTTACCGATAAAGCTCCGCTCCAATACACAATTGCTCCGTCTGTAAACTATAGTGGATATCATGCTTCTTATGAATTAGAGCTCATTTTAGGCGAAATAAAGGCCATTTTTGTACGTACTACCTTGTTTTGGTAGTCTTTTGTAATTATCTTATAACATAAGAAACCGTTTTTTAAGACTTTTCTGAACTAAAAAAGTAGGGCTTGACTATGTCCAAATTGATGGGATTGTTCACTAGTTTTAGGATTCGCAAACGTGTATTGGCGTTGGCGGATGCTTTTATTGTTGTTGTTGCTGGTTTATTTGCAAATTACCTACTCCCATTATATGCAGAACCGATTGGACGTGCTGACCTTTTTGCCATTTTCTTTTTGTGTGTCATTATGTGCTTTAGTGGGCTTCTCTTTTTTGGAGCTTACAATAAGCTGTGGCGCTATCTTAACCGCTATGACTTTTTAAGCTGCTGTAAAGGCGTTTTTGTAGGCCTTGTCGTAACTTATTTTTTCTTCTATTTGGTTCGTGGAAAGCTTTATTGGGAATTTGGCCTTGTCCAAGCTTTGATGGCGAGTTTTGGCGTGTGTCTTTTCCGCTACATGTTCCGTAATGCCTTTATTTCGATTATTAACACGGGTCACCGTGAAGCGATGAAAAAGCGCACCATGATTATCGGTGCCGGTAATGCGACTAAGCTTTTGCTCGATGAAATCAAGAACAGCACCAAGGATGCGGAAAAGGGGCTTTCTACTTCGGAAGCTGCAAAAATCAATCCTGTTTGCCTCATTGATGATGACCGCTTTAAAATCGGGAAACCGTTCGAAGGGGTTCTTGTTGCAGGCACGACAAGTGACATTCCTAAAATTGCAAAGCAAGAAAATATTGAGCAGATTCTTTTTTCGATTCCGAGTTGCCCTCCCAAAGACCGTCAAGTCATCATGGACTTGTGTGGTAAGACCGGACTTCCGGTGAAGGTTCTTCCTTTTGTTGGTACTCTTTTGGATTCTTCCAATGTTGGCGATGGCTCGACTAATTTTGCAACGCAAATCCGTGATATCAAGGTCGAAGATTTACTTGGTCGCGATCCTATCAAGTTCGATAACAAGGACATCCGTGCCTATATCGAAAACAAAGTTTGTATGGTGACTGGCGGTGGTGGTAGTATCGGTAGTGAACTTGTTCGTCAGATTGCAAAGTATAATCCTAAACAAATTATTATTGTCGATATTTACGAAAATAACGCTTACGATATCCAGCAAGAACTGGTGATGGAATACGGAAAGTCTTTGAACCTTGTGACTCTTATCGCAAGTGTCCGTGACTATTTCCGCATGAACCAAATTTTCAAGACCTACAATCCTGAAGTGATTTTCCATGCTGCCGCTCATAAGCATGTGCCACTGATGGAAAACAATCCGATGGAAGCGATTAAGAACAACGTTATTGGTACGTTTAACGTTGCGACGCTTGCCATGTTCAACAATGTGAAAAAGTTTGTGATGATCAGTACCGACAAGGCGGTGAACCCGACAAATGTCATGGGAGCTTCCAAGCGCTGCTGCGAAATGATTGTCCGCTTTATGTCCATGCAGAAGGATAGTAATACGGAATTTGTTGTGACTCGCTTTGGCAATGTGCTTGGTTCAAATGGTAGCGTGATTCCTCTTTTCAAACGCCAGATTGAACAGGGCAAGCCTGTGACGGTTACACACCCGGAAATCATTCGTTACTTCATGACGATTCCTGAAGCTGTGAGCCTTGTGCTCGAAGCGGCTAGTATCGCTCATGGTGGTGAAATCTTTGTGCTCGATATGGGCATGCCGGTAAAGATTGTGACGCTTGCAGAAAACTTGATCCGTATGTATGGAAAGGTTCCGTACAAGGATGTTCCGATCAAGTTCACGGGGCTCCGTCCTGGGGAAAAGATTAAGGAAGAGCTCCTGATGAACGAAGAAGGTTTGAAGAAGACAAAGAACAAGCTTATCTTCATTGGCAAGCAAATCGATATTGATACTTCTAAGTTCATCAATGAACTGTGGAAGCTTAAGAGCGCGGCTTCAGAAAACGATGTTGAAATCGCTATTCGCGCTTTGCACGAAATTGTCCCGACGTTCACGACTCCTGAAAAGTTCAACAGTGCAATTTTAAAGAAGTCTGAACCCGTGGAACAAAAGTCTTAACAACAACGACAAACTCAAAAGAAGGATAAAATATGAAAAAGATCATCACTCTAGGTTTGTTATCTAGTACTCTAGCTTTTGCACAGGCTGGAATGCTGGGTGGCTCGGAGGGCCTGCATGAAATCAATGCAAAGACCCTTGGTCAGTGGCAAGTCAACTTCGGTGCAAGCGGAAATCTTACGTTTGGCTCCTGGGGTTTGTCTCGTGGCGGTATCTATGAAGTAAAGGGGAAGAGGTACGCATTTAATGATGCTGATGCTTCTCTTTCAGGCAACGTCTTTGTAGAAGTTGGTGTCCTGGATTTCATTGATGTCGGTATGTCACTTCCGCTTTATTATGAACATGCCAATTCCAAGTGGGGTGGAATGGCAAATATGTGGACGACTAGCCGCGGTGACTTGGATGTCTTTGCAAAGATCGGTCTCCCGTTTGCATCGGCTGGCGTCTATAGCATGGCCTTGATGCTTGACCTCTATGTTCCGACGGGTGAAGAAAGCGCCGGTGTGCGTCCCCGTCATGCCTGGTATTTGGATGGTAGCAGCTATACGCATCCGTTTACTGCTGATAGGTGGGCTTTTGCTGCGGGTCTCGCATTCACGTTCGACTTCAACAAGGTTGGTGCTCCGATTGTGTGGAACTTGGCGGCAAGCTATGTTTCTCCGGCTAGCTATAACTTGACTCAGACGCTCGTCTATAGCACGGGCTTGAACTGGAACGCCACATCCTGGATGACTCCGTTTGTGGAATTCTCTGGCGAAATGCGCTTGCAGGATAACGGTCGTTACTCCTTCGACCCGCTTGTTGACCCGATGCTCATCACTCCGGGTTTCCGTTTCCACCTCCCGTATGATATTGATTTTGCTTTTGGCGTGGACTTTGCTGCCCGTTTCTTCCAGAGTGGTTTCGATCACCATGCTGATATCAAGTATGGTAAGGATCATACCATCTACTATCAGGGCCAGAGAGGTGTCAAGGCCAAGTATGGCTATACCGGCGTTCCCCTTATTTCCGGTTCTGCCCTCTTGAGCTTCAAGTTTGATGCTGCTGGTAAGCCGGTAGATTCCGATGGCGATGGCATCCCGGATAGCGAAGACAAGTGCGCTCGTACCGAAGCCAGCGTAAAGGTCGATGCTGAAGGTTGCCCGATTGATGATGCAAAACTTGCTCGTGAAAGAGCTATTGCTGACTCTCTCGCCCGTGTTGATACAGACAACGACGGTATTCCTAATATAAGCGACAAGTGCCCGAATACGGCTGCCGGTATTTCTGTGGATTCTACGGGTTGCATGCTTGACTTTGATAAGGATGGCGTTGCTGACAACCTTGACAAGTGCCCGAACACTCCGGCCGGCATTCCTGTGGATTCTACGGGTTGCCCGATGGACTTTGACAAGGATGGCGTTGCCGATTACCTCGACAAGTGCCCGAACACCCAACGCGGTGCTGAAGTTGGCCCGAACGGCTGCATGCTTGATAGCGATAAGGATGGCATAGCAGACTTTAAGGATAAGTGCCCGGGTACTCCGGCTGGCCATGCTGTAGACTCGACTGGTTGCTTGCCGGACTTCGATAAGGATGGTGTTGCCGATATTATCGACAAGTGCCCGAATACACTTCCGGGTGTCCGTGTTGATGGTGAAGGCTGCCCGATCAATAAGAAGGAAGACCTTGATCAGCTTAAGAAGGGTATTCAGTTTAAGACGGGTTCTGCAAAGCTCACCAAGAACAGCTATAGCACTCTTAACGACATTGCCGATCTTATGAACAAGATTCCGGAAGCAAATCTCGAAGTTCAGGGCCATACCGATAACAAGGGCTCTGATGCTAAGAATCAGAAGCTCTCTGAATCTCGTGCTCAGGCTGTTGTCGCTTATCTCGAAAAGCGCGGTGTGAATAGCAACCGCTTGCGTGCTGTGGGTTATGGTCCGTCCAAGCCGATCGCCGATAACGGTGATGCTGCTGGCCGTGCCCAAAACCGTCGCGTAGAACTCGTTCCTTTTGCAAAGTAATGAGTAATTTGGTAAGTTAGACAAAGTAAAAGCTATCCAACATAAATGGTTGGGTAGCTTTTTTTATAAATCAGCTTGTTTATGAAAAAACTAAGTTGAATGTCAGCGAAAAATAAACTAATATTTCCCATAATTCAAATGCTTTTTGGATGGCTTTAATGACTCGATTTGAAAATAAGGTTTGGCTTAGCAGCCCGACGATGCATGGCGATGAAATCAAGTACGTGACCGAAGCGTACGAAACCAACTGGATGAGTACTGTTGGTAAAAACATCAATGAAGTTGAACGTCTTGTTGCCGAAAAGGTTGGCTGTAAGTATGCTGTTGCTCTTAGCGCAGGTACTGCCGCGCTCCACCTTTGCACCAAACTTGCTGGTGAAGCCCTTTATGGAATGTCCAAGACGGGCGAGGGGTCTTTACGCGGACACAAGGTCTTTTGTAGTGACATGACCTTTGATGCGACTGTCAATCCTGTTGCATACGAAAATGGTGAAGCCGTTTTTATTGATACGGAGCGAGAGACCTGGAATATGGATCCTGTGGCTCTGGAAAAGGCTTTTGAAATTTATCCCAATGTTCGCCTTGTGGTCGTGGCTCATTTGTACGGCACACCGGGCAAGGTAGATGAACTCCGTTCTGTTTGCAAAAAGCATGGCGCACTGATGATCGAGGATGCCGCAGAAAGTTTTGGCGCTACATATAAAGGCGTACAAACCGGCATGTTTGGCGATTATAGCGCTATCAGCTTTAATGGAAATAAGATTATTACTGGTTCAAGTGGTGGCATGTTCCTTACGGATAGCAAGGATGATGCAGACAAAGTTCGCAAGTGGAGTACGCAATCCCGTGAAGCAGCCTCTTGGTACCAGCATGAAGAAGTTGGCTACAATTACCGCATGAGCAATGTGATTGCAGGTGTTGTGCGTGGACAGATGCCTTATCTTGAAGAGCATATTGCCCAGAAAAAGGCTATTTACGAACGTTACCGTGAGGGGCTTCGTGGGCTTCCTGTGCAGATGAATCCGTTTGACGAAAAGAATAGCGAACCGAACTATTGGCTGAGTTGCCTGATTATTGACAAGGACGCCATGTGCAAACAGGTCCGCGGTGAAACGGATTGTCTTTATATTCATGAAAAGGGCAAGAGCTGCCCGACTGAAATCCTCGAAAAGATTGCTGAGATTAATGCCGAAGGACGCCCAATCTGGAAGCCGATGCATATGCAACCGATTTACCGCATGAATCCGTTTATCACGGTTCAAGGCAACGGCCGTGCTCGTACGAATGCTTATATTGCAGGTGGATGCGAAGACGTTGGTGCTGATATTTTTGAACGTGGCCTTTGCTTGCCGAGTGACAACAAGATGACACCCGAACAGCAGGACATTATTATTCAAACAATTCGTAATTGCTTTACTTAATTAGGATAACGTATGGCTGAAAAAGAAGAAAAAAAAGTTGTTAGCCAAGCTACAATTCAGTTGCCTCCAGACAACAATACAATTACGTTGCTTGAAGCAATGCAAATCCTTTGGGAAAAGAAATTCACGTTATTGCTGTTCATTCTGGTGGGCGGCCTTGTCGGATTTTCGATTGCAAACTGGCTACGTCCGCAGTACACTAGCGACATCTTGTTGCAAATCGACGCGAAGGGTGGTAACGCGACGAAGGCTATGGGTGAGATGGGCTCCATCCTTGATGTGGCAAGCCCGGCCGATGCTGAAATCGAACTTATCAAGAGCCGCATGGTGTTGAGCTATGTGGTTGAAGCCGAACGCCTTTGCTTCAATGCAACGCCTGTTGGTGCCGTTGACCGCTTTACGCACAAAGAGGGGCGCATGGACTTGGATTCCCTCTATATTCCTACGCTCGCTCGTGCAGAAAAGTGGATGGCTAGAGCCGTCGATGAAAATACATACGAAGTCATTTCGCCTGAAGAACAGGTCATCTTGGAAGGTAAAGTCGGTGAATTGTACAAGGCTCCCTACGCTGGCGATACTCTCGATATTCATGTTTCAAAGATGCTTGCTCAGCCGGGGCAGGAATTTGTTCTTTCTCAATCGGGTATGCTTGGTGCTATTGCCGCATTGAAGGGTGGACTTAAAGTTGCCGAAAAGGGCAAGAAAAGTGGCATTATCGAGGCTAGCTTCAACCATCGCTATCCTGATAGGGCTGCATCGATCTTGAATACGGTGGCAAAGACATACTTGCGTCAAAACGTTGAAATGCGCAGCGCCGAAGCCGCTAAGACTCTCGAATTCTTGGAAAAGCAGCTCCCTGGTGTGAAGGCTAAACTTGACAGTGTCGAAAAGATTTTAGCCGATTACCGTTACAGCATCGGGTCTGTGGACATGACGGGCGAAACGCACGCTCACTTGAACAAGGAAAGTGAAATCCAGAGACAAATTTTGGATTTGGAACAGCAGAAACAAGCTGCCATGCGTTTGTTTAAGGAAGAACATCCGAGCGTTCAGACGCTCATTCGTCAGCAGAATCGTTTGAGGGCTGAACTTGCCAAGTTGAAAAAAACAGCTGAAAAAATGCCTTTGACGCAACAGGAAGTCGCTCGTTTGAAGGAAGATGTGGCGGTCAATAATGAAATTTATACGACTATGTTGAATAACATTCAGCAGTTGCGTGTTGTGCGTGCTGGTGAAGTAGGCAATGTCCGTATAGTTGACTTCGCGCAGATTAACGGAGCTCCGAGCAAGCCGAAGAAAATGAACATCATTATCTGCTCTGTGGCTGCTTCGTTTATGCTTGGAGTACTCTTGGTATTCCTCTTGCGTATGATGCATAACGGTGTTCGCAGTGTTACGGAAATTGAACGTGAAACGAATACAAGCGTGCTTGCAAAGGTTCCTCAATATCCTGATACCGGCTTGAACTTGAAATTTAGAAAGACAAGAAAAACTCATGTCCAAACAGATCCTGATGATCCTCTTAGCGAATCGATTCGTTCGATTCTTACGGCGATTGATTTCTCTTTCAATATGAATAAGGAACATCAGGTGATTATGGTTTCTGGTATTACGCCTGGTGTCGGTAAGAGCTTTATCTCGACGAACCTCGCTGCTACTTTTGCGATGGTCGGTAAGAAGACCTTGTTTATTGATGCTGATATGAGAAAAGCCACGTGCCGCTTTACGAAGGTTGGCCTTGCCGATGTTCTTATGGGTAAGGTCGCTTTTGAAAATGCTAAAATCTCGAGTCCGAACCTTCCGAATCTTGATATCTTGGAATCTGGCAAGTTTACGCTTTCTGCATTTGAACTATTGCGTGGTGACATGCTTAAGAAGTTGATTGACGAAATTCGTCCGCAGTACGATGCAATTATTATTGATACTCCGCCGACGAATTTGGTGACTGATGCATACATGATTTGCCCGTTGATCGATTTTGCACTCGTTGTGTTGCATTATGGTCGCCATTCTATGGATTCTATTAAGGAATCCTTACATACCTTGGAACGCTATTGTGATAAACCCAAGGCTTTTGTGTTGAACCATTGCGAACACAGACACGGTTACGGTTACGGTTACGGTTACGGTTACGGTTACGGTTACGGTTACTACGGTAGCAAATCTAAAAAGCATAAAAATTAGCAATATATCTTAGTAACGGGCAATGCTCGTGAAGTACAAGATCCCGCTTCACTAAGTGAAGCGGGATTCTTTTTATCTATTGCGCAGGAAAATGACAATTCGTCAATAATTTCTTGTGTTGGGGTGTCCGCTTTTCCGTAAAATAATGGATTTTTAGAGAGTAAAGAACCGCGCACTTTGAGATGCGCCAAGACATGGGGTTGAGAAATTGAAGAGTAAACTGATTTTTGTTGTAACGGCCGCTGCGCTAGCTTGCGGCGCCGCACAGGCCCAGACGAAGGTCGTCGTGGACCCGGGCAAAAAATACCAACTTTTTGAAGGCTGGGGTACAAGTCTTTGCTGGTGGGCAGAACTCGCCGGTGGTTGGGACAAGGCAAACTATACGAAACTTTTGGGTGCAGTGGCCGATCCGGACACGGGTCTTGGCTATAATATTTTCCGTTACAATATCGGCGGTGGCGACCAGCCCGGTCATAACCATTTGACCAAGGGCGATGGGGGAGCCGCGATTCCTGGCTACAAGCCAACGGAAAAAGGCGATTACGACTGGACGGCGGACCCGAACCAGCGCAACATTGCTTTTGCTCTTGCAAAAATGGCGAAAGATCCGATTTTCGAAGCTTTTTCGAATTCCCCACCATGGTGGATGACAAACAGCGGTTGTGTTTCGGGAGGAGTCAATGGTGCCGACAATCTCAAGTCCGATTACTTTGACGATTTCGCCGATTACCTCTCCGAAGTCGCTAAGCACTTCAAGGAAGAATGGGGCATCACATTCCGCACGATTGAGCCGTTCAACGAGCCAAGTGCAGGCTGGTGGAAAGCTAACGGTGACCAGGAAGGTTGCGGCTTTAAGAACAAGCAATCTGAAATGATTGTGGAACTCGGCAAGGCTCTTAAAGCGAAAGATCTGTTCCCTGCAACTTCTGTGAGTGCTGCCGATGAATCGAACATTGGCGATGCTTTGGCGCGTTTCAATAGCTACAGTGCCGAAGCACGTTCTTACATGTTTCAAGTGAATACGCATAGCTATTCTGGCTACGATTCCCGAGCCAAGCTTTATAATGCAGCTTTTGCCGCCGACAAGCGCGTTTGGCAATCCGAATCGGGACCGCTCCACCGCAGTGGAAGTCTCGAAATTACGCTTTGGATGGCGGATGTGATATTGCATGACCTCCGCGATATGCATGCGAGCGCTTGGGTCGATTGGCAACTTTCAGACCCTGCCGAGAATTGGCGCACAATTATCGCAGACCACAAAAAGCAGACATTCTCTTATGCGCCGCGATTCTATATGCATGCTGCGTTTAGCCGTGCTATTCGACCGGGTTCTCGTTTTATCGATAGCGACAACAGCAACACGCTTGCTGCCATTCGCGAAGACAGTTCGCTTGTGCTAGTGGTGCTGAATACGGGCTCTAGCGATGCAAAATACACGTTTGACTTGAGCAAGTTCGCAACGATTGGCAAGAAGGCCAAAATCCATCGCTTTACGCTCCCGGCAGCGCTCAAAGCCGATTCTGATATTGACGTTACGAACAATGCAATTACGGTCACAGCGGGTGCCCAATCCATCGTTACGATGGTCATTGAAAATGCAACCGGTGGCGTATGCGAAGCTAGCTCAATCATTCCATATGCCAAGATTCACGATGGTGGCTGGAACGAGACTACCGAAGTCAAGGTAAATCCAGGTGATTCTCTTGTGATTGGTCCGCATCCGTACGACGGCGGACGCTGGACTTGGAAAGGTCCGAATGACTTTTATTACTTGGGTCGTGAAGTGCGCTTCAAGAATTTGCAATGGCAGAGCAGCGGCGTTTACACGGGAACGTATGTGAATCCGTATGGCTGCGAAAGTACGGTCGATATCAAGGTCATTGTCGATGACCCGGAACATCCGTATGTGGAACCGGAGAAACCGAATTCTGGCACAACGCGGATTGCTTCGAGAGTCGCGCAAAGTGCTGGGAAAGTCTCAGTCATGAGAAGCGGGGGAGACTTGCTAGTGAACGCAGGGAATGCGTCGGGGAATCTCGCACAGTCCGGGAAGTACTCGCAGTCCGGGAATGCGCCGCTACAGCTCACGATTCACGACTTGCAAGGCGTGCTTCTGATGCGTCGCTCCATTGAAGGTTCTGCGGTTTTGCCAGTTGCGCACTTGGCAAAAACGCCGTATATTGTACGAATCAAGAGCGCTGGAAAGGCTATTTATCAGAAGAAATTCAAATAACTTATAGAGATCCTCGCGAATGCGAGGATTCTCTTTTTGGGGAGCTTTGAACTTTACGAATGCTTGTGGTGAAGCTTGTTGGCGAAGCTACGACATTTGGCGATTTCGCGTGAGGTGAGTTCTTTGTTCTTGAGGGTTCCACCTTTTTGCAACACGCCTGCAATTTTGAAACCGCTCCAGCAAAGAACTTCCTTGAGTGCGCGGACAGTCCCTTCGGATTGTTTGAAGAGAATGTTGAATGGCCACGGGGTAGAGCACGTGGTGATAATGACTGCTTTTTTGCCTTTGAGAAGCGGAATTGGATAGCCGCTTTCGCTATGGTCCATCATGCCATAAACCCAGCGGTCAAAAAGCATTTTGAGTTGCCCCGTCATATTACCCCAATAGCACGGCGAGCCCACGATTAGAGCATCGCAATCTTGCACGAGCTGCAGAACTTGTTTGGCTTCGTCATCGGGCATAACACAATCATGTGTGCTACGGCATTTCATGCAGCCGATGCATGGGCGGAATTGCAATTTGCAAACATCAACGTAAAGGACTCTATCGCCACAGGCTAACAATTCATTGCGGACTATCCCAAGCATTTGGCTGATATTGCTATTTGGGCGAGGGCTTGCATTCAAAATAACGTACTTCAATTTCAGACTCCTTAATAAATTCATAAAAGCTATTCGAGATTGCCGCGCTTCTGCGACGTTCGCAATGACGTATTTTGCATGTGCTTTCTAAGCTTTTACTTATTAAACACCTAAGGAGCGGAAATGTGTTACTATAAAAAAATCCCGAACGCTTTTTTGAACGTTCGGGAGATTACTGGATCCTTCGACTTCGCTCAGGATGACATGTTGTTTTACTTGAAGATATTTTTCACCCGTTCAAGAAAACTTTCTTCTTGGGCAGTTTCCTTGTCCTTGCGGAGTTCAGCGAGCTTCTGGTAAAGCTCCTTCTCTTCGCGGGAAATGTCCTTCGGAATGTCTACGCCAATTTGTACGTAGAGGCTTCCGCGATCGCCCTGTTTCTTGAGAGGCCACAAGCCCTGATCGCGCAGACGGAGAACGCTGCCAGCCTGAGTGCCAGCGGCAATCTTGATCTGGATTTCATCACCGCTGATGGTCGGGATGCGCTGCGTACCGCCAAGAACCAGCTTGTGGACTGGAACCTTGACTTCGCAATGCAAGTCGTCGCCTTCACGGCTGAAGAAATCGTCCGGTTTTTCGGCAATCACGACGAGCAAGTCGCCGCAAGCGCCACCACGCGGACCGCAGTTGCCTTCGCCACGGAGGTTCAGGTACTGGCCTTCGCTTACGCCCGCCGGAATCTTGATGGAAATCTCTTCGGTTTCCTGTACGCGGCCCTCGCCGTGGCAATGTGAGCACGGATTAGCGATTACTTCGCCCATGCCACTGCAAGTGGGGCAGACGCTTTCGGAAACCATCTGGAAAAATCCGCCGGACACACGACGTACACGACCCGTGCCATGGCAGGTATCGCAAGTTTTGACGTTCGTACCGCCCTTGCCGTTACATTCCGTACACGGCGTATAGCGTTTTAAGCGAACCTTCTTGGTGCAACCTTCGAAAATTTCCTTGTAGCTGAGCGCCACCTTGATCTGCAAGTCGTTACCACGCGGAGGACCTGCCTTGCGAGAACTTCTGCGGCCACCGCCACCGAAACCAAAGCCGCCACCAAAGATATCGCCAAACTGGCTGAAGATATCGTTGATGTCGAATCCGGCACCACTGAATCCGCCGCCGCCAAAACCGCCACCAGGAGCGTTGAAGCCGAACTGGTCGTAGTTCTTGCGCTTTTCAGGATTAGAGAGTACGTCGTAAGCTTCGGCAGCTTCCTTGAACTTTTCTTCAGCTTCCTTGTCGCCCGGGTTCTTGTCCGGATGGTACTTGATAGCAAGCTTCTTATAAGCGTGCTTAATCTCATCAGCACTTGCGTCCTTGCCGACGCCCAAAACTTCGTAATAATCTCGTTTTTCAGCCATTTTGCCCTCCGGGCAAACTCATCATATAAAAAATCAAAAATCGTTATTTTACAACAAAAGGATTGCCCCCTTTTGAGAGGCGAATCCTATTTGTTTTTTGAAGGTTGAAATTAGTCAACCACTTCAGCGTCGACGACTTCCGGACCATCGCCCTTCTTGTCGTTCTTCGGCTGTTCAGAAGCACCCGGCTGCGGACCCGGCTGAGCCTGGTTTGCACCAGCAGCCTGAGCCATGGAGCTGATCATGCCCTGAAGCTTGTCCATAGCGGCCTTGATTTCTTCCTTAGTGCCGTTGTCCTTCTTGGCCTTGATATCGTCGATAGCAGCCTGGAGCTGGCTCTTGGTATCAGCCGGGAGCTTGTCGCCAAATTCCTTGAGCTGACCTTCAGCCTGGTAAGCCATCTGTTCGGCCTGGTTCTTGATGTCCACAAGTTCGCGCTGTTCCTTGTCCTTGGCAGCGTTGGCTTCGGCATCCTTCACCATCTTGTTGATTTCGTCTTCAGACAAACCGCTAGAAGAAGTAATCTTGATGGACTGTTCCTTACCGGTTTCCTTGTCCTTAGCAGACACATGCACAATGCCGTTTGCGTCGATATCGAAGGTCACTTCGATCTGCGGCACGCCACGCGGCTTCTTCGGGAGGTCGGTCAAGTCGAACTTGCCGAGCGTACGGTTGTCGCGGGCAAATTCACGTTCGCCCTGGAGCACGTGAATGGTCACAGCCGGCTGGTTGTCTTCGGCGGTAGAGAACACCTGGCTCTTCTTGGTCGGAATCGTGGTGTTACGGTCGATGAGCTTGGTCATCACGCCACCGAGAGTTTCGATACCCAAAGAAAGCGGGGTCACGTCGAGAAGGAGCACGTCCTTCACAGCGGAGTCGCCAGAAAGCACAGCGCCCTGAACGGCAGCACCGATAGCCACAACTTCATCCGGGTTCACAGTCTTGTTCGGTTCCTTGCCGAAGAACTTCTTCACGGCTTCCTGAACGGCCGGAATACGGGTAGAACCACCGACGAGAATCACTTCGTCAATTTCGCTCAAAGAAAGACCGGAGTCCTTGATAGCCTTGCGGCACGGTTCCATAGAACGTTCCACGAGGTGAGCGGTGAGCTGGTCAAACTTTGCACGGCTGAGGGTGAGGTCGAGGTGTTTCGGACCAGAAGCGTCAGCAGTGATGAACGGAAGGTTGATGTTCGTAGAAGTCGTAGCAGAAAGGTCAATCTTAGCCTTTTCAGCAGCGTCCTTCAAACGCTGGAGTGCCATTTTGTCCTTCTTCAGGTCAATGCCAGGATTTTCCTTCTTGAATTCGTCGTTAATCCAGTCGATGATGACTTCGTCGAAGTTGTCACCGCCGAGCATCGTATCACCGTTCGTGGCCTTCACGCTGAACATACCATCGTCGATTTCGAGGATGGAGATATCGAACGTACCACCACCGAGGTCATACACAGCAACCTTTTCGCTCTTCTTGGAGTCAAGACCGTAAGCAAGAGCAGCAGCCGTCGGTTCGTTCACGATACGGAGAACTTCGAGGCCAGCAATCTTACCAGCGTCCTTTGTTGCCTGACGCTGAGAGTCGTTAAAGTAAGCCGGGACCGTAATCACAGCCTGAGAAACCGTCTGGCCGAGGTAATCTTCGGCAATCTTCTTCATGGTCTGAAGAACGGCTGCAGAAATCTCAGGAGGAGCAAACTGCTTGTCGTCGATCTGGACGCGGACCGGATCAGAACCCGTGCCAACGAGCTTGTACGGCATGTTCTTTTCGGCAGCGGAGCATTCGCCAGCCGTACGACCCATGAAACGCTTGATAGAATAAATCGTCTTTTCCGGGTTCGTGATTGCCTGGCGCTTTGCAACGTGGCCCACAAGACGTTCACCGTTCTTGCCGAAAGCGACAATAGACGGCGTAGTGCGGAAACCTTCTGCATTGGCGATGACGACCGGCTTGCCACCTTCCATCACGGCAACGCAGCTGTTTGTCGTACCCAAGTCAATACCAATAATCTTACCCATGATTTTAATCTCCTATTTTAAATTCTTGATCCCCAGTGTTTTTGTTTGAGTGGGGAGTTTTTTACGCCGATACATTAGCAAAAGCCGTGCCAACCCCGAAAAGCGCCCTTTTTGTTTCGTTCTGAAACATTTTTTTTGAGCTAAAAACGGGCAAATTTAGGGCTGTTTCAAAAAATAACGCCCCACAGCGTCATCAAGACAACCGCAGGGCGGAAAAGATTCAGTGATATATTATATAGGGGTGACTCGGAAATGTCTTGTGAGCTTATTTTCCGAAGTTAACTCTAAAGGTCTGTCCGACGGAGTTGCGAACGATATAAGCTCCGTTGTGATAACCAGCAATCTTGAGGCTCGTCTTAATGTCCGTTAGTGAAGCTCCGGCGTTCAGGCGGACTTTGCCAAGCATGTTGCCCATCAAGTCAAAGACTTTGTATTCGCCGGCGGTCGTTGCGAAAGCGTTTGCAGCATCCGAAGCAAATTTCGGCAAGATGCCCGTGGTGCCATTGCGCTTGTCCATAATATCGCCATCAATTTTACCGAAGGCAATCCAGTCGAGGTTCACGTAATCGCTTGTTATTAGGACTTTGAGCACGTGTTCGCCTTTGGTGAGTTCCTTGGTCGTTTTGCCTTTGTACGTAGCGTATGTATCGAAGTCATCGGTTCCAGAAAGCGAGAGTGTATCGGTGATGGGTTCATTGTCCATGAAGAATCGTACGCTTGCGCTTTCCATGCCTGTTGCGTAAGAAAGTTCGAAGGGGAGGGTTCCGCTAGTTTCGACGTTCACAGTGTATTCCAGCCATTCACCCTTCTGCGTGTAGCCCACGGCAAAGCCGTCGCCGTTTTTCACGATGTCCACGCGATCTTCGCGGTATTCCTTGCCTTGATTTTCGGAATCCATGTCGTAGTAGGCCTTGCCGGCACCGCCCACGTCATAGTTTTCGAAGTCGATGAAGTTTGCGGGGCCTTCAACGCTTGCACCTACGGCTGGTACATCACACTTGGCTTCTGCATCTTTGAGTTTTTCCTTGCAGAACGGGCTTTGCGGAATGGCTGTCTTGCTGTCCTCGAATTCCCAGTAGTCGGCTTCGAAGTCGCCTTCAAATACAAAGAATACGTCGTGCTTGCCAACGGCACCTGTGAGCGGCACGGTCACAAGGCCATCAGCGTTAAATTCCGCCTTGCCAACAATTTCGCCGTTCACCTTGTCCAGACGGACGGTGATGCTCGACGCCTTCTTGACGTTCAGAACGGACGCCGAGAAGCTTTCTGCGCCTGCATCGCCGAATTCCACGCCGCTAATTTTGGTGTATTTTCCTTCGGAAAGATTGGTGATGACCGTATTGCCGGCGGTACCGCTCTTACGGACCCTCACGTCTTCGCCCCACGACATGGTTTCCGCTTCCACGCGCTTGTACGGGTCGAAATCTTCCAGCTGGGTCACGCCATTGTCCGGCCAATAGTCAATTTTTTGAATAGTTCCGTCGGCGTTATACTTCATTTCAGAAAGGCCGACAGAACGACGCTCCTTGTGTTGGTATTTCTGGCCCATTTTCTCGGACTTGTAACGCCAAAGTTCGTAATTGAGGCCGAAAACGTAGGATTTTCCCTTGAAATCGATGATGCCCGGGTGGTTTCCGTTACTGCGCGAAGAATGCGGCATAATGTCGCCCTTGTAGGTCCAGGGGCCCGTAATCTTGTCGCTCATGGCATACCCGATACCTTCGGCACAGCAGGTGGATGCGAAAGTCATGTAGTAATGGTCGCCGTGCTTATAGACCCAGGGGCCTTCTTGGTAATCCTTGATTTTGGGGTAGGTGACGATGGACCCCTGAGTACTAATCATGTCCTTATTCAACTTGATCATGTACAAATCGGGGTTGCCCCAGTACATGTAGGCCTGTCCGTCGTCGTCAATCCAGACGGTAGGGTCGATATCGTTCCAGTGCTCGCGCTGCCAGACTAGCGCCTTGTTCAAAGGTTCCTTGAAAGGGCCATAAGGGCTGTCCGCCACCAAGACGGAAATGCCATTGCCGTGAATGGGGACGTACATGAACCACTTGCCGTCGCGCTCGATGACCTGTTCCGCCCAGGCCCCGTTAGTCTTTGTGCTCCACTTGATGTCTCCCAGGCTTGCCACGGCACCGTGACTGGTCCAGTTGACCATGTCCGTGGAAGTATGCAACAGCCAGTCGTACATCATGAACCCGTCGGCATTGTCCTCGTCGTGGGTCGTGTACAGGTAAACCGTATCCCCATGGACATAGGGCGCCGGGTCCGCCGTATAGTTCGTCGTGATTACAATTTTCTGAGCGAAACCCGTACAAGCCAAGGCCAATACGGAAGAAACGATTAGGTTTTTACCAAACATCTTGATCTCCATTCCTTGTTAATTCCTACACCCAATAACAAAGATATATCTGAAAATGTTTGCGGTTAATCGCTTGCGTAAATCTCTATTGTCATTTTATCAAAAGGGAAGGATTGTAAAAAACATTTACCCAATAAAAATTGAGACAAAAGCCTTAAAAAAGCGTGTATATAAGTAGGGTGCAAACTATGTTTAGACATTCTATTCCAAAATAAATACACCTACTTGACGTATACACATGAAAAAGGTATATTAGACTATGATAAAAAGCTTTGCAGATAAAGACTCAGAGCTCATCTATAACCAGGAATTTTCAAGGCGATTGCCAAACACGATTCAAAAGGTTGCTTTAAGAAAATTAATGATGATAGATAATGCCAAATGTCTTGATGATTTACGTATTCCGCCAAACAATCGTTTGGAACAGTTACATGGAGATAGAATTGGGCAATACTCTATTCGCATAAATGACCAATGGCGTATATGTTTTAGAATGTATGATGGTCACTTTTACAATGTTGAAATTGTAGACTACCACTAGGAGTTAGTTATGAACAAGCATATTGAAACACCGACTATCGGAGAAATATTGAACGAAGAATTTTTGATTCCTATGGGGTTGTCCGCTTACAAGGTCGCTCAGGCTATAAATGTTCCCATTTCTAGGATTCAAGATATTCTTCATGACCGTAGAAGGATTACTGTCGATACGTCTTTAAGATTAGCCAAGTTCTTTGGAGTATCTGATGATTATTTCATCTCGCTACAAGACGATATTGATATTCGCAATCTAAAAATTGAATTGGCAGAGGAACTTGAGAAAATCAAAACTTTTGTTCCTGCATAATAGAAAAGCCCGCTCACGGGGGAGTGGCGGGCATAAAGGCGGGGGATATGGGGGTTATTTCCCGGAGGATACGATGACTTTTGCGGTCTTCAAGATTTTGTTCTTGAGCTTGTAACCCTTCTGGAATACGGTGACGACGTGACCTTCCGGGATGGTTTCGGAGGGCTGCTGCATCAGAGCTTCGTGGAGGTTCGGGTCGAATTCCTTGCCGGTCGGGTCGATTTGTTCGAGGCCTGCGTCCGTGAGAACCTTAGCGAACTGGTTGTAAATCATCTGCATGCCTTTTTCGAAGGCTTCGAGATCCTTGGCTTTGTTTTCGCTGGCGAAAGCACGTTCGAAATTGTCCTGGACTTCAGAGAGCTTTTCGAGAAGCTTGCCGTTCGCGGTTTCGATGAGTTCAAGCTGTTCCTTGGCATTACGGCGGCGGAAGTTTTCGAATTCAGCCATCAAACGAACGAAGCGATCGTTGGATTCGGCGAGCTGCTGTTTCAAAATTTCTTCGGCGGAAGGTGCTGCGGGCTGTTCGGCGGCTTTTTCGTCGTCCTTTGGCGCTTCGGCATTTTGACCTTCTACGTCAGCGGGCTTTTCGGCGTTGGCATTGTCGGTTGCTGAGCCTGCCGAAGCATTGGCATTGGCTTCGAGATTCATTGCGTCCTGGGCGGCTTTCAGCACATCCTGTTCAAATTGAGCACGTTCAGCATCGTTCGGTTCAATATTCTGTTCCGGATTCTTTTCTTCAGCCATGATATATCAATATTCCTTTAATAATTGTCCGTGCGGACATCTGTTTTACAATTTCGATATAAAGATAGCAAATACCATGCCAACAAAAAACGTCAAAAATTGTTTTAATGTGAAACAAACACACCAAAAATGCTGATGCCCGCTCGGCGGCGTGCATGACAGATTGGGTTTATGGTAAAAGAAACGTCGGACTCCCCTTCCTAAATTTAATTTTCCGATAATCTGCGTTATGTAAACTAAAGAATTGCGTTAATTATCGATTTCATTTTTATTCAACCATTACAAATCGTCTTCTAAAGGAAGCATTTCTTTTTCTCGCTCCATACGTTCGCAAGGAAACTTTACCCACCAGGCACAACTGTAAGAAGGTTTTGATGTTATTAAATCACATTCATATAGAAGATTTCGACCTAGTTGACTTAAGTCATAACCGCTAAAATTGTCTTTGAACGTGAATGTTATAGTATTGTCAACGCAATCGACGTTTTTCTTTGTTGAATCGCTTTTGTGTTGGAAGCACAATTCATTTATTTTTTCTTTGCCGTAATCGGTGTATTTTTTTCTAGCAATTGCAATTCCTTTTTCAATATTCAAGATAAATTGATATTTCAGATCACTGCTTGTCATGTCTAAATGGATTTGCGTACTGTCGTATTGAACTTCACCCCATAAATAAGTAGATGGCGCACAATGACAACAAATACATTCTTCAACGGTGAAGTTTGTAGTCATGTCAGTTTTAACTGAATCAATGACATAGTTTTTTATACGGTCAAAAATAACTGTAGAATCTTTTTCGCTTTTTACAGACATCTCCGCAGAGCTTGATCTATTTTCTTGTGCTGTCGAAACACGTTCCTCAAGCAAACTTTCAGTCTGCGGTACAGTCGATTTGCAGGCAGCGAGGAGTGCAATAACGATTATAGGTAAAATTTTAAGGAGTTTCATGTTTTAATATTACAGATTTGTGCAAGAAAAGCCTACGTAGAAATTTTTACGGTAGAAAAATATACAAAAAGTAGTTTCACACTCTGTAAATAAAAAGCCTTTCTTACAATTCTTGTAAATCTTTCATTTGAGGAAAGTCTCTCCCCTACACTGCCCCGCAACCCGCATAGAATAAGGGATTGCGGGCTTTTTTATGTGTTGGAAAAATTTTTGGCACGCATTTTGCAAATACGAGTGCGAACAAAAAGAAACCTCAAAAAAAGGATACCAACATGAAGCTCGTCACAGCTTACATTCAACCTGAAAAGCTCAATAGCGTAAAGCAATCGCTATATGAGAACAAGATCTACAAGATGTCTGTCACTAACGTTCTTGGTTGCGGCCAGCAGAAGGGTTACAATCAACGTTTCCGTGGCGTTGTTACTGAAGTTAATTTGCTCAAGAAAATTTGTCTGAAGATTGCTGTGAATGATGAATTCGTACAGCCTTGCATTGATGCCATCATCAAGGGCGCTCGTACGGGTGAAATCGGCGATGGAAAGATTTTCGTCACGTCGCTTGAACAGTGTGTTCGCATCCGCACGGGTGAAACTGGACCGGAAGCGATTGGTTAATTCGGAATCAGGAATTCAGAATTAGAAACTAAAATTTTCAAAAAGGATTTATACAAATGAACGAAGTAGCAACAGTCGCAACCGTCAACGACGCCATCTTTATGACGGAAAACATTTGGATCATGATCAGCGCCATGTTGGTGTTCATCATGGGTCTCGGATTTGCATGTGTCGAAGCAGGCCTTGTGCGTGCTAAGTGCTCTGCAAACGTCGCTTTCAAAAACATCGCTGTGCCGGCAATCGGTATCACGATGTACGCCTTGCTCGGCTTTGGCCTTATGTACCCGGGTACTTTCAACGGCATTCTCGGTTTCGCAGGCTTCGGCATTGGCGACTGGGCAAATCCGGCAAACTTCACCGCAGCCTACAACGGACACTTTACGTTGTTCACAGACTGGCTGTTCCAGGCAATGTTTGCAGCAACCGCCGCAACGATCGTGTCTGGTGCCGTTGCTGAACGTGTGAAGCTCAACTCCTTCCTCGTTTTCACCATCGCCTACGTGGCTCTCGTCTACCCGGTTGTCGGTAGCTGGACATGGGGCGGCGGCTGGCTCTCCACCTTCGGTGCTCACGGTTTCCACGACCTCGCCGGTTCTACCCTCGTCCACTCTGTGGGTGGTTGGGCAGCTCTCGCTGGCGTCATGATTCTCGGACCGCGTATCGGTAAGTATGTCGGTGGCAAGGTTCACGCTATCCCGGCTCACAACATTCCGCTTGCAACAATCGGTGTGTTCATGCTCTGGTTCGGTTGGTGGGGATTCAACGCCGGTTCTGCTCTCAATGGCGACCCGAAGGCTACTAGCTGGATTCTCGTGACCACGAACCTCGCTGCTGTCGCAGGCATCATCACTGCAACGCTCACAAGCTGGATCGTTTCCAAGAAGCCGGACGCCACCATGGCTCTCAACGGATGCCTTGCTGGTCTCGTCGCTATCACCGCTGGTGCAGACGTCGTGACCCCGCTTTCTTCCTGGATTATCGGTGCAATCGCTGGTGTGCTCGTTGTCGGTGCAGTCTTCATGTTCGACCGCTTGCACTTGGATGACCCGGTCGGTGCTCTCTCTGTCCACCTCGTGAACGGTGTCTGGGGTACGCTCGCTGTCGGTATCTTCGATATCACCGGTGACTACACGCTCGGCACTCAGGCTGTTGGTGTCCTCGCCTACGCTGTCCCGTGCTTCGCTGCCGCAAGCCTCATCTTCTTCATCATCAAGAAGACCATGGGCCTCCGCGTGACTGAAAAGCAAGAACTTCGCGGCCTTGACCAAGCTGAACACGGTCAAGAAGCTTACAGCGGATTCCAAATCTTCAGCAACATGTAATTTAGCACTTAGTTATTAGTCAATAGTCATTAGTTAAAAAACTTACTGAAGTTTCCAAGCCTTAAACTAGCGACCAACAACCAATAACTAACAACTACAAAAAGTATCTCTGTTGACTAAAGTACCCCGGAACGAATGTTCCGGGGTTTTACGTTTGTGCGTAGCGACTATTTTTCGATTTTGTGCTACAAAAAAAAGCCGCACGAGGCGGCTTGGAAATGTTCTTTTGGTGAATTCCGCGCGGCTCAGAGATTCTCGATTTCTTTGAGCCAATCCGCGGAGGAGGCATCGCTGGGCATTCGCCAGTCGGCTCGCGGAGAGAGCGAAATCGTTCCGACCTTTGGACCATCCGGGATGCAACTGCGCTTGAATTGCTGCGCAAAAAAGCGCTTCAGGAAAAGCTTAAGAACGCGAACTAGCTCTTCATGTGGGTATTTCGCTTCAATTGCGGAGCCATCCTCGCCCACTTTGGCCCCAAAAGCTTTCTCGGCTAAGTAAAGCAATTTGCGTGGTTCTGCACCATATTTTGTAAAATGATACAGATAGAAATCGTGAATTTCATAAGCCCCGAGAATTGATTCCGTTTTTTGAGCGATTTGTCCGTTGCTGTCTGCAGGCAAAAGTTCTGGCGAAACAGGCGTATCCAAAATGTCGCGGAGAACATCGGCGAGGGCTTTCGCGGAATCCTGGGAATTTGCCGCACTCTCCCCCATCAATTCCTGTACGTGATCGGCGTACCATGCGACAACGTGACGCACGAGCGTCTTGGGAATATCGCAGTTCACGGCATACATGGACATATGATCGGCGTTATACGTGCTCCAGCCAAGAGCTATTTCAGAAAGGTCGCCCGTTCCAACGACAATGCCGCCTTCTTTATTTGCTAAGTTCATCAAAATCTTGGTACGTTCGCGAGCCTGTACGTTTTCGTACGTCACGTCAAGCTTTGCTGCATCGTGACCGATGTCTTTGAAATGCTGCAAGCAAGAGGGCTTGATGTCGATTGTTCGGAGTTCAACGCCCAAGAGCTCCGCCATCGCAACAGCGTTATTTTTTGTGCGTTTGGTTGTGCCGAATCCTGGCATTGTAATCACGAGAATTTTGTTCAGCGGGCGATTCAGCAACTTGAATGTTTCGACAACGACAAGCAATGCAAGCGTTGAATCAAGACCGCCACTGAGCCCGAGAACCGCACGTTTGGCATACGACGATTCCAGACGTTTCGCAAGCCCTGCGCATTGGATATTGAATATCTCGTGGCAGTTGGAATCGCGATGTGCTATGTCGCTTGGAACAAAAGGCATCGGCGCAATGTAGCGGTATTTAAGACCTTCCGTGGGCTTTTCAGAATCATTCGCAACAACGGGAAGTGATGCGAAATTTGCGGCCTTTGCAAAATATTCTGTGGAATCGAAATCTTGGAAGCTGCCCTCGCTTAAACGTTGAGCGTTCAAGCGCTGCACATCGATATCGGCAAAAACGATTTCACTTTTGCGGCTGTAATTCTTGCGTTCGGCGAGCATGGAGCCGTTTTCGGCAATCATCAAATGGCCGCTAAAGACCATGTCAGTCGTGGATTCGTGAACGCCAGCAGATGCATAAACATATGCTGCCATGCAGCGTGCAGACTGATTCATCACGAGATTACGACGGTAATTGCCCTTCCCTACTAGCGCATCGCTTGCGGACAAATTTAAAATCACATTAGCGCCAGCCAAAGCGAGTTCACCGCTAGGCGGTGCCGCGGTCCACAAGTCTTCGCAAAGTTCAACGCCGATGCGTATTTCTTCGCTACCGTTTACCGTAAAGAAGTTTGTTATCGGGACCTCGCCCAAGTCATCAAACGAATACGTGAGCGGAGCTTTTCCATAATTGCCGGTTTTAACACTGTTTGCGCTTAGCAAATCGCGACCGCTATTGAAATGGCGCTTTTCGTAAAATTCACGTTGATTCGGCAAATGGATTTTGGGCGTAATGCCTATGATTTTTCCACGTTGCAAAAGGGCGGCGCAATTATAGAGTTTACCGAACATTCGGAGCGGGAGCCCCACAGCGACAATCATGTCGGAATCGTCAAATGCCTTTGCAATTTTTAAAAGCGATGCAAGCGATTTCTTCAGCAAAAGCTCTTGATGGAACAAATCACTACAGGTGTAACCCGTAATGCAGAGCTCAGGGAAAACGACAACTGCGGCCCCTTCGTTTTTGGCGAGGAGACCGCAGCGTATGATTTCATCAGTATTGAATTCCGTATCCGCAACTTTCAAAGTTGGGCACACAGAAGCGATTCTGTAAAAACCGAACATTTTATTTTGTAATCAATCCTAGTTTATTCATTCGATAATTCATCATTCGCGGAGAAATGCCAAGTTCGCGGCCCGCTGCCGAAATATTACCGTCGTTGCGCTTGATAGCTTCTGTGATCAATTCCTTTTCGTAATTGCACATCATCACGTCAAGCGGAGCGTGATCGGTAATAATCTTTCCGGTACCCGTGCTTAAGCTAGTCTGCAATGAAGGCGGAAGATTGTAGCTATGGATGCAATCGTCTGTTGCCGTAAGCACGGCGCGTTCAATGCAGTTTTCAAGTTCACGGACGTTACCCGGCCAATGATAACTCATCAAAAGATTAATTGCTGTTGTGGACAAGCGAACAATCTTTTTGCCGTACCTGAGATTCATCTTTTCAATGAAATGCTCGGCAAGCAAAATAATGTCGCTCTGGCGCTTTGCCAAATCCGGCATCGCAATCGGGAAAATATTCAAGCGGTAGAACAAGTCTTCGCGGAAGAGCTTCTTTTCCATGAGTTCTTCGAGGTTACGGCTTGTGGCCGCCAAGAAGCGGACATCGGAATGGAGTTCTTCGTTGCTGCCGACTCGGCTGAACGTGCGTTCTTGCAAAAAACGCAGCAGCTTGACCTGAGTTTGCATTGTCAAATCGCCAATTTCGTCGAGGAAGAGCGTTCCGCCATCGGCAATTTCTGCACGACCCTTGCGCATGTTAATGGCTCCTGTGAATGCGCCTTTTTCGTGACCGAAAAGTTCGCTTTCCACAAGATTCTCTGGAAGGGCTGCGCAGTTAAGCGTTACAAACGGCTTGTCTTTACGAGATGAAAGCTGCACAATTGCACGAGCGATCATCTCTTTACCCGTACCGCTACCACCGCGAATAAGCACGGTCGCATCCGACGGAGCGACTTGACGCACTTGTTCGTACACAATCTGCATTTCGCGGCAGTTGCCAACAAGTTCACTCGGCTTACCGCTGAGCATGTCACGCAACTTCTGGTTTTCGTCAATCAAGGACTGGCGTTCCACAAGCATTGTCTGGCATTCGCTTGCGGCATCACCCGTGATGTTGGCGATGATTTCCAAAAGTGCGACATCGCGGTCCAGATCCGTCGTCACATCGACAGGGCGGTCTACTGAAAGCGTTCCGATAATTTGTTCATCATGAATCAGCGGAACGCAGATAAAAGCAACCTGGCTATCGTAATTGCGAGCGCCCGTGCGGTTCAAGAATCGAGAATCCTTGCGCAAGTCGGGAATCACGTGGCTGCGGCCTGTTTCTGCCACATGTCCAGTGATGCCTTCGCCCACCTGATATTGGCCTAGGCGCTTTTTCTTTTCATCAAGTCCATGCGATGCTTCAATTTTCAAGGTATTACCGAACAGCAAAGTAAACGTGCCATTCAGCATACCCATGTCGGTATCCAAAATGGTGAGCACATTATCCAAGAGCTTTTCAACGTTTCTCTCGTGGATGATGATTGTACTGATCTTTTGAACGACCGCGATTTCTGGAGCTATTGGTTGTTTCATAATTTGTAAAATAGTAAATGATTGTTATATACTAAAGGGCTTTGACCAATAACTAATGACTTCGTTTTACAACTTTTCCCTAATGCGCTTGAGGGCAACTGCAGTCTGGTCTGGGTCGCCAAAAGCGGTCAGGCGGAAATAGCCTTCACCGCAGGGACCAAAACCACTACCCGGCGTGCCGACAACTTCGCAAGTGGCAAGCAAGCGGTCAAAAAAGTCAAACGATTTTTCGCCTTCGGGCAACTTCCACCAAATGTAAGGAGCGTGTTCGCCACCGAAAACGGTATAACCACATTCCGTCAATTCCTTGCGGATTTTTGCAGCCGTATCCATGTAACCGCTGATGACGGCCTTTGTCTGTTCCCAGCCTTCCGGAGTGTAAATGGCTTCTGCCGCGCGCTGTGTCACGTAGCTTACGCCGTTGAACTTAGTGCACTGACGGCGGTTCCACATGGCACGGAGCTTTTCAAGTTCGTGCGGGACAATTGTGTATGCACAACGAACGCCCGTGAATCCGGCGGTCTTACTGAAGCTGCGGAATTCAATGGCGCAAGTGCGAGCGCCTGGAATTTCGTAAATGGAGTGCGGGAGCTTTTCGTCGCGGATGTAGCAATTGTATGCACCATCGAACAAAATAATTGCACCAGTTTCGTTGGCGTAATCCACAAACTTCTGGAGCGTTTCTCGAGTGAGCACCGTACCGGTCGGGTTGTTCGGGCTGCAAAGATAAATCAATTGGACGGGATTCTTGGGCAAGTCAGGCTGGAAGTTGTTTTCAGCCGTTGAGGCGAGATAAGTCACTTCGGAGAAATGACCGTCGTCCTGAAGAACCCCCGTACGGCCAGCCATCACGTTGCTATCGAGATACACAGGGTAAACCGGGTCCGGGATTGCAATTTTGGCGTCAGCCGAGAAGAGTTCCTGGATATTTGCGACATCGCACTTGGAACCATCGCTCACGAACACATCGTTCGGATCCATTTCAATGCCGCGCGGAGTGTATTCGCCACGGATAATGGCTTCACGGAGGAAATCATAACCTTGTTCTGGACCGTAACCGCGGAACGTCCACTTGACACCCATTTCGTTTACAGCCTTGTGCATGGCCTCGATCACAGCGGGGATAATCGGAGAAGTCACATCGCCAATACCCAAGCGGATGATGTCTGCGTTTTCGTGGGTGCCCTGGTATTCCTTGATTTTCTTGGCAATCGTTGAAAAAAGGTAACTGCCAGGAAGACGATCGTAGTACGGATTGATGATTGAATTGTTCATTTTTAAGTATTCGGTTTTAGGTAATAGGTTTTAGGAGCTCACTCGTTTAAACGATTTAGATTTCGCCTTTGAAGACTTCTTTTGCGGGGCCGGTCATAAAGACTGGGCCGCCTTCTTCGTGCTTGATGTGAAGCGTTCCGCCATCCAAGACAACGTCTGCTTCGAGACCGATGCGACCTGTGCGCTGAGCGGCAACAAGCGTTGCGCAGCTTCCGGTGCCACAAGCCATCGTCACGCCACAACCGCGTTCCCAGACGCGCATGCGAATCGTATTTTCGTTGATCACTTGTGCAAATTCGATGTTGCAACGGTCAGGGAAAATCTTGTCTACTTCGAGGATGCGTCCCCAATTTTCAAGCTGAATTTTTTCGATGTCGTCTACGAAGATAACGGTATGCGGGTTGCCCATAGAAACTGTTACGCCCGTAAAATCAAATGTATCTGCTGTGAGCTTGATCGTTCCCAAGAATTCGCGCGGGAGGCCCATATTTACACAAACACGGCCATCCGGCAGAACGGATGGCTTTACAAGACCGCTTTTGGTGTGCAAAACAAAATTGCTATCATCGCTAAGACCGCGACTTTGGATAAACTTTGCAACACAACGCGTGGCGTTACCGCACATGGCGGCTTCGGAACCGTCTGCGTTGAAGATGCGCATTTCAAATTCGTTACTTTTTACATTTTCGTTTATCGGAGTTACGACGACTACCCCATCAGCGCCAATGCCAAAGCGTCTATCGCAAAGTTCAATTACACGCTGTTCCAGAGCCTTGCCCGGAGTCATGTCGAAAGACTCACCAGGTTCGACGAGAACGAAGTCGTTGCCGAGACCAGTCCATTTTGAAAATTTTAAAGACATAAAATGTAATCCTTTTTACGCTATTCGCGCTCTATAGGCAAAAATCGTGCCACTTTTACAATTTCAGTAAAAGTGGTGATTTTGAAGTAATTTCGAGGATTTTGAAAATTAAGAGATTTTCAGGAAATGAAATATTTTACAAAATGTGTAAAAACAAGAAAAGAGTTTTACAAAAATTGTAAAACTCTTGAGTTTCAGGAACGGAGATGTATTACTTGAGTCGGTTTACGACCTGCTTGGCGCTTGCCATGGCGCGAACCACAAGCGAAGCTCCGTTAGCACAGTCACCGACCGCGTAAATGTTACGTGCAGGGTCTGGGATGATTGCCGTACGCGGCGTAAGTTTCAAGCCCAAGTCGTTCACGAGGCCTTCAGCCGGAACGCCTGTGAAGCCCATGGCGAGCACGACCAAATCAGCTTCGATGATTTCCGTAGAATTCGGAACTTCATTCGGCTTGAGCGGCTTGCCGAGCGGAGACATATCCCATTCGACACGGACTGCTTCGACACCTGCCACGTGACCGTCCTTGACAATAAACTGCTTGGACGAAACATTCCAGCGACGTTCGCCGCCTTCGTGGTGTGCGTAGCTTGTGCGCAGCAAGTACGGCCAATCCGGCCACGGCGTAGAGGGAGAACGAGTCTCAGGCGGCTTCGGCATGAATTCCACCTGGAGAACGCTCTTGCATCCTTCACGAATTGCTTTACCCACGCAGTCGTTACCCGTATCGCCACCGCCAATGATCAAGACTTTTTTGCCCTTGGCATTGTACTTTTCCGGATCTTTGCAATCAGGCATTTCGGCACCGTGCAAGTAATCGAGAGCGAGGTAAATGCCTTCGGCTTCACGGCCCGGGATTTTCAAGTCACGAGCGTTCGGCGTACCAATAGCGAGGAACGTGTAATCGAAATTGCGGTGGATGTATTCCGCAGAAATATCCTTGCCGATTTCGGTATTGCAAATAAACTTGATGCCAGCGGCTTCGAGGAGAGCTACGCGGCGGTCAATCACCTGCTTTTCGAGCTTCCAGTTCGGAATGCCGTAACGCAGGAGTCCACCCGGCTTTTCGTGCTTTTCGTAAACCGTCACGGCAAAGCCTTTGCGACGAAGTGCTTCGGCAGCAAACAAGCCCGCAGGACCTGCGCCAATCACGGCGGCAGTCTTTCCGTTCGGTTCTGCTGTCGGGAGGCTCACCCAGCCTTCTTCGAAGGCTGTTTCGATCATGAACTTTTCGACCTGACGGACCATCACTGCATCGTCATTCAAGTTACGTGTGCAGCAAGATTCGCAAAGAGCCGGACAAACGCGTCCCGTGAATTCCGGGAAGAATGCCGTCTTGCTAATGATATCGTAACCCTTGCGGATATCGCCTGCGGCAACCGCTTCGTTAAATTCCGGAACGAGGTTCCCGAGCGGGCAACCTGCACCGTGGCAGAACGGCACGCCGCAATTCGAGCAGCGACCGGCCTGAGCCACAATTTCAACAGCGGTCAGCGAGCGTTCAACTTCTTTCACGTCCTTGACACGTTCATCAACCGGACGGTAAACATCTTGTATTCTCTGTACTGTTTCCATTATATCCTCCGTACCGGTTTACTTCTGAGTGTGCATAGCTAAAGCGTGACGGTATTCAACCGGGAATACCTTTACAAATTTCGGACGGGCATCATTCCAATCTTCGAGAATGCGCTTGCCCTTTGCAGAACCAGTAGCTTCGACGTGCTGCTTGATGATGTCGAGGAGTTCCTTTTCGCTTTCCGTACCCGGAAGCACGCTTTCAAGGTCCACAGAATCCACATTGCAGCTCAAGTCAAAGTGACCTGTTTCGTCGTAGACGTAAGCGAGACCACCCGTCATACCGGCAGCGAAGTTCACGCCCACGCGACCGAGCACGACCACGCGACCACCCGTCATGTATTCGCAACCATGGTCACCCACGCCTTCAGAAACGAGGAGCATACCGGAGTTACGGATACCGAAGCGTTCGCCAGCGAGACCGTTGATGAACACCTTACCGCTCGTGCCACCGTAACCGATGACGTTACCAGCGATGACGTTGTCTTCGGCCTTGAACGTTGCGTTGTGCGGTGGGCGAACGATGATCTTACCACCGCTGAGTCCCTTAGCCATAAAGTCGTTGACTTCACCTTCAAGGTCAAGAGTAATACCCGGAGCGAGGAATGCACCGAAGCTCTGGCCAGCAACACCCTGCAAATGAATCTTGATCGTATCTTCCGGGAGACCCTTTGCACCGTAGAAGTCATCCACGTAGCCAGAAGTTTCTGTACCGACCGTACGGTCCGTATTGTGGATCATAGCGCAAAGTTCAACCGATTTGCCTTCCTTGAAGGAATCCTGCACGAACGGGAGAATTTCGCGGCGGTCAAAGTTGACGAGTTCTTCGGGTTCATAATTTTCATCGAAGGACTTGCAGCCTTCAACAGTCTGGAAGACCTTGCTGAAGTCGAGGTGCTTTGCCTTGTAGAATTCAATAGCGTGGTTCACATCGAGCAAGTCGCTACGGCCGCAGGCTTCATGGAGGCTCTTGAGACCGAGGCTTGCGAGGATTTCGCGGACTTCGTCAGCGATGAAGAACAAGAAGTTCTTGACGTATTCCGGCTTGCCCTTGAAGTGCTTGCGGAGTTCCGGATCCTGCGTGGCAAGGCCCATCGGGCACTGGTTCGTATGGCAGCGGCGGTCCATAATGCAGCCGAGCGATACGAGCAAGTTCGTGGCAAAGCCAAATTCTTCGGCACCGAGGAGAGCGCCAATCACAACGTCACGACCGGTCTTGAGCTGACCATCGACCTGGAGCTTCACGCGGCCACGGAGATTGTTCAAAACGAGAGTCTGTTCCGCTTCAGCAATACCAAGTTCCCACGGAAGACCGGCATGCTTAATGGAAGTGAGCGGAGATGCGCCCGTACCGCCATCGTGACCAGAGATGAGAACGACGTTTGCGTGAGCCTTGGCAACACCGGCTGCAATCGTACCGACACCGACTTCAGACACGAGCTTCACAGAAACACGAGCCTTCGGGTTGGAGTTGTGCAAGTCGTAAATGAGCTGAGCCAAGTCTTCGATGGAGTAAATATCGTGGTGCGGCGGCGGAGAAATGAGCGACACATTCGGGATAGAGTGACGCACGCGAGCCACAAATTCGTTCACCTTACGAGCCGGGAGCTGGCCACCTTCACCAGGCTTTGCACCCTGAGCCATCTTGATTTGCAAATCCTTAGCGTGACGGAGATAGTCAATTGTCACACCGAAACGACCAGAAGCGATCTGGCGAATAGCAGAGCTGCGGATTTCACCGTTCGGCCCCGGAGTATTGCGATCCGGGTCTTCACCACCTTCACCGCAGTTGCTCATGGCACCCACGCTGTTCATGGCGATAGCGATTGTTTCGTGAGCTTCCGGGCTCAAGGAGCCAAGGCTCATAGCGCCAGCGACAAAGTGCTTGACAATGCTTTCACGAGATTCGACTTCGGAAATGTCAATCGGAGTCGTTTCCTTGAACTTGAAGAGTCCGCGGAGTGTTGCGAGACGTTCGGACTGGTCGTCAATGAGTTTGGAGTAAGCCTTGAACTTTTCGTAATCGCCCATCTGCACAGCCTGGCGGAATGCAGCGATAGACTGCGGAGTCCACAAGTGGCGTTCGCCTTCGCTGCGATAGCGGTACTGACCGCCTTCCTTGAGGACGCTGCTAGCGTCGGCAAGAGCGATATGGCAACGAGCGTCGATTTCCTGAGCGATTTCCTTGAGGCCGATACCTTCGATGCGGCTTGCAGTACCCGGGAGGTACTTGTCGATAAATTCGCGGTTGAGACCGACGGCTTCGAAAATCTGAGCGCTGCGGTAGCTGCGGAGCGTAGAGATACCCATCTTGGACATGATCTTCAAGAGACCCTTGTCCACAGCCTTGATGTAGTTGGCTGCAGCCGTGACCGGATCCACATTGATTTCGCCGGTATGGCACATGTTCGTGATGCTTTCGAGAGCGAGGTACGGGTTGATGACCGTTGCGCCGTAACCGAGCAAAAGGGCAAAGTGCATGACTTCGCGGACTTCACCGGACTGCACAATCAAACCGATTTCCGGGCGGACGCCAGCTTCGACGAGCGAGCGATTTACGCAAGCGGTAGCCAAGAGCGACGGCATCGGGACATAGCCCCAATCCACGTTCTTGTCGGAAAGGACGATGATGTTGAAACCGTCCTGCACGGCGCGGATGGCGTCGCCAGCGAGCTTCTGCAAAGCTTCTTCGAGAACTTCGCCATTGCCGCCAATCGGGAACTGCATCTTGAGCACCTTAGCAGTAAAGCTCTTGTCGCCGATGTTTTCGAAACGGCGGATTTCGTCTTCGGTCACGACCGGGCGCGGAATCTTGATGAGGTGAGCCTGTTCCGGAGTTTCTTCGAGAATGTTGCCGTGGTTACCGATGTAGGTCGTAAGGCTCATCACGAGTTCCTCACGAATCGGGTCGATCGGCGGGTTCGTCACCTGAGCGAACAGCTGCTTGAAATAATTGAACAGCGGCTGCGGCTTGTCAGAAAGCACGGCGAGAGCGGCGTCGTTACCCATGGAACCGAGCGGTTCTGCGCCCGTCTTTGCCATCGGCTGCAAAATCACGCTCAAGTCTTCGGCAGAGTAACCAAAGCGCTTCTGCTGGATAAGCAAATCGGCAGGAACGTCAGACGGATTGATTTCGCTGAAGAGGCCGCGAACGCTCATCTTGTTTTCGGCAACCCAGCGGCGGTATGGCTTGCTGCGGGCGACGAGAGCCTTCATTTCCGCATTCTTCAAGATGCGGTGGTTTTCAATATCGAGGTAAATGATTTCACCCGGTTTTAAACGACCCTTTTCTTCAACCTTGTCGTCGTCGATGTCAAGCACACCCGTTTCGGATGCCATGACAAACAAACCGTCTTTACATAAAGTGTAACGTGCCGGACGGAGACCGTTGCGGTCCAAAATGGCACCAGCGTTCACGCCATCGGAGAACGCGACCGCTGCCGGGCCGTCCCACGGTTCCATCAACATGGATTCGTATTCGAAGAAACCACGCACATCGCGGCCGAGGTAATGCTTTGCACCCCAAGCCTGCGGCATCATCATGAGCATCGCATGCGGGAGGCTACGGCCAGCGGCCACCAAAAGTTCAAACATGTTGTCGAGGCTAGCGGAGTCGCTCTGGCCTGCGGCAATCAGCGGCAAGCACTTCTGCAAATCTTCGCCAATGCGGTCGCTCTTGAGGTACGGTTCACGAGCCTTGAGGCTGTTCAGGTTACCGCGGAGCGTGTTGATTTCGCCGTTGTGAGCGAGGTAACGGAACGGATGGGCCAAAGGCCAGGTCGGGAACGTGTTGGTCGAATAACGCTGGTGGACAAGCGCGATAGCACTTTCGAAATCGTTATCCTTCAAATCCTTGTAAAAGCCTTCGATCTGTGTGGCGAGCAAGAGTCCCTTATAAACAATCGTCTTGGAGCTGCAAGAGCAGATATAGAGGTTCTTGACAGACTTTTCGATCAAGCGGCGGAGCACAAACAGCTTGATTTCGAACGCTTCGTTCGATTCGAACTTTGAACCGTCAAAAATGTACTGACGGATGTGCGGAAGTGTTTCGCGAGCCGTGTGGCCGATAGCGGACGGATCCACCGGAACTTCACGGATCTTAACGACCGGAGCTCCTTCAGCAGCTGCGAGCTTTTCAATTTCTGCATCGGCAGAATCGGCAGCCACAGTATTTTCGACAAAGATCATCGCCACGCCGTAACGGCTCGGAAGATCGTTGTAGATCTTGTGGAAGAACTTGTGCGGCATCGAAAGCAGAAGGCCGGCACCATCACCCGTTTCCGGGTCGCCACCCGTTGCACCACGATGGAGGAGGCGCTTTAAGACGGTGATACCCTGGACAACAATCTGGTGAGAAGCGATATTATTTATATTGGCGACCAAGCCGACGCCGCAGGCGTCATGTTCGTTGGCTGGATCATAAAGAGCTTGTGCTTGCATAGAAATCCTTTTTAGTTTTTGCGCCCTTTATGCAAAAACTGTGCCAACTCGCGACAAAATGCGTAAAGCCCGCTTCAATTCATGAAAAAGCGGTTAAAAATGTAAAAGAATGAAATTTCTGAACAGAATCTCTAAAATTTGACGCAAACACGGTTTACAGTTTTTGAAATTAAATTTTGAATTTTTACAAAATACGTAAATCTAAATTTGATGAATTTGCTCTTATTAGACTTCTTTGAATGCTGTGTTATGTTTTTCAGATTCTTTATTTTCCAATTTCATCTTTTCTGTCTAAAAATGCATTTTTTGTAGTATCACTGGAGCTTTCAACTAGACTTTTACATTTCTAGCCAAAAGATTAACGTCCATAAAGACCTTGTTTTCGCAAAAAACGCCTTCAGAATCATAAAGTAGTGAAAATTTAAGTTTTATAACGTATTTGTAGACAAAAATTGGAAAATGAGCGTTGTTTAAAAATTTTAAATTTGGCGCCATGATTAATTTTATCAAGTCTATTTACTCCGGTTTGTGCATTGGGCTCGGCGGAACGGTTTACCTTTCTTGCGACAATAAGATCCTCGGGTCGTTCTTGTTCGGACTGGGGCTTTTTACGATTTTGAATTTCGGATTCAACCTTTTTACAGGCAAGGTCGGCTATTTCGTCAACAAAAAGATTAATTATTGGGGCTTTTTGGGAATTGTCTGGCTCGGAAATTTCATTGGAACGTTCGTTTTCGCGAAGTTAATGGCAGCGACTCGCTATGGAGCGGCACTTCAAGCGAATGCAAATGCTCTTTGCGTTATCAAGGACGGTGATGGTTTTGCTAGTTTGCTCGTGCTCGGAATTTTCTGCGGGATGCTCATGTTCATCGCTGCTGACGGCTACAAGAACGTAGAAAACCAGGTCGGGAAAGTATTTATCGTGTTCCTCCCGGTGATGGTCTTTATCTTAAGCGGTTTCGAACACTGCATTGCAGACATGTTCTACTTCTCGCTGGCAGGCGATTTTTCAACGACAATGCTCAAGGCACTTGTCGCGATTACGATTGGCAATTCCATTGGCGGTGGACTCATCCCACTCATGCAAAAGCTAAACGCCAAGTCCGCGAACGCGTAAATAAGCGAATTTACACCCTTTTTACAATGGGTGCCTTGCCAAAAAATCTATATAACTTACATTTCTTTTGCGTTTCTGAATAATGCGCTGCGACATCCAAAAATTTGGATGTCTTTTTTAATTTAAGGAGATAAGCGCATGAAAGATGCATCACAAAACGACATTAAAAATATAAAGATGCCATTTACAAAAATAATCAATGACGAATAATCAAAAATTGATTATATTATGTATAATGTGACCGTAACAAAACGGGCTCAGAAAAATGCAATGACTATGCCTAAAGCTGTACAAAATAAGTTTAAGGCTCTTCTGCAATCATTGAAAGTTTCTGGTCCGATTCAACCACTATTTTGGCATTACTCAAAACTTGGAAACGAGACATACCATTGTCATCTCGCTTTAAATTGGGTAGCATGCTGGACATGTAAAGACGGATCTATAAATATAGAGGTGTACTATGCTGGCAGTCGTGAAAAGGCCCCGTATTGAAATCAGAGCGAAACATATTCCTGCCCCACTTGTACGCTTTTTGCGTGACACTTATAAACCCGAAAATGTAATTGTTAGCGACGACAACGAATCTGAACCGTTTGAACAAACGGAATGGTTTAAATCGCTTGATACTACACCAGGGGAAATGATTGTCGCAAATAGGGATTTGCGCAATTGGTCTCAAGTGACTCTTGCAGAAAAACTCGGTATTCAGGTGCAGAATCTTTGCGCTATGGAAAACGGTCGAAGAACGGTATCTCGAAAAATGGCTGTTAAGCTCGGTGAAATTTTTGGCACTGATCCTGCCGCATTTTTTGATTTCGTGAAATGACAAAGAAAAAGCGCAATCCACGAGGGATTGCGCTTTTTCGTAAATAGGCGATTCCGGCGCGGAGGCCGGAATGACAAAATGATGTTTTATCCGAGGTCTTTGATGACCATGATGCCGCTGCGTTCGATCTTCGGGTATTGACGCATGCCTTCCCCGCCCTTACCCTTGTCGAGAATCTCGAGGAGTTTGCCATCTGTGGAGTACAGGTGCAGTTCCCACGGGCCGTTCGGTGCGTTGAAGTAACCGGAGTTCTTTTGCACGTTGCGCTGGAACGTTCTATTCAAACGGTCGGCAACGCTGCGGGCGTGAACGAGCGAAACGTCTGCGAGATTCCAGGATATCGGCACGCCGCCCATGTCGAAGATGAGCACGGCGTCGACGTCGGTCTCTTCCTTCATCGTGAATTTCCAGCTGAAGTTCTGCCAGCTCGTGCTCAAGTCGAGAATACGGCCGTTTGCATACGGTGTATAGCTTTCGCAGTCCTTCTTGATGTTCACGTTGAGCGTACGCGGCTTGTCAGCCTTGGCGCGCATGCTAAAGATGTACGTTACACCCTTGTGGAGCGCGAAATGCTGCTTGAACTGGAGATTCCAGGAATCCTTGCCGCCCTTCTTGATGTCGAAATGCACAACGCCATCCTTGACGGTCACATCGCCCTTTCCACCCCAGAAGTCGGTTGTCCAGCCAGAAAGCGGATCTTCGGCATTGAATTCGCCGTTTTCAATGATATTCGCACCAGTTCCCTGAGAGCCGGTTGTGAAATCCTTATTCTGGATAAAGTTTGGAATCACGCTCGTATTCTGGATGCCGAGAGGACTATCGACAGCGACTTCCTTGCCCCAGCCAATAAGCGTGTTGTAGGAGCCGTGAACTGTCATGTCCATTTCCGGACTGTCGAAGTTACCCGGACCCCAACTCCATGCGAGCCAGCCGATGTTCAAGCGTTCGCATTCCGACATGATAAACTTGTACGGAATTTCACGAACACCGCCTGCAGCCACCGGAGCAAATTCGCCGACAATCAGCGGAATCTTACGCTTGAGGGATTCTTCGAGCGTCCCCTTGATGCGATCCTTGACGGTTTCGTAGCCTGTAGCCACCGGATTGTGGCGTTCGGTCGGCCACCACATGTGAATCGAGAAAATCAAGTTGTGTTCGGGGTCTGCCTGCAAAAGCTTCGGGCCCACGTTCAACAAATTCTTTTCGTTCTGGCCCCATTCATCGGCGTCGATCATAATCGGCACACGCACTCCAGAGGCGCGGAGCTTTGTTACGATGATGTTGTAGGCATTGAAAAATTCATCGGCGCTCTGGGCCTTGTCGCCCGGTTCGTTACCGATGTTCAAAATCAAGTATTCCTGATGATTGTAAATCATCTGGAGTGTTTCTTCGCGAAGCCAAAATTCAAGGGCGTCGCTCAGGCGGTCCCAGTTACCGGTCGTGTCATGAATTTCCGGGATAGGAATCATGCCGTTGGCAATACAAAGCGAAATAATGTTGTCGAGGTCGCTGATGCGGCCTCGAGTATTCCAAACAATTCTTACACAGTTTGCGCCAGTCTTTGCAATTTCGGGAATGGTCTTGCCTTCACGATCCGTCCAAATAAACATGTGGTTTACACCACGAAGAACAACCTTTTCGTTGTCCTTGCTATACAGAAAAGAATCTTGAACGAAAAAGCCCGGTTTCACAGATGAGCCGTTCATGTCTTTAATTTTCTCCATAATGTCAATTAATCCATTATAAATATACAACTAAATGTATTTTAGAGCCAAAATTTTTTCGCATATATAAAAAATTCAGCGCTCAACCATGGACTTTTCAAGCAAAATATGTGCCACAAGGCGTAAGCTCGGCTATTTGAGCCTTATGGATGCTGACGCGTTTGATTTGGCGACTTCAGATGGAAGTTGCGGCGGCACTACATTTCCGATGTTTTTCGCCGAGTAGTTCGATAACGAACGTTCAGGAAGATGTTTCCAGTAGCGTACAGGCAGGCAACGTCGAAGAAGGCGCGGGTTGAGCCGCTCCTTGATCGCCATCGTGTCGTAGTAAGACTTCCACATACGAGTAAATTCATCTGGAGGGGCGTGCGCTGAAATGTAACTCGGGTCGGGAACCGTTACAAAATGTGTTCGGTAATTCTCGTAATAGACGCCAAAGCCACGCTTGACATCAATAATCGCCCATGTGCCGTTGGGGAAACGGCACCGGAAATGCCCGACAATCATTTCGAGAATGTCGTACTTCGGTTCGATTTCGGCGATATACATGCCATCGGGCGCTTTGTTGAAACGCACCATTCCATACATGTTGTCCATTTCGCGACGTACGGAACGCGCGATGGTAATGAGCGGAATCATTTCGAGACTTGACGGATTGCGACCGTAATTCGGGTCTAGCCCCGCAAAAAGCTTGCGCAAGTACGCAAGAATGTTCATCTCAATGTTCGCGTCTTCGGAACGGAAACACGTTTCGAGTAAATTCAATATGTCCTTGCTTGCTGCTTTGGTAATAGCTCGTTTGAGGCGGTTGGCGGAATCTTCAGACGTTTCAACGTGGAAGGGGTGCGCGAAAAGGTCGGTTGCCGCTTCACGTTCCGCTTCGTACGTGCGTTCGGCGACAAAGCAAGAAACATCGAGATGTTGGCGGTAAATCTCGAAAACGGCACTCAAGAAGCCGTCGAAAGTAGAATCGTAATGAATCGCGAGGGACATAATTTTGATGCGAAACTTAACTGGATCCTTCACGCTTTCGCGTTCAGGATGACGAGATGAGAATGGTTAGTTGTTTGCGATTGACAAAGCGTTAGTGGATGGTGCGGCTTTTGGCTGTGGCAGCGCTGCGGGCATGGAGTCGAATAGGTCGAGTTGATCGTTCTTGGGTTTGCCCGCTATGAGCAAGGGACGAATCATTTCGGGGTAAAGCTTGTGGAGTTCTCGCGGCACGTCGCTATCGTAGATGAAGTATTTCGCGCGCTTGAGCACCACCCCCATTTTCTTCAAATGTTCGAATCTGATTTTAGAATAACGCCTTCCGCTGACAATGAGCTGTGCAGACCTCACGCCAATGCCGGGCACGCGCAAAATCATCTCGTAATCGGCAGTCTGCAAATCGACTGGGAAACATTCCGGATGGCGGAGTGCCCACATCACTTTCGGATCCAAATCTGGGTCCAGGAACGGATTTTTCTCGTCAAGAATCTCGTTGTACTCGAACTTGTAAAAGCGCATGAGCCAGTCGGCCTGATAAAGCCGGTGTTCGCGTAAAAGCGGCGGTTTTGTGGTAATTACAGGCAAGCGCTTGTCTGCATTTATCGGAACATACCCCGAAAAATAAACACGCTTCATTTGCTGTTGCTTGTAAAATCCCGCCGAAAGCGTCAAAATTTGGAAGTCGGTCTCCCCCGACGCTCCGACAATCATCTGTGTGCTCTGCCCTGCCGGCAAGAACTTCGGAGAGTACTTGGACTTGTCCGTTTTGTATTCAAGCTTGCGTTCCGCCAAGAAATTCATCGGGCGGTAAATGGATGCAAAATTCTTTTCGGGCGCGAGGTATTGCAACTGCTTGTCCGAAGGAATTTCGATATTCACGCTGCTGCGATCGGCATAAAGCCCGGCCTCGAACAAAAGCCTAGAACTTGCGCCGGGGATCGCCTTTAAATGAATGTAACCGCCAAAATGGTGTACCAATCGCAATTCCTTTGCCACCTTAATTAACAGTTCCATCGTGTAATCTGGCGAGCCAATCACGGCTGAGCTCAAGAAAAGCCCTTCAATGTAATTGCGGCGGTAAAATTCCAACATAAGGTTGATAAGCTCTTTGGGAGTAAAAGTCGCTCGTGGGATATCGTTACTGCGTCGGTTCACGCAATAAGCACAATCGTACTTACAGGCATTACTGAACAGCACTTTCAATAGCGAAATGCAGCGCCCATCGGCGCTCCACGTATGGCAAATGCCCGAGCTGTGCCCGCACCCCATTCCGCCTTTTGGCGAATTGCGCTTGGAACCGCTCGACGAGCATGAAACATCGTACTTGGCGGCATCGCCTAGAATGTTCAGTTTATCGCGTAAATCCATTTTTGCCCATCGTTTTTAACGACACACTTGTTTACTTGCCTTTTTGTTCACTAAATATAATATTAACTGCACAAAAAAGCAAGCGTAAAATGGAGTTTCGTGGATTTTACGGCAAAGTTTGCAAAAGAGAATCCAGTCGCTTGGTCATTTGAATAGCCCCTTCGTGGGCTAGATGGTTGCAGTCAAAAGCCATGTCGTCGGTGTAGTCGTGCTCCCCCATCTTGTTTTCGTCCATAAGGACAAAGTTGGGGTGTTCATCGTGTAAATCGGCGAGTTCCTTGATGAGCGCGGGAGCCTTGCTCCTCTGTATTCCGTGGAATCCGAGTGCACCGGTATTTTTGTATGCGGGGTTCTGCGGGAAGATGACGCCAATGACGTAAATTTCTCGTGCTTCACATTCTTCAATAATCGTTTTCAATAAATTAAAGTTGTCGTAATAAAGATTGGGGAATCGGTTTGGCCACAAACTGTCTGTCCAGACTTTTGGTTCTCCCCACCCTGCGGCTTCAAGTTGTTCGTAACCCATGGTGTTCAATAAAGGTTCGAATTTAGAATACCCCGGTGATTTTCTTGTGTATTCTGCGAGCTTGCTTGGAATGGCGTCTTTCCAGTAATTATGATCTTCGTCGTATGCAAAACCAGGATAATTGCGGTGGTTGTTTAACAAGAAGCTGTTGGGCGCCGTATTGAACCAGATATCCATATCAACGGAAATGACGATGTATTTGAGGTGGCTGACATGCGGCAGAACATAATTTTCAAAAATGAAATTTGCGCAATAGAGCATGCTGTTTGAATTTGCCATATTGAGCGCCTTGAACTTTTGATCGAAAAGCGACGGGATAACACCGTGAAGCGCTCGCGACGATCCGAGAATGACTGTGTTTAGCGAGTCGTATTGATGCCAAAGCAAATCAATTTTATAGCGCCACTTGACGGCTATTTCTGACGTGCCCGGTACAAAGTAAATTCCCGCACTGTCGGGATTAAGCTGGAACGTGTCTTTGGGAACTGAATCATTCTTGATCACTTTTTTTACCCATAAATTGGGGTGCCAGAGTTCATCGCCTTCGGCAAGTTCCAAAATGCTATTGTCGGTTGGGTTTGCAAGCACAATTTTCGTATGGGCTCCGTTTATATTGACAAGAGTCGCTACGATGTTGGAACGTTCCCCATCAGTCGCCCATTCGCTGTGATCGAAAGTATAGCCATCAGGAGATTTGACGCTCTGCAACAATTTGCCATTGCTGTCAGCGATGAAGATGCGTTCGTGCGTGGCGTATGGAGTTCCGACAAATGCTGTACCGGTTTCTCCGGCGAAATCAAGGAATGCAGTGCGCTTGCTGCCGTCTTGTGCTAGGGACGCATTGCAAGCTTGTTCGTTATTGTACCATATAGCAGAGTTCGATTTTTGTGTAATGTCAGAACCAGAATCCGCAAAGAGGGCACGCAACAATCTTGCACCTGTAACAGCGAGTTTGTTGTCTTCACTAATGCCACCGTGATAAGCTCCATCAAAAAGTTTTTCTGGGACGCCAAATTTGCCATTTGCGAATTTTACTTGCCACGTACTCGTCGCTGTAAATGCGGTTTCGTCTTTGTTGTTGCCAGCATCCGTGACGTAAACGATAACCGTGTCGCCGTTTACAACGCGCCAACGCGGGATTGCAGCGCTTGGAACATCGAGCTTTACAAGATTTGAACCGTTTGCGTTCAGGTCGCGAATGTAAAGGCGGGATTCTCCAGCAATACCTTCAAATCGAGTGCAGAATGCTACATGTTTTCCGTCAGGCGAAATATCGGGATGGTAAACTTCCAAAGTGTCTTCAATTTCTGTAACGGATAGCGTTCCGTCATTGTAATTGATGTAAGCAAGATTCCCGCTAATGTCATTACGGAATGCGAGAATCATGTTGTATGTTCCAGTATGAGCTTTTAAGGCGGCAGCGCTTGCAAGCGGAGAGACTATGCTCTGTTGCACTTTGCCATTATCATCAAGCCATGTCGGAGATGGAATTTTTCCAAAAGCGAGTCGGAACCCAATTCGTTCTGCATGAGATGAAGATTCTACGGTGTAATCATCGCCACGGGAAACCAAATTTATTTCTGATGCGCGGTCTGAATAATATCCGCCTTTTAAAACTCTTTCCCCAACAGCGCCACCATCAGGAGCACCGACATAATTTGTAACAGTCGTGTCGCGGAACGTTCCAGCCCAGTCGTTCACCCACTCTTTTACATTTCCTGCCAAGTCGCAAAATCCTTGAGCATCCTTTCCTGCGGTACAGACGGGGTGCGCATGAAATTCGGAATTCTCAGAATTCCAGCTTTTTTCTTTGGGATTCCAGCTGCGCGATGAGGCGAGGACCCATTCTGCTTCTGTTGGAAGTCGAAAAGCGTCTGCCTCAGGATGGAACGCAAAACCTTCTAGATTTGTGCAATGGCCTTCGGTATCGTAAGTTGCTTTTGTGTACGTGTAAGCGGTATCGTAGTTAAGTTCAACGCTTTTGGCGTTTGCATAAAGAACGGCGTCGAAATAAGTAACATTGGCTAATGGTAGATCATCGTTTGCGCATTCGCCAAAGTCTTTCACCTTGCCTTTTTTCGCGAGAATTCGATAGCTCCCACAAGTAACTTCGTGAACATCTAAATAAAATTCATAATCGAGATGGACTTTCATGACAGGGCGTTCAGCAGCCCTGAACGAAGATTCGTTACTCCCCAAAACCAGATCACCGCCTTTGATGACCTGCATGCCCTCCATTATTTCAGGTTCGGGTTCGACGTCGGGTACAATATCGTTGGACGAGCTACTGCTATTGCTACAAGCTCCCCATAATATTGATGTAATTAACAAAAAAAGCCAAATTTTCATGAAAAACACGCTATACGAGCTTACTTTTCTACGTCAAAATTATGAATTGTAAAGGTTTTTGTCAAATAAAGCCCAAGTTGGTTACGAAAGGCTTAGTTCAAACGCTTTTTTACATCCTGTTTTTACACTTTCTGTAAATTAACATTCGTTTTTCCAAAAATTGGAAAACATCGCATTTTGTAAAGAGGGCTAGGAACCCGCAAATTACACTTTTTTCGCGTAAAATCATTCAAATTCCATTTTGGCACGTTTTTTGCAAATAGGGCTGCGAAAAACAAAAAACAATAAGGAGTTTGCCAAATGAGCAACGCATATAGATTAAAAGCAATCAAGGAAATCGCGAGCGAAGCAGCAGGCGCAAACATGGCCGCAGCCCCCGCAAATATCGACTTTTATGGTGAAGACGTTTTCAACGCCGACGCCATGCGCACTTACCTGCCGAAAGACATCTGCAAAAAGCTTTTTGCAACTATCGATGACGGCGCACCGCTCGACCCGAGCATCGCTGGCGAAGTTGCACACGGCATGAAAAAGTGGGCCCTTGATCGCGGCGCTACTCACTTTACTCACTGGTTCCAGCCTCTTACCGGTTCCACTGCCGAAAAGCACGACTCTTTCTTGGAACCCGAAGGCGACAAGGCAATCCTCGCTTTCAGCGGCAAGAACTTGATCGTCGGCGAACCGGACGCATCTTCTTTCCCGAGTGGCGGTCTCCGTTCTACTTTCGAAGCTCGTGGTTACACCGCTTGGGACCCGACTTCCCCGGCATTCATCAAGCGTCACGGCAACGGCGCAACCCTTTGCATCCCGACTGCATTCTGTAGCTACACTGGTGAAGCTCTCGACAAGAAGACTCCGCTTCTCCGTTCTATCCAGGCTTTGCAGAAATCCGCCGACCGCCTCATGGGCCTCTTCGGTGTTGCCCAGCAGAAGGTCACTGTTACGCTCGGTGCCGAACAGGAATACTTCCTCGTCGACAAGCGTTTCTACCTCCAGCGCCCGGACCTTTATCAGGCTGGCCGCACCTTGTTCGGTGCAGCTCCGGCAAAGCACCAGCAGATGGAAGACCACTATTTCGGTAGCATTCCGTCTCGCATTTTGAACTTCATGAACGATGTGGAAAAGGAACTCTGGAAGCTCGGCATTCCGGCTAAGACCCGCCACAACGAAGTCGCTCCGGCTCAGTTCGAACTTGCTCCGATGTTCGAAGAAGTGAACCTCGCTTGCGACCACAACATGCAGATTATGGAAGTCCTCCGTCAGGTCGCTGACCGTCACGGACTCGTCTGCCTCCTCCACGAAAAGCCGTTTGCTGGCATCAACGGTTCTGGTAAGCACAACAACTGGTCTGTGAACTACGGTAAGACCAACCTCTTGAACCCGGGCAAGGACCCGCACCAGAACGCCATCTTCCTCACCACGCTCTGCGCTGTGATTTACGCCGTCGATACTCACGCTGACTTGCTCCGTATGGCTGTGGCAAGCGCTGGTAACGACCACCGCCTCGGCGCAAACGAAGCTCCTCCGGCAATCATCTCCATGTACCTCGGCGACCAGCTTGCTGACGTCGTCGACCAGCTCGAAAAGGGCGATCCGAAGTCCAGCAAGCAGGCTGGCGCTCTCAAGCTCGGTTCTGATACTCTCCCGCCACTCCCGCGTGACGCTACGGACCGTAACCGTACTTCTCCGTTCGCATTCACTGGCAACAAGTTCGAATTCCGTGCACCGGGTTCTAGCCAGAGTTGCTCTGAACCGAACGTTATCCTCAACACGATTGTTGCCGAAGCATTCGACATCATTGCAGACAAGCTTGCCAACGTTTCTGCAGACAAGTTCCACGAAGAACTCCAGAACCTTCTCCAGAAGATTGTTAAGGAACACAAGCGCGTTATCTTCAACGGCAACGGCTATACCGACGAATGGGTTGAAGAAGCAGCAAAGCGCGGCCTCCCGAATACCCGCACCACCATGGAAGCACTCCAGGCACTCACCAAGAAAGAAAACGTCGCCCTCTTCGAAAAATACGGCGTGTTCAACAAGCGCGAACTCGATTCCCGCTACGAAGTCAACATGGAAGACTACCACAAGAAGATTCACATCGAAGGTGAAATCGCTCGCGACATGGCTAAGGACATCATCCTCCCGCAGGCCATCGAAGCTTACTCCGCTGCTCTCAAGGCAAACGAAATGGCTCTGAACCAGGGCTTCCCGGCTCTCGATTCTTACGCCAAGCCGCTTGGCGAAAGCATCAAGAAGTTACTCGCTGCTATCGAAGTGATGGAAAAGGCTCTCGCAGGGAAGCACGAAGATATCTTGAACGGTATGCTCGACCTCCGCTTGGTTGTGGACTCTCTCGAAAAGATTGTTCCGGACGAAAAGTGGCCGCTTCCGAAATATCGTGAGATGCTTTTCATTTACTAGTCGCTAGTAGAAATGCGCATCACTCGTAAAACGATTTAAGCACATCAAAACCGAAGACAAAATCACTCGTCGAAAGACGGGTGATTTTTTTTGATAAACTTCTTTTTGTTGTAAAAACTTACATCGGGATTTTGTCTAAACCACTATAAAAAGTGGCAAAATGAAAATATAATTGTTGTCATGAAATCAACAAAAGTTTGTGCATTCTCTCTCTCCTTGCTGTTCAGTGCCGCCATGGCAACTGCAGCTGATACCGCAGGTAATTTCTTTGATGAAAACGGCGCTTACTATGGCCCGGACTGCGAAAAAGATGGTTCCCAGTTCAACGGCGCATATTACACCGGCAACTATGAAAGCCCGTTCAAGACCTACTTGGGCAAGACCGACGCAGAAATCAAAGAAAAAATGGATGCGATGTGGGAACACTATTTTAAGGGCGACAACAATTCCAAGGTGTTCTTCGACAATGGTAACGAAGGTTACATCAAGGATATCAACAACAATGACGTTCGCTCCGAAGGTATGTCTTACGGCATGATGATTGCCGTGCAGACAGGTCACAAAGAAGAATTTGACAAGCTCTGGAAATGGGCCAAGAACCACATGTGGCACAAGGGTGGTGACTGGGACGGTTACTTTGCCTGGCAGCGCAACGATAGCGGCATGGGCGGTGACGACAACTGCGCACCTGATGGCGAAATGTACTTTATGATGTCTCTCTTGTTCGCAGCAAACCGCTGGGACGATGATCAGTACAGAAAAGACGCTCTGTACATCATGGACAAGATGTGGAACAACCCAAGCCACAAGCTCTTTAACCAGGGCAACTACATTATCGTGTTCCAGCCGCTCGGCAACGGAAACGATTTCTCTGACCCGTCTTATGACTTGCCTGCTTACTTGGAACTCTTCTCCCGCTGGGCAGAAAAGGATACTGACAAGTGGAAAAAGGCCGTCACCGCTGCACGTGATCACCTTTACAAGTCTTCTAACACGAGCTCTGGCTTGTTTGCCGACTACAGCTCCTTCAATGGTCAGCCGCAGTCCTATTCTTACAACTCCAACTCCACCAAGTACATGTACGACGCCATGCGTTGCGCTATGAACTTCGGTATGGACTATTACCTGTTCGGTGCTGACTCTACCAGAGAAATTGAAATGGCAAATCGCATCATCAATTTCTTTGAAAAGGACGGCTATCAGCACGCTCGCTTTAACTGGGACGGTTCCAATCCGCAGGAACAGTACACGCAGGGCGAAGCCGGTGCAAACGCAGTTGCCGCCATCGCCTTGAGAAGCACTGCTGATTCTGAAGAAAAAATCAAGAAGAATCTCCAGAACGCTTGGAACACGAAGTTCATGACCGGTCAGTACCGCTACTATGATGGCTTGGTCCACTACCTCGCCATGCTCCACTTGAGCGGTAACTTCAAGATTTGGAAGCCGAAGCCGACTGTCGAAGAAAAGTCTGTCGAAGCAAGCGAATACTGTGGTGTGAAGATTGAAAAGGATACCACGTTCTACGCTTTCGAATCTTGCAAGCTTTACAAGGTTAGCGCAAAGCCGGAAACCATCGCCATTGGGTCCAAGATTAAGTTGAACAACGCTGTGAGAGTTTGGTCTACCAATAGCGCCATCGTTATTGAAAACGCTGTGGTTGGCACCAAGTTCGCCATTACAGACGTAAATGGTCGCGTGCTCAAGTCTGCAAAGACAAGCTCTGCCATGCAAGAAGTCCGCATCAATAGCAGAGGCAACTTCCTCGTCATCGTCGGCGACAAGACCTACAAGGTTGTGAAGTAATAAGACTTAGAGATTCCTGCTTTGTGTCGGGATCTATAAATGGGCGTGCAGAAATGCACGCTCTTTTTTGTAAAATACAATTACATATAGTGTAAAATAAAAACGAAAAATTACATTTTATGTAAAACATTTTTGCGTAGCGTTTGAGCCCGTTGTTGAAAATTTCGCAAAAATCGCCAAATTACCATTTTTGGCACGCCTTTTGCTTATAGCGACAAAAAGAATTACAATTTGTGTAAATTAGGAAAGTTAAAATGGCATTACAGCATAGATACAACGGAAAGACTAAGTTTATTATCGTCACCGGAGGCGTCATCTCCGGACTCGGCAAAGGGGTAGCGGCAGCGTCCATCGGGGCGCTGCTTTCTGCTAGAATGAAGGTGGTTCCGGTCAAGTGCGATGGTTACCTCAACACAGACCCAGGCACAATGAACCCGACCGAACATGGTGAAGTTTTTGTTTTGGATGACGGTGGCGAATGCGATATGGACTTCGGCCACTACGAACGCTTTTTGAACGTGACAGCCAAGAAAGATTGGAGCCTCACGATGGGTCGCATTTTCAAGATGATTCTCGAAAAGGAACGTCGCGGCGACTATCTCGGTCATACGGTGCAGTTCATCCCGCACGTGACAGACCTTATCAAGGAACAGTTTTACAGAATTGCAAACCAGGAAAAAGCGGATGTGCTGTTGATTGAAATCGGCGGTACCGTAGGCGATCTCGAAAACCAGTTTTACATCGAAGCCGCTCGCCAGCTAAGTCACGAAGTTGGCGACCACAATGCGATTTTCGTACACCTCACCTACGTCCCGATTCCGTCTGGCGTGAACGAACAGAAGTCCAAGCCCACGCAGATGTCTGTGCGTGACTTGAACAAGCTTGGCATTTACCCGGAAATTGTCATCGGCCGTTGCGAAGAATATATCAAGCCGCACCTCAAGGCAAAAATCGGCTTGTTCTGCAACCTGCCAGCTGACCACATCATCTCTGGCATTGACGTGAAGCACGTTTACGAATGCCCGCTCGTTTACGATGCCGAAGGCATTCCCGAGATTCTTTCCAAGACGCTAGGCATTTACGCCCCGCCCAAGCTCGATCAATGGAGCAAGCTCGTGGACGCCCTCAAGCGCAATTCTGTAAATCCGCGCAAGACGCTTACCGTTGCCATTTGCGGCAAGTACCTTGCCCTCGAAGATTCTTACGCATCTGTTGTCGAAGCGATTACACATGCATCCGCCCATTTGGATTTGCATGCCAACATCCGCTGGGTCGATACGGAAAAAATTGAAAATGGTACCGTTTCTGTCGAAACAGCTCTCAAGGGAATTGATGCAGTCATCGTTCCGGGTGGTTTCGGTAGCCGCGGTATCGAAGGCAAAATTCAGGTCATCCGCTACGTGCGCGAAAACAAGATTCCGTTCCTTGGCATCTGTTATGGTATGCAGCTCTCCGTCGTGGAATTTGCACGCCACGTCTGCGGTATGCAGGGTGCAGGTACGGTCGAAATGGAAAGCGAAACGAACCACGTCGAAGTTCCGGTCATTGCGTTCCTCCCCGGCCAGGAACACATCAAGGACTTGGGCGCGACGATGCGCCTCGGTGGTCACGACGTGGTCATAAAGGAAAACAGCCTTGCCGCCCAGGTTTACGGTTCTACCGCCATCCGCGAACGCTTCCGCCACCGTTACGAAGTGAACCCGCAGTATGTCGAACAGATTGAAAAGGGCGATCCGACCGGTGCAAATCAGCAAAAGCTCGTTTTCTCCGGAAAAGCTGCCAACGAAGACATTATGCAGATTATGGAACTCACGGACCACCCCTACTTTATGGCCTGCCAATTCCACCCTGAACTGAAGTCCTCGCTGATCCACCCGGCACCGCTCTTCCTCGGACTCCTCAAAGCCGCAGACGAGAAAAATTAAAAAACAAAAAATCTTAAATAATGGATTGTCGTAAACCTGTCAATTTACTATAATTAGCCCCCGATGAAAAGAATGGAACTTGTCGACTTCGAACTCGCCTTCAAGGAAGCAGTTTCGGCCCACAAAAAGGTCGGTTGGGTTTCAGTTTTTGACAAGACTATTCATTTTTTTAAGAGTTTTATTTTTAAGGCAAAGGCATTTAGCTTTTGCCTTTCTTTTTATACACAGCCTTTTTACATTCTAGCAACGAGTAAATCATGAACGAAAAATTTCAATGGAAAGCAAAGCGCGAGCGCAAGGCTTTTATAGCCTTGGCTGACGGAGCCGTATTCCACGGTTACGCCTTTGGCGAAAAGAAAGACACCGTAGGTGAAGCCGTGTTCAATACCGGTATGGCTGGCTACAAGCAGATTTTGACCGACCCGTCTTATGCCGGTCAGTTCGTGGTTTTCACCACGGCCGAAGTTGGCGCTTACGCTACGAACTTTGAAAAGTCCGAATCCCGCCAGGTTTTCTTGAACGGCATTGTCGTGAACTCCCTCGACTGGGTTTCCAAGGAACTGAACGAAGAATCGCTTCATGATTACATGCTCGCCCAGAAAAAGGCTGGCATTGCAGGCGTCGATACTCGCGCCCTCACGCTCCACCTCCGCACCCACGGTGCCCAGAAGGCTTACCTCCATGTCGAAGACACGGAAATGACCGAAGCTGAAGCTATCGCAAAGGCAAAGGCCTGGGAAGGTCTCGATGGTCAGGACTACGCGAGCAAGGTGAGTGACCCGAACGGCTACGAATTCAATAACGAAGGCAAGTACCACATTGTCGCTCTTGATTTCGGTATCAAGACGAACATCTTGAGAAACCTCGCCGCACAGGACATGCGCATCACGGTGATGCCGATTGGCACGAGCTACGAAAAGATCATGGAACAGAAGCCGGATGGCGTGTTCCTCTCCAACGGCCCTGCCGACCCGAACAGCCTCCCGCAGGTTTACAACATGGTCAAGCAGCTCCTCGGCAAGATCCCTCTCATGGGTATTTGCCTTGGTAACCAGCTCCTCGGCCTTGCTCTCGGTGCTAAGGTTTCCAAGCTCAAGTTCGGCCACCACGGCTGCAACCATCCGGTCAAGAATCTCTTGACGGGCGCTGTCGAAATCACGTCGCAGAACCACAACTACGCCATTGACGAAACGTCTCTCCCCGCCGATGTCGAAGTCACGCACATCAACCTGAACGACAACACGGTCGAAGGCATCCGCCACAAAAAGTTCCCGGCATTCAGCGTGCAGTATCATCCGGAATCTGCCCCGGGTCCGAACGATTCCATGTACTTGTTCGAAGAATTTAAGAAGATGATTGAAGCTTTCAAGGGAGGCAAGAATGCCTAAGCGTACCGACATCAAGAAGATTATGCTCATTGGCTCCGGCCCGATTGTGATTGGCCAGGGCTGCGAATTCGACTACTCCGGCGTGCAGGCTTGCAAGGTGCTTCGTCGTGAAGGTTACGAAGTGGTGCTCGTGAACTCCAACCCAGCAACAATCATGACCGACCCCGAAATGGCCGATCGCACCTACATCGAACCGCTGAGCGTCGATATTCTCCACGAAATTATCCGTCGCGAACGCCCCGATGCATTGCTCCCGACTCTCGGTGGCCAGACCGCCTTGAACCTCGCCATGGAACTCAACGAACGCGGCATTCTCGACCGCTACCAGGTGGAACTCATCGGTGCTAAAGCCGAATCCATCCAGCGCGCCGAAGACCGTCACTTGTTCAAGGAAGCCATGCTCAAGATCGGGCTTGACCTCCCCCGCTCTGGTTCCGCACATTCCATGAGCGAAGCAACCGCTATCGCCCACACCATCGGAAGCTGGCCGTTGATCATCCGTCCGGGCTTTACGCTTGGTGGTACTGGTGGTGGTATCGCCCACAACGAAGAGGAATTCGAAACCATCGTGAACCGCGGTCTTGACGCCTCGCTCAACAACGAAGTGCTTATCGAAGAATCGCTCCTCGGCTGGAAAGAATTCGAAATGGAAGTCATGCGCGATAAGAAGGGCAATGCCGTTATCGTGTGTTCCATCGAAAACCTGGACCCGATGGGCGTTCACACGGGCGACTCCATCACGGTTGCTCCGATCCAGAGCCTCGATGACCGCGCGTACCAGGCCATGCGTGATGACTCCCTGAAGGTCATGGAAGCCATCGGCGTGGAAACCGGCGGATCCAACGTGCAGTGGGCTATCGAACCGAAGACCGGCCGCCGCATCATCATCGAAATGAACCCGCGTGTGTCCCGTTCTTCTGCTCTTGCATCCAAGGCTACGGGCTTCCCCATCGCAAAGATTGCAGCACTTCTCGCCGTGGGTTACACGCTCGACGAGCTCCGCAACGACATTACGCAATCGACCCCGAGCTGCTTTGAACCGGCTCTTGACTACGTTGTCGTGAAGGTTCCGCGTTTCACGTTCGAAAAGTTCCCGAAGGCAGATTCTACACTCGGCACCCAGATGAAGTCTGTGGGCGAAGCGATGGCAATCGGTACGAACTTCAAGCAGGCTATGCAGAAGGCTCTCCGCTCTCTCGAAACGGGATTCGGCGGATTCGGTGCCTGCGCCAAGTGCGAAAAGTTCAAGGAATACGACGACGAAACACTCGCCAAGGAAGTCGCACGCCCGAGCGCAGAACGCATCTTCGTAGTCTACGAAGCATTCCGCCGCGGTTGGGACATCGAAAAACTTTACGAAGTCACCAAGATTGACCGCTACTTCCTCCGTCACCTCGAAGAACTCGCCTGCTTCGAAGACGAAATCACCGCTGCAGGTTCTCTCGAAAACCTCGCCAAGGATAAGGCTCTCTTCCGCCAGGCCAAGGAATTCGGCTTCAGCGATATCCAGATCGGTTACCTCTTCCACAAGACTCCGGAAGAAGTCATGGCAGTGCGTAAGCAGATTGGCCTCGTCCCGAGCTACTACTCCGTCGATACTTGCGCCGGCGAATTCGAAGCCATCACGCCGTATTACTATAGCTGCTACGCCGACCATACCGAACCGGTCCGCGAAATTCCGGGTCACCAGAGCAAAAAACGCATCATGGTGCTCGGCGGCGGTCCGAACAGAATCGGTCAGGGCATTGAATTTGACTACTGCTGCTGCCACGCTGCATTCACGCTCCGCAAGCACGGCTTCGAAGTCATCATGGTGAACTCCAACCCCGAAACGGTTTCTACCGACTACGATACTTCGGACAAGCTCTACTTTGAACCGCTTACGCTTGAAGACGTGATGGGCATTTACGAACGCGAAAAGTGCGCGGGCGTGATTGTTCAGTTCGGTGGTCAGACTCCGCTGAACCTTGCTATGCGTCTCAAGAAGGCTGGTGCAAATGTCATCGGTACAAGCCCCGAAGACATCGACCTCGCCGAAGACCGCGACTTCTTCAAGCAGCTCGTCACCAAGATTGGCATCAAGCAGGCCGAAAGCGGCATCGCCCACAATGTGGAAGAAGCCCTCGCCATCGTCGAGAAAATCGGCTACCCCGTTCTCGTGCGCCCGAGCTTCGTTCTCGGCGGCCGCGGCATGGTGATTGTCTATAAGGAAAAGTATCTCCGCAAGTTCGTGGAAGAAGCTGCCGCCATTGGCGAAGGCAAGCCGATCCTCATCGACCGCTTCCTCGAAGACGCAACCGAACTCGATGTGGACTGTATCAGCGACGGCAAGCACACTGTTATCGGCGCCATCATGGAACACGTGGAACCCGCAGGCATCCACTCCGGTGACTCCGCTAGCGTTATCCCGCCGATGACTCTCTCCAAGGAAATTCAGGACAAGGTCCGTGAATTCGCCAAGGAATTTGCAAAGGAACTCCATGTCGTTGGTCTCATGAACATGCAGCTCGCTGTCAAGGATGGCGAACTCTACATGATCGAAGTGAACCCGCGTGCATCCCGCACCGTGCCGTTCGTGTCCAAGTCCATCGGCGTGCCGCTTGCAAGCTACGCAACACGCTGCATGACCGGAGAATCTCTCGAACAGATCGGCTTCACCGAAGAAGTCCGCGTACCTTACGTGAGCGTTAAGGAAGCAGTCTTCCCGTTTGTCAAGTTCCCGGGCGTCGACATCACGCTTTCTCCGGAAATGAAGTCCACTGGTGAAGTCATGAGCCTCGATCGCGACCGCGGTCTTGCTTACCTCAAGAGCCAGCTGGCTTCCGGCAACAAGGTCCCGAGCCAGGGCAACATCTTCGTCTCGCTCAAGGACGAAGACAAGCAGAAGGCAGTCCCGCTCATTCGCCAGCTCGTGAACCTCGGTTACGAACTGTACGCGACCCGCGGCACCTCCACCATGCTCTACAACGAAGGCATCAAGACCCGCGCCGTATTCCGTATCTCCCGTGGTCGCCCGAACCTGCTCGACCTTATCCACGATAAGGAAGTGCAGTGGATCGTGAACACCACCGAAACTGGCGCAGAAGCCATGGTCGACGAAATCCAGATGCGCTCCAAGGCCGTTGTCTCGGGCATTCCTATCACGACGACCATCGCAGCCCTTACCTCTACTGTGGAAGGCCTCATGGACAAGCACGACTTCGGAAGATTCGAAGTATGTAGCCTCCAGGAATACCATAGACACGTGAAGAAGTAAGGTGGATGGAAGAGGGGAAAGTCTTCCCCTCGCTTCAGCCCCGTCCCACCCTTAGTGTCAAGCCCGCGCAAGCGGGCTTCTCCTTTATACCCCCCACCCCAAATTTGCGTTTTCGCACAGAAAAATGTATATTGGGGTTGGAGGAATCCTGTGGCGACAGTAACAATAGACATTCCAGAAGATATTGCAGACCTTATGGTGTGCGACAACAAGAGCGACGAACTCCGTCGCAATGCGTTGCTGTTGTATCCGTTTATTAAGAACGAGACCATTTCCCATGGACGTGCCGCAGAAATTCTGGGCATTTCCAAATGGGAACTTATTGAACTTTACGGAAGCGAAGGTATTCCTTATATCGATCAGAGCTGGGATGAGGCCGAGCAGGATGCATCCAACATTAAGGAACTCCTTGCCAAGAGGTAAGAATGATTGTCGTATCAGATGCAACTCCGATAATCTCTTTCCTAAAAATCAATCGTCTTGATATTCTTGGAAAACTGTTTGGCGAGGTCCTGCTTCCTGAGGCTGTTTACGAAGAATTGACTTCAAACCAGGCGTTTCTAGAAGAAGCCGAGCAGGTGAAGTCTTGTGAATTTTTCAAAAGGGTTTCTGTCAGCAACAGCAATGCCGTCGGCATGCTGATGCGTATAACGGGCTTAGACCTTGGCGAAAGCGAAGCCATCGTTTATTCTGACGAAAACAAAAGCGACCTTTTGATTGTTGACGAAGTTCGTGCAAGGCATGTCGCCACGACGATGAAACTTCGCATCACCGGCACGATTGGAATCTTGATTGCCGCCAACGAAAATGGATTGTTAAATAAGGAAGATGCATTGGCATGCGCGGAAATTCTTCGGATGTCTAAAAGACATATCAGCGAAACGCTTCTCAATTCTTTTATAGAAAATTTGAAGTAGCATTATCCCGCTGATGACTCTCCGCCCGCAACACCTTGCTAGAAAATTAAAAAAATCAATTTCCTAAAGCGGCATAAGAAATTTCATAACCATATTCAGTTAATTTCATTATAATCGAAACGATATCTTTAAGCGAAATATTTTTTTCTATGCCAAATACAATCTTTTTTCGATCAATTTTATTTTCAAGTTCCTTTCTTGACCTAACGTCATCTAATAAATTCCATAATTCATCTTCATTTTTTAACACATAGGATTTTTCACCTCCGATAATACCTAGTTCGTTTAAACGAACTTCATATTTGGCGGTCATATTTTGCTTGGCAACAAACAAAGAAAGCTCCATGTATTTTTCAGCACACTCGATTTCTTGGCGCTTGTCTTGTAGTATTTTGTCGTTTTTACTAGTCAGAAACTCTAATTTTCCATTACTTAAGACAAGTACATCAGTTATCTCATCATCTAGTAATTGTAGATGCTTTTTCATTTTCAACTGATAGCATTCGTTTCCCTCTCTACTTGGTAAATATAAAGTAAAAGGATTTTTAAATTTATCCCCTATAACATATTGGATGGATGAAATCCCTGAAAAACCGGCCGTTGCTACAATTCTGTGAAAAACATCGTAAGAGAGATTTTCTGCCAAATGAAGATGGAGGGCGTATCCTTTTTTTTTTGATTTAAAGAATTCAATTTTTGATCTATTGGTTTTATAAGCAAATTATCTACTTGAATAATATCGTCATAGGTTTTGCCAACAATATTACCGTTTACCGAATATTCTTTAAGATTAATATCAATAACAGAAACTGTATCAGAAGAAGTCATAAAAGCTTTTTCTTCCCCACAACTATTTAATAGAAATAAGAAGGATAGGGCTGTTAAAATTTTTTTCATTAAAGCGATTCCATAATAAAATGAGATGTACAAATAAAAAATAATTCTTATTTGTGATTGTAAGGCGTCCGCAGATGCTCTTTTAGTATTTTTTCATTCTTTTCATAGCTCCACTTACCAGAATTCCATAGAGAATCCATGTCGATTTCGACCTTTTGAGCGGAATTGCTAACCTCACTTTTCTGAGAATCGGCGCAACCATCCTTACCCATTTCGGAATGGACAATTTTAGCATTGTCGTCTAATGTCATGAAGGGGTACATCATATGCCTAAAAATATATTCCCTTAGAAACTTTTGTCAATAGAGCGGAGTTTCCAACAATATTCACCATTAAACAGCCTGCATACAATCATTTTGAGTTGTTGCAATAAATGCAACAACTCAATCTGCTACTCGCGACAACTCGTTTTGAACTGTTGCAAAAAATGCAATAGTTGCACATCTAATAAAAAACTCGTCCCTTGCGGGGCGACCTTTTACTTATCTCAACACCACACGCTTCGTTTTTGCATTCCCGCATTTGACCATGTACGCACCGCGGCTTAAGCCAGCGTTTGTCATGGCATTGCGGAGTTCGCCAACATCTCCAGCTTCGAATTCACCGATAAACGCTCCAAGCGGACTAAATACTTTATATAAACTCCGATGGCTTTGCGGTACAGAAATCCTTCCGAAAGCAATTGCTTCTGTAGAATCTTTGGGAGGCTCTACCTTTGGCTCTTGCCACAGAATGAATTCAACGGTCGTTGCACTGCGGGCCGGGACGCTGTAACTGCACTTTGTCCCATCGACCTTGACTTCGCTTCCTTCCTTGAGGTTGTTATTGTCATCGGTGACATAGGGTTTGAAGCTTCCAATTTTGGTGTTTCCAAAGTCGAAATCCGCCTTGAATTCCTCGTTCTTGGAATTGAGAATAACAACTGCGATTTTCGTCTTGAGGGAGTCGCGGTAGGCGGTGACCTTTACATCTCTTTCGGGATTCTTGGTAGCATCGATTCTCCTCGCGCCGGGGCGTGCAAAGCGGCTGTAGTTTCCCATGACCCAGAGTCGCTTGGTAGGCTCCACGTTATCGGGGTTGCCTTGTCCTTGCGGCCAAAGCGCTCCGTTGCCGCAGCTGGGTTCGCTGCAGGAATAAATCCACCAAAAATGCCAGGCGTTCATGTTCGAAATAGTAAGGGCGTCGTGAATCATGTTTGCAACGCGGAGTGCGCTTCCCATGCCAACGTCTTCCTTGTTGCTTCCGAGATCGTAGACTTCGGTTTCCCAGAATTCTTTGCCAGCTTCGTGAATTTCAGGATAAGCGGCCGGGTCTCCACCATATTCGTGCGTTCCAAAAATGTCCGTATATTTCAGAGCGGCGGGATTGTTGAAGAAGGCTTTTTTGTAATTGGGGAATCCGTACCAGTTGATGGCTTCAGTGCCAATGATTTTGATGCCCGTGGTATCGAGAGTGGGGCCAAGATAGTCGCCAACCCAACGAGCCAATTCTTCGGGTTCGTAGTGGTTATCGCCGGTGCCGTCAGGCTCATTTTGCGACGAAATCGCGTATAAGTTGACTCCTGCTTTTCGCATGTTTTGCGTAAACTTTAAGATGGTATTTGCCCAGTCTTGGGCGTGATTGAAATCCAAATGCTTTTTATCGCCATCGTAATTTACAGTGTATTTGGATGTCCATGGGGCCGCCCAAACTTTGACGCCGTATTCACTCGCCTTTTTGGCGATACTTGTTTCGGAGGTGGAGCCGTCCGGAGCAATACGGATGCGGTGCAGGGTAAGCCCCGCGCCACTAGTGGAGTCCCAAAGGAAGGCGGCGTTCTTGTCGGTGATGGACCCCGCCCATGCTGATGCGGCACCAAAGCCGCTGATGCGCTGGTATTCCTTGCCCATGTCAACGTTTATCGTTGTAGCACAGGCTAGAGTGCTCAAAAATGCGATGGAACCCGCAAAAAGAGAAAATCCCTTCATTGAATACGTCATAAAGCCTCCTTTTTGTCCCTTACTTTCTTTAAAGTAAGTTGAAAAATTCACTTTATATAAGGCTAAAATCGAATTTGTCTTGATAAAATGACAATAGCTTTATGGCGTTATACCCAATTTTAGCAATCACAATCTCTAAGCATCACATTGAGCTCAGCGTTCGCAAGTTTTCCGGATAAAATCCGGCGTTATCAAAACCGGATCATGTTCCCGATAGCCAAATTCATTTATTTCTTCATTCGTTTCTTTTCCAAGCCACTCGTTTTCTGCAATAAGACTTTTGTCTGTCGGAACGTTCCCTTGCGCAGCTCGAATTCGCTCAATTTCTTTCTTAAAAAGATTCTTGATTTCATCAGGACTGATTTCCAAATCCTGCGTCCCGGACAGAGACTTATCGGCAAACGTATTAAAGACCTGCTTTTTGAATTTGAGCAATGTGTTGATTTTTTCGTCAATCGAATCAAGCATCAAAAGCCTGTACACCAGCACATTTCGAACCTGACCCATTCGGTATGCGCGCGATATCGCCTGCATTTCGGCACTCGGCTTCAGTTGCGGTTCGCATAAGATGACCACATTCGCTGCTTGAATGTTCAAGCCGAGCCCACCCGCGTTGATTTGCAACGGGAGAACTGTCCCGGCAGGGGATTTTTCAAACGCATCGATAATTTCTTGCCTATGGCTCACAGGCACCGCCCCCGTAATAGGCTCCATGCAAGATTCGTTCAAATACGCGCAAACTAAGTGTCAAAATCGAATTATTGCAGGGCTCGTTATCCCCTATTCGATATCGTCTGTAATTTTCGTAAATGTCAGTCTGTGTGTGATCTTCATATAGTCCGCATCTGTTACTGTTTCCATAATCATGGTTTTGCCATTCGATGAAGCCTGTATTGAATATGTTTCGCCATCTACATCCGTATAAGAAAGTATGCCTTTCGTTTTATCATAGGTGTAGTGGAATGACGTCTGTTTTTTACCAGCTAAATAATCAATTGTGCCGTCGGAATAAACATTCATAGCGTTTCCAACGCAGTAATCATCCTCTTTTTCATAATCACGGCATTCTTCTTTTGCAAAGCTGTCATCGCCATCACCACCGAACGTTTTATAGCATAAATCACGATTCGTAATTTTATGGATGTAAACTTCTTTTGTGACCTCCCAACGTCCGTGAATACTACTCGGATATTTTGTATTCACTTTTGTGGATGATGATGAACGAATAATTTTTTTGCTGGCCGAACTTTTGGCCTTTGCCGAAGCCGAACTTGTTTTTTTCAGACTATCACGAATATCTTTTTCATTCATCTGTCCTATAATTTCTTTGAGTTTTCCTGTTACTACATCGATTTCTTGAGTCAGCTTATTACCAGCCGTTGTCAAGAAAGATACAAGATGCTTGCCGGCATCCTTAACAACAATCTCTACCTCGCCGTCTTTATTTGCGCCTAAGGCAATCGTCGTCTTTCCAGTTTCTCTGAAAAAGTCAATACTTTTGTTATTTTTTATTAACATCACCATGGCCAATGTTTTTTTGACGAGTTCTTTAAAAAACGCTATATAAAACGCTTTGTTGCATATAGCAAATATTTTAACATTTTCGTTAATAAAAACTTCGATATTTAAAAAGTTTACACATTTTTGTTGCGTAGATGAATTATATTTAAGCTGTAAAAAGAAGAAGGAGGCTTTCAAATGAAAAAGAAATGGTTGGCGATTATTGCGTTTTCGCTATTGAGTGCCGCTTGTAGCGACGATAACGGAGCGGATATTGCGAGTACCGCAGGCATTGACGAAACACCCTCAAGCTCTAGTATTGAATCGACTATTGAAAGTTCTTCAAGCGACTCGCCCAAAAGCAGCGCTGCAAATTTCGCTGATGTCCCCTCCGTCGGAGATCGTGATTATGTCATTTTAGATAGCTATGACAGTTACGAAGGTAGTGGTTTCGGTGGTGGAGAGACATCAAAAGATGGCGTTGCTGTTGATGTCATGGGTGGCGCAGGTGGTTCGAACAACAGAACTTCGGGCCTGCTCACGGCAGGTGAATGGAACGACCTCAACAATTGGAAGTTCTGGAGTGACCTCCTTAACGAAAACAAGTATTACGATAAAACAAGCTACTGGAAGTTCTATCCCAAGAATCTCGTGGCCGTACAAGTTGTCGATGGCAATAACACCGCCGTTGCAAATGTTCCCGTGGAACTTCTTAAGGGTGGCACCGTGCTGTTCTCCACAAAGACGGATAACGCCGGGTTTGCTTACTGCTGGCAAAGCCTCTTTGCTGATGATGATAGCGATATCGTAGCCTCAGATTATTCGCTTAACGTCAATGGCGCAAGCTATAAGGAACCGCTCCAGTTCACATTGCAGGGCGATGAGAAAGTCAACTTCAACGTTGTTGTAAGTGATGACGCCAAGCCTGCCGCTGCAAAGGCTGATATAGCATTCATCGTGGACGCCACGGGCTCCATGACCGATGAAATTCGATTCCTTATTTCCGACCTGAATTACATTATCGATCACGCTAGTTCGGGCAATAAAGTTGCTTTGCGCACGGCAGCATTGTTCTACCGCGACGAAAAAGACGATTACCTCACCCGCCATGATGATTTTTCGGATAACGTTTCCACGACTCAGGAATTTGTATCTAAGCAACAAGCAATGGGTGGTGGCGACTATCCCGAAGCTGTCCACAGCGCACTCGAAGATGCTTTGCAAGAGCTTTCCTGGAATGAATCGGCTCGCGCACGTATTGCCTTCTTGATTCTTGATGCTCCTGCGCATCACAAGGACGACGTCATCGAAAGTCTCCAGAAGTCCATTTCACTTTTTGCCCAAAACGGCATCAAGATTATTCCGGTGGCAGCAAGCGGCGTGGACAAGGACACAGAATTTATGCTGAGATTCTTTGAACTTGCGACGGGCGGCACATACGTATTCCTCACAAATGACAGTGGTATCGGCAACGAGCACATCGAAGCATCCGTGGGTGACTACGAAGTGGAAAAGCTAGCCGATTTGATGGTCCGCCTCATCAAGAAATATGTAGAATAAATTCATAACCAATAACATACTCAAAGTGCCGCGGCTTCTCGTCGCGGCACTTTCTTTATATACAAAAACACCCTTGCGACTTTCATCGCAAGGGCATTTTTAAAGGATAATTCCTTTAGGAATTGGACTGCTTCGCAGTCCTTTGTTCTTCGCCTCGGTTATGGTCTAGCAAGCTAGACCGCAACACGCGGCTTGCGAACAATTAAGCCTTATTGAGGCGATCCTGGATCATGTCGATGATTTCGGAGAGTTCCTTCGGGAGGTGCTTGCCGAACTTCGGATAGTGGTTTTCCTTAACGTCAGCGAGTTCCTTCTTCCAGCCTTCCACGTCAACCTTCGTGATCTGCGGGAGAGTTTCCTTATAGTAGTCAGCGAGACCATCAGTATTGATAGCGCCTTCCTTCGGCATGTAACCGATCGGAGTTTCGACAGCGTTGTCAACACCGTTGCAGCGGTCGAAGATCCAAGCGAGCACGCGGCTGTTGTCGCCGTAACCCGGCCACATGAAGCCACCCGGAAGCTTTTCGTTGTTGGCATCCTTGCGGAACCAGTTCACGTAGAAGATCTTCGGAAGCTTGTCTTCAGTGGACTTCTGACCGATTTCGATCCAGTGCTTGAAGTAGTCACCCATGTTGTAGCCGCAGAACGGGAGGATTGCGAACGGGTCGCGACGGATCTTACCGACCTGAGAGGCGTCAATCGTAGAGGCAGCAGTGATTTCGGAACCAACGATGGAGCCGAGGAACACGCCGTGGTTCCAGCTGAGGGACTGGTGGACCAGAGGAATGGTGGACGGACGACGGCCACCGAAGAGGATTGCAGAGATAGGCACGCCTGCCGGATCTTCCCATTCCTTAGCAATGCACGGGCACTGCTTAGCCGGAGCGGTGAAGCGAGCGTTCGGGTGAGCCATTTCTTCACCCTTAGGAGCCTTGTCCTTCGGGAGAGCGTCACGGGTCTTGCCCTTCCAGTCAACGAGCTTGCCCTTAGCCGGGTAGCCGATGCCTTCCCACCACACGTCGCCGTCTTCAGTGAGAGCGCAGTTCGTGTAGATCGTGTTCTTTTCAGCAGAAACAAGAGCGTTCTTGTTGGATTCTGCAGAAGTACCCGGGGCAACGCCGAAGAAGCCAGCTTCCGGGTTGATAGCATAGAGACGGCCATCCTTGCCAAACTTCATCCATGCAATGTCGTCACCGATGGTTTCGACCTTCCAGCCCGGGATAGTCGGGATGAGCATGGCGAGGTTCGTCTTACCGCAAGCAGACGGGAATGCGCCAGTCACGTACTTGACTTCGCCCTTCGGGTTGGTGAGCTTGAGGATGAGCATGTGTTCAGCGAGCCAGCCTTCGTCGCGAGCGAGAACGGTAGCAATGCGGAGAGCAAAGCACTTCTTGCCGAGGAGGGCGTTTCCACCGTAACCGGAACCGTAGGACCAAATGAGGCGTTCTTCCGGGAACTGCGTGATGTACTTGTATTCAACGTCAGCGCACGGCCAGATGCCGTTGTCGCTTTCGCATTCGCGGAGCGGCTTACCAACGGAGTGGAGGCACGGAACGAATTCAGCGTTCACGTCAGCGTTGAAGATATCGAGAACCTTCTTGCCAGCGCGAGTCATGATGTCCATGTTGAGAACGACGTATTCGGAGTCAGTGACTTCGATACCGTTCTTGGAAATCGGGGAGCCGAGCGGGCCCATGCAGAACGGGATCACGTACATGGTACGGCCGTGCATACAACCCTTGTAGAGCTTACGCATCGTCTGCTTGAGTTCAGACGGGTCGATCCAGTGGTTGGTCGGACCTGCATCTTCTTCCTTGACGGAGGAGATGAACGTACGGGATTCGACGCGAGCCACGTCAGACGGAAGAGAACGGAACAAGTAGCAGTTTTCCTTCTTAGCAAGCTTCGTTGCGAGGCCAGCCTTGACGCACTTCTGCATGAGGGCATCATATTCTTCCTGAGAACCATCAACGACGACGACGTTGTCCGGTTCGCACATGGCAATCATTTCATTCACCCAAGTACTGATTTTCGGGTGCTTGATATCGTTAAGAGTAAGACTCATTATGAGCTCCTATTGGTTTAACGTGTTAGATTTCGAGATATTTCGAACGCGCTACAAGATAGCAAAAAAAATGGGTGTTGGTCAATGAATTTTAGCGATTAGTAGGCGGTAGGAAGTAGGCAGTAGGAAGAAAATGGAAAGATTCAACCTAAACATTAAACCTGTCATGCCCGCCGGAGCCTGTGCTGAGCGAAGTCGAAGTAAGCGGGCACCACCCTTTCAAGAACGATTTTATCTTCTAACGCACGGCAGACCTGCACATCTGGACAGATTTACAATTATTTAGGGCGTTTTTTTTGAAATTACTGCCGTGTGCATATATTCTAATTTGTCATAGAAATTTTAAGGATTTATTGACTTTTTCTCTTTTGCGATATATTTTAAAAGTGTCTTAAAAAAAAATTCTCAATAACGGAGGGGAAAATGATGAAAAAAAGTATCATGTTTTTTTGCGTAATGGGACTAATTTCCTTATCCGTTGCAGCCCCTGAAAAGAGCGGAACATTTAAAGATCCTCGAGACAACAAAACATATAAAACAGTTCAAATAGGAAAACAGACCTGGATGGCTGAAAACCTGAACCTTCATATGGAAGGCTCGTGGTGCTACGACTACAAAAAAGAGAATTGCAAGCTGTACGGACGCCTATACACTTGGAAAAAGGCAATGAACGCTTGCCCCGAAGGCTGGCACCTCCCCTCTCGCGGAGAATGGCGTGAGCTAGAGGAATACGTCGATGCAAATTCGAAGAAAAAGGCCGGCAACGCTTTAAGATCTAAAGATGATTGGAAAATCAAGAAAAAAAAGAAGAAAGTCTATGACCAAAAGACCGGAGAAGCCTATTATCTAGACGAATACGAAATCATCAACAGTGGAACGGATGAGTTCGGTTTTGCAGCTCTACCCGGTGGGCATGTTTCAAATCAGGGCGAATTTGTGATGCAAAAAGAAAAAGCTGTTTTTTGGACTTCTAGCAAAGATAAAAAGCAGAAACTCAAAAAAGCCTACAGTCGACAGCTTGAATATGGCAACGGAGCCTTTGAAGAGGGCATAAATTACATGGAAAACGCTCTTTCTGTTCGTTGCATCAAGGATAGTCAGTAAAAATCGAATCTTTTACAGGTTTACATTTTTTTTGAAATACCTCGTCAGCTAATGGCGGGGTATGTTTTTTTTAACAAAAATTCAAAAAAATAAGGTTTTTTGCAAAAAAAAAAGTATTTTATGGACGGCTATTACAAAATTGAATTTACAGAGGAATTTCATGAGCTGGTCTTACTCAAGAGAGCATCAAAAGAATATTCTTTGCATGATCATGGCTGGTGGACAAGGGAGCCGTCTACAGCCCCTCACCCGCGACCGTGCAAAACCCGCCGTACACTTTGGCGGAACCTACCGCATTATCGACTTTGTTCTTAACAACTTCATCAACTCCGGCATTTTCAAGATCAAGGTTTTGACGCAGTTCAAGAGCGATTCGTTGAACAAGCACATTTCTGCCGCCTGGAGCCTGAATGCAAGTTTGGACCAGTATGTGGACCTCGTACCCGCCCAGATGCGTACGGGTGACGAATGGTACCGCGGTACTGCCGATGCTATTTTCCAAAACATCAACTTGATTACCGACGAACGCCCGGACCTCGTGGCTATTTTCGGTGGCGACCACATTTACAAGATGGACATCAACCAGATGATTGATTTCCACCTGAGCCGTGCAGCCCTCCTCACGATTGCTGCTATTCCGGTGCCGGTCGAAGAAGCTCGTGAATTCGGTATTATCGAAATTGACGCGGACAACCGCATGATCGGTTTCGAAGAAAAGCCGAAGGAACCGAAGCAGATGCCGAACCGTCCGGGTTGGTGCCTCGCCAGCATGGGTAACTACCTCTTCACAAGCAAGTTCCTCGTGCGCGAACTCTTGAAGGGCGCAAACGACGGTGCAACGGACTTTGGCAAGCACATCATTCCGCGCTTGTACAAGGAATACCCGGTGTATGTTTACGACTTCAACACGAACATCGTGCGTGGCGAAAAGGCTTCTACGAAGGGTTACTGGCGCGATGTGGGTACGCTTGATGCATTCTTCGAAGCAAACATGGACCTTTGCTCCGAAAATCCGCCGTTCGACCTTTACAACAACTACTGGCCGATCCGTACGTACAACTGGAACCAGCCGCCTGCACGTTTCTTTGCGGGCGACAACGAAAGCCATCAGGGCGCAGCCGTCGATTCCATCGTTTCTGCAGGCTGCATTATCGGTGGCGGTACTGTTGTGAAGAGTATTCTTTCGCCGGGTGTTACCATCCAGAAGGACGCACTCGTCGAAGAATCTATCCTCTTCCCGAACGTGACGATTGGCCCGGGTGCCAAGGTACGCCGCGCTATCGTTGAAAAGGGCTTGCATATTCCGGCCGGTTTCCAGATTGGTTACGACCTGGAACGCGACAAGCAACTCTTCCACGTGACCGAATCCGGTATTGTCGTCCTTGCCAAGGACACGATTATCAAGGCCTAGCAAAGCTCGCGCTCGAAGAGCGCCAAGCTTAATAAAAAATGGGCTTAACTTAAAAGGCATCGACGTTTAGTCGATGCCTTTTAAGTTTTCAATATTTTTGTGGACTAGAACGCAAACCAAGTCAAGTTAATCTTGTAAGCAAGACCGAAATCCATGTGTCCATAGTCACCGGTAATCGGATCTCCCAAGTCGTCAACATCGTTGATGTCGCCGAAGTAGTAGTTGAATTCAAATCCCAATTTTCCAGACAAGATCAAATTTGGTGTAATTGCCCCATGTATACCAGCCATCACGCCAAAGTCTAGACGAGCATTGCTTTCTGTGAACATTCCCATTACAACATCATCAGGCAGACTGTTGAAAACAAATTCCCCGCCAATTGAAAACGGAATGAACTTTCTTGCGACGAAATAGTCGAACGCGGCACCCACGGCAAGCGTTGTCGTGTTGTCTTGCATTTTAGTATCAGTTCCTCCAGACGAAACGGTTGTTTCACCTTGGTGCTGGAAACCGAAAATAGCAGTCAACATCATGTCCGGATTGAGCATGAAGGAGAAATTGATGGCGTAATTTCTAGACATCAGTCCGGTTACATCAAGACCGATACCAAAGAAAGGATTTTCGGAGGATGCTGTATTCTTAACTGCTTTTTTCGATTCAGCTTTTTTAACGACAGGAGCTTCATCCTCATCTTCAACAACTGAAGGTGCTTTTTCGACGCGGCTTGGAGCCTCATCTTCGTATTCGTCATCTTGTGCATAGCTGTAGCTGCATAATGCAAGTGCCGTTAATGTGGCGAGAAACATCTTTTTCATGGGATACTCCTTGTTAATGTTTAAAAATAAAAATAATATAAAAAACATAAAAATGAAATAAAATTGAATTAAAATTATTACAACCTGGAGCAAACCTATAAAATTAGAAGGTTTTAGAAAAATCCTCCCCAAAAACGTTATAAATTTCTAAATTAGCGCTCATGAACGAAGAACAAAGCGCAAAATTTTCTCAAAAGTTACAAGATATTGCTAAGGCTCCCAAGTACCGCGGGGCTATTTTCCAGATTGAAGCTGATGAAAAAGGCCTCGCCCTCGTCGATGTGAAAGAAGCGAGCCTTAAGGTCTACTTGATGATTGACCCGGAATGCGACAAGATTCTGGAAACGAGATTCTTTACGTACGGCGGGCCGCTCTTTACAGCCCTTGCCGATTCGTTCTGCCGCAAAATCCAGATGGCGACGATTGATAACGCTTGCAAGATTACCGCCGAAAGCCTCGAAGAAGAACTGCGCGACACGCCGAACGTGCGAGCTATCCCGGAGGACGCCGTAGAAATAAAGCAGATGAACACGCTCATTTCGAAGATTCAGCTCGTCTATCCAGAAAAGAAGGCTACAGCAATCATCGTTCGCGAGAAGATGGAACGCATCAAGTACCGCACGCAAACCGCTGAAGGACGTGCCGAAGCTGATGCCGAATGGAATGCGCTCACCAAGGCTCAAAAGATCGAAAAGATTGAAGCATGGCTCCACCAGACCGTCCGCGGAACACTCCAAGGCGATGGTGGCGATGTGCAGATTCTCGACTTGACGGACGACAACCGTTTGCAAATCCGCTATCAAGGCGCATGCGCCGGATGCGGCAGCGCTATGGGCGGCACGCTCTTCTACATCGAAGACGAGCTCAAGAATAATGTCTATTACAACCTGATCGTTGAACCGGAAGACCCGCTCGCCAACATTCCGCAGAATCCGGACTTGCCGGGATTGGACGACAACAATCCGCCTGCTAGTTTGTTCTAATTGTTAGCCAGCAGTCGTTGGTCAATAGTCATTGGTTATTAGTTTTTTGAGCCCACCGTGCGTGGGCTTTTTTCTATATTTTCATCGGAAAAATCCACAAAGGAAATGATATGTCCGAAGAACTCGTTTTGAAATTCGTTGACCCGCAGCCGATGCGCTACGGTGAAAACTCCCACCAGTCCGCTGTATTCTACCGCGACCCGACCTGCACCGAAGCAAACCTCGCTTCTGCCAAGCAGCTTTGGGGCAAGGAACTTTCTTTCAACAACATCGTCGATGCTGACGCCGCCCTCGAAATGGCTCGCGAATTCAGCGACGGCAATGCTGTCGTGATTGTGAAGCACATGAATCCGTGCGGTCTTGCTACGGGCGAAACGCTCCGCGAAGCTCTCGAAGCCGCTTGGGCTGGTGACCCGGTGTCCGCTTTCGGTTCTGTGATTGCAGTGACCCGCAAGGTCGATTTGAAGACTGCCGAATTCCTCAAGGGCAAGTTCGTTGAAATTTTGCTCGCTCCGGCTTTCGATGACGACGCTCTCGAATTCCTCAAGAACAAGTCCAAGGACATTCGCCTCCTCGAAGTTGGCGAAATCAAGAAGGCGACGCCTTGCAAGGTTTACAAGCACGTGATTGGCGGTATGCTCGTCCAGGACCGCGACATCGGTACTTGGGAAAAGTTTGAATGCGTGACGAAGGCTCAGTTCCCGAAGAACAAGGAAGACCTCGCCCGCTTCACTTGGCTCGTCACCAAGCATACAAAGTCTAACGCTATCGTGATGTGCTACGAATACAAGCCGGGTTACTTCCAGGTGATGGGTCTTGGCCCGGGTCAGCCGAACCGCATTGACTCGAACCTCCGCCTTTGCCAGCCGCGCGTCCGCGACAACGTTGCTCGCCTCCCGGAAGCAAAGGAATTCTTCGATGAAAACGGCAAGCTCATCAACGAAGCAGGCCTCAAGGCTCTCGAAAAGAAGGTCTTCGGCGAAGTCGTTATGGGTTCTGACGCATTCTTCCCGTTCCCGGACAACGTCGAAGCCGCTCATGATGCTGGCGTCCGTTACATTGTTCAGCCGGGTGGTTCCAAGAAGGATGACCTCTCCATCGAATCTGCAGACAAGTTCGGCATTGCGATGGTGTTCACCGGAATGCGCCACTTCCGCCACTAATTCATTATAAGGTAAGAATGATTCCAGTATCTCAAAAAGAATCAAACCAAAGGGAGAAGGACCTGTATTACGCAGTTCTCTCCTTCTTGAAGTCTGTCCGCAAGGCCGGGAAAACGACCGCCAAGGAATGGAACGATTACCGTTCCAAGCTTAGCGGTATTGCGCCCTCGCCCGAAATGAGCAAGGCGACCGACATGTGGACTATGGATAACCTGGATCAGTTCCAGCCGGATAAGACGCAGCTCCCGCCGTTGAACGACATGGAGTCTGTTGCTAAGGTTTCGCCCGAGTTTTTGTCTCAGTTACTTGAGGCTTTGTACTACGGCATGCTGAACTTGACTCAGGCGAATCTTATTTCGGACGAAATTCAGGATGCGGACCCGGAATGCGTAAGTACGGCATCCCTCGAAGAATTGTTGGTCAAGCTCTGGATCGGAAACGCGAAGAGTTACCGGAAAATTGTGGTGAATTAAAATGAACGAACGAGTACGTGTTATTGGTGGCGGTCTTGCAGGCTGCGAAGCGGCTTTACAATTAGCGAGCCGTGGTTTTCAGGTGGATTTGTACGAAATGCGCCCCAACAGGCAGACGCCCGCCCACAGGGATGGACACCTCGCCCAACTCGTCTGTTCTAACAGTTTCAAGGCTTTAGGCATTACCAGTGCCCACGGCCTTTTAAAAGCGGAACTCACTCTGCTCGGAAGTTTCCTCCTGGATTGCGCGCGCGAAGCGGCAGTGCCAGCAGGTGATTCCTTGACGGTGAACCGCGACATTTTTAGTGAACTTGTCGAAAAGAAGATTGCAGAATTTCCGAACATCACGCTGCACCGCGAAGAAGTGACAAGCCTTGAAGGCGATTGCCCGACGCTTGTTGCCGCAGGGCCTTTGGCAAGTGATGCTCTCGCCGACGATATTTTTAAGCGTCTTGGCAGTAATCGTCTGCACTTCTTTGATGCGATTGCTCCTGTCGTCGAGACAGACAGCATTGACTTTGACCATGCGTTCTACATGAACCGCTGGGAAAAGGGCGAAACGGCAGACTTTATCAACTGCCCGCTCGATAAAGAAACTTATACTGAATTTGTGAATAAGCTCTGCGAAGCAGAAGCAACCGAACCGCGCCCGTTCGAAAAGCGTGAACTTTTTGAAGGTTGCCTGCCGGTCGAAGAAATGGCGCGTCGTGGCTACGAAACGTTACGCCACGGGCCCATGCGCCCGATTGGGCTTGGGCTTGGAAACAACGGACATCTGTGGTATGCCGTGATCCAGCTCCGTGCCGAAAACAAGCAGAAGACTTTGTTCAACATGGTCGGTTTCCAGACGCGCCTCAAGTGGGGCACGCAAAAGGAAATCTTCACCATGGTGCCGGCACTGCGCAATGCAAAATTTGCACGCCTCGGCTGCATGCACCGCAACACGTTCATCGAATCGCCGAAGTTCCTTGATAAGACGCTCCGCTTGCGTCCGGAACTCGATTGCGCCAAGGACATTCCGCCTACGTGGTTTGCTGGCCAGATTACGGGTTCTGAAGGTTATACCGAAGCTGTGGCAACTGGTTGGTACGCCGCTTGGAATATGGCCCAGACGATTTTGCACGGGCATTCTGACCCGCTCCCAGATGAAAGCTGCATCGGCTCCTTGATGAACCGCCTTGTCGAAGAGAACGAGGATTTCCAGCCGATGAATTTCAACTTCGGCCTCCTCCCCCATCACGAAGGCTTGAAGAAAAAGAACAAGAAAGAGATTCTTGCCGAACGTGCTGAACGCGCCGTTCGCGAATGGATTGCAGCCCGTAACATGGCATAGAATATGCGTGATGAGATCAAACAAGCGATTTTGCAGCAAGAGCTGAAAGACGGGGAAATGCTCCCGTCTGTACGCAAGCTGATGAAAACGTTTGGAGTCTCGTCGGGAACCATTCAGGGCGTACTCAAGCAACTCTCTGAAGAAGGGCTCATTTACAGCATCCGCGGCAAGGGATTCTTCTGGGGCAAGGCTCCGGACGCCAATGATCTTGCGCAAATGCTTTCGAAGACGGTTCATCGCGAAACCGTGCTCGAACGCCTTGAACGAGAATTTTCAACGGACTGGGAAAAGGGATTCCTCGACCCGAATAGGAATTTGCCGCTTGCGAAGGAACTTTCCGACCGCTATAACGTGTCGCAGACGATTCTCCGCAAGTTCCTGATCCACAAAGTGAATCAGGGAATTCTCGTGCGTCGTGGGCGCTTGTACGCATTCGCCTCCCCGCTCAAGACAAAGACGGTCAAGAATTTCAGCGAGATTTTGTTCGTCACGCGATGCAATTCGTGGGGCGGCTTTACCGCAGAAAGCGAACGTGAACTCGACTTTTTGCGTCTCGTTTACCAGACTGCCGGTGAACAGCATTTCAAGCTCATTCTGCTCGGAATCAACGAAGAAAGCGGCAAACTCATCGACCGCAGCGGAAAAGTCTGTCACCTGACAGATTACCCGAACGCCATTGGCGCGGTGCTATCGACGCTCTTGGTGCAGAATCCACATGCGCTTTTGCAGCTATTTTACGGCGTAAAATACCCCGTTTCCGTGTGGTGGGAACACCCGCTGCAGAACATCCCGCCGAGATTCTTGAGCAAGAACAACTGGGCGTTTTTCAACTCGACATTCGGAGAAATTCCAGGCCAGCAGCTCGGCAAATACCTGTTGCAAAAAGGCTTCAAGAAGGTCTGTTATTTCTCGCCGTACCATAACAGTTCCTGGTCCAAGGACCGCTTGACAGGCCTCATGAATTCGGGGCTAGAAGTCATTGCATTTACCGATGACGAATTTGCAAGCCCGTGGGACTACAAGGAAATCGCAAGACAGAGAGTTTCGAGATTTTCCGTCGAATCATACGCCCGTAATCTCGTGAAGAAAAAACTTTTGCAATTCGCCAAGAATGTGCCCGAAGATTGCAACTGCTGGGTCTGCGTGAACGATGAAGTCGCAGGACTCTTTTACGAAATAAGCGATGACGGCGATTGCACATTGCCGGGCGACAAAACCGACCCGAACGTGCTCGGATTCGACAACTCTGCCGAAAGCTATTTGCTCCGAATCGCCTCGTACGATTTTAACACGAGCGCACTCATCAAGCAGATTTTCTACTACATCGAAAATCCCGATGGATTCGGGAATAAAAAACGCCTGCACCAGATTCTGGGGCAGGTCATTGAGAAGTAAGATGCGCGCTCAAGGCGCGCAATCAACTAAACGTTCTTGTTCACAATCAGCGTCTTAGCTTCGAAGGTTTCGCGATCAATCCACTTGACCATCAAAGAGACCTTGTTGTCTGCATTGAGAGCGTCCCAGTAAGCCTTGAGCGTTTCTTCAGCAGTATTGAAAATCGGCATGAGCTTCGGAAAACCGTTGAAAGACGGAATCGGCTTGCCATCCGTTTCGTACGTGCTGATGAAGTGACCAAGACCCGGGAGAGCCTTTTCGAATTCAAACGTCATGCGTTCGCAGCCAGCGTCTTCGCTGTTGTTACGGCTCTTGAGGATGGAGAGCTTGTAAATGGCCGGTTCAGCATTCTTGTAGTGGATGCCGGAAATACGCGGCGTGAAGTTCGGAGCATCGTCTTCGTACTGGCGAGTGCGGAGAGCGCTTTCGAACGTGCCACCAAGCTTGATGGCATTGTAAATCGTATCCGTCTGGTCGCCGTTCGTGATAATCTGCACGTCTTTCGTGTGGCGAGCCGGATAGTAAATGATGAGGTGCGGGTCCGTGAGCTTGGATTCATCGAAAGCCTTGGTCTTCATGAAACCGGTGTCGGCTTCGATTTCAAACACGCGGTTGCGGCTGTTCACGCTGCGGCCCATAATCCAGTAAACCTGCACGTAGGACTTGCCATCGGCGCTTGTGCCAAGCACGATGCCACGGCCCGGATACGGGTTCTTGGAGAGGTCGTTGAAATTCTGTTTTGCTTCTTCTGTGTAGTTCATATTGATTTCGGCGTGCCAGCGGCACTTTGTTGTAGGTTTAAACTTATCTCTTCGGGTTGTAATTGTTCATCAGGACCATCGCAAGGGCAACGCAGAACATCACTACGCTGCCAACAACGACCTGTTGCCTATGGTCATAATCACGCTTGACGTAAGTCGGATTTTCTTCGTTAAGTTCCTGCAAGGTCGGGCCTTTGGCGAGAGTTGAGGAATCAACGCCATAGACCTTTTCCTTTTGCTCTTCGGTCATGTTCAACGTGCTGACATAGGAACTGTCCGAACGGTCCATTTTTGCAAAGGCAGAGGTCGGGAAAGAAAGAAAGAGTGCAAACAAAACCACGAGCAACAAACTGCCGTGGTTTGCCACGCCCCCACTTCGACTACGCTCAGTGACCTTGGGCTCACAATGACGCTTTCTCGAATTCGAAAAAAACACTCTTTCGTCTCTCGTCTAAACTAGCCTTCCTTAGCGAGCTTGTCGAGGATCTGGTTCACGAGCCCCGGGTTAGCCTTGCCACCGGACTTGCGCATCGTCATACCCACGAGGAAGCCCTTGAGTGCAACCTTGCCTGCCTTGAATTCAGCGAACTGAGCGGCGTTGGCGGCGCAGACTTCACGGACCACAGCTTCGATGGCAGCGGTGTCAGTCACCTGCACGAGGCCTTTTTCCTTAACGATTGCTTCAGGATCCTTGCCCGTTTCGAACATTTCGGCAAACACGGTCTTTGCAATCTTACCATTGATGGTGTTGTCTGCAATGAGGTTCACGAGTGTGCAAAGCTGTTCCGGCTTAATCTTAAGAGCGGAGAGACCGCCTTCCACGTCCTTGAGCTTGGCGAGGAGTTCCGTGATGACCCAGTTGGCGAGCACCTTGCCGTTCTTGCAGTTTTTGGCGGCGGCATCGTACCATTCGCTCACATCGCGGTCTTCGGTCAGCACCTGGGCGTCGTATTCAGAAACGCCGAAAGCATTCATGAAGCGTTCGCGGCGTGCATCCGGCAGTTCCGGAAGGGTGCGGCGGATTTCTTCAACGAAAGCCGGGTCGGTCACGAGGCGGACCATATCCGGTTCCGGGAAGTACTTGTAGTCGTGAGCATCTTCCTTAGAGCGGATCACAATCGTCTTGTCGGCGTTGGGATCATAACGCTTGGTGCACTGTTCAACTTCCTTGCCTGCATCGAGCGTCGATGCCTGGAGGTTCATTTCGCAGTAGAGAGCCTTTTCGAGGTTCGTGAAGCTGTTCAAGTTCTTGATTTCGGCGCGGATACCGAACGGAGCGTCTTCGCTTGCGCGGAGGGAAATGTTACCGTCGCAACGCATGTTGCCGTTTTCCATGTTGGCGTTAGAAACACGCGTGTATTCGAGCGTCTGCTTGATCTTCTTCAAGACGAGCACGGCTTCTTCCGGGCTACGGATGTCCGGTTCGGTCACGATTTCGCAAAGCGGTGTACCGCAGCGGTTAGCGTCGAAATGGCTCTGGGACGGGCTCATGTCGTGGATGAGCTTACCGGCGTCTTCTTCCATGTGGATACGGGTAATGCCCACGCGTTTTTTGGTGCCGTCGGCTTTCACGATTTCGAGCCAGCCGTTCTTGCAAATCGGATGGTCATACACCGGAAGTCCACCCGTCTGCGTGATCTGGTAACCCTTCGGAAGATCCGGGTAGAAGTAGTTCTTACGAGTCCACATGGCGTTCAAATCGATTTCGCAGTTGAGAGCGAGGCCCAGGCGAATGGCGTATTCCACAGCCTTCTTGTTCGGCACCGGCATTGCACCCGGCATACCGAGGCAAACAGGGCAAACGTGCTTGTTCGGGCTTGTGTTCACTTCAATTTCGCAGCCACAGAACATCTTTGTCTTAGTGGCGAGCTGGCAATGGATTTCGAGACCAATAACAGGACAGTAATTAGACATGTTAAACTCCAATAAATTTTACGCGCTAAAGATAGTTTTTTAGACGAAAGACAAGAGACGAAAGACGAAAGATATCTTTAAAAACAGTCCTTCTTTTGATCAAAGCGAAGCGTGCTCAAAGCACTAAAGGTGCGAGCCCATACCCCGTAGCCTAAATTTCGTCGAGCGTTACCACAAGCGCATCGGTATCGTCGCGGAAGTTTGCACATTCCGTGAGGATGCAGTCAGCGCCGTTCACAAAAGCAGTCGCCAAGCGCAAAGATTCCGCCTCGGTCAGCTTGTGGTTCGTGCGGGCTGCGGCAGCAAAAAGTTCAGCCGCCTTGAGTGACACATCGGCATTCACTTCGCAAAGGCGTACGTTCGCAGACTTCTCGAAAAATTCGCGGTACTGCCTTGCCAGCACACCATCGTTTGCTCCATACGCCTTCTTGCAAATTTCAAACAAAGTCACAGACGAAACCAAGACCTGCACATTGTTCTCGTACACGCCATCGAGCACTCCCGAAACAATCGGATAATAGTCCGGGTGCATCTGCAAAAGCCTAACGAGTGGCCCCGAATCCAAAAACAAAATGCGGCTTTGATCAATCGACTTAATCATCTTCTTTGACCGGTTCGTAAATTTCCATGTAAGCGGCATCGTGGCGCTGCCCAGAACGCATCATCTTGAAGCGGCCTGCGCGCGGATAGAAATACCAGTTCATCCATTCACCGCTCATATCGGTGCGCTTAGTCTTGATGGCAATCGGCTTTTCGCCCATAAAGTAGTCGCGCTTGTGCGGAATTACGCGTTCCATGGCGCGGTACGTATGCACCGTACTCCCCGCCTTGCGTTCAATCGTCCCATGACCATCCTTGCTCCAGGTGATGTTCACAATACCGTGTTCATCTTTCAGCGGTTCGCATGTGTCATAACCGCTTGCACACCAGAGGTATTTAGGGTAAGAAAAACTATAGGAATCCAAATTAAACGTTTCGACGATGCGATTGTTGCCCTTGAACGTCGGATAGTTACCCGCAAGCGTATATTCACCGGCATTATAAGATTCGCAGCCATGCTGGGCCACACGCACGACGCGGTTAAACACATCCACACCCACGGCACATCCTTCTTCTTTGTAGACAAAACGTGCATGACCATTGATGTTTTTCTTTTCGAGGTTGCCCATTTCGATTTCGGCGACGTTATCGTCCTTGCCGTTTTGCACGATAATGTTAAAGCGGCTCGCGTTGCTCGGCGAACTCTTGAGCACAACGCGTCCCGTTTCAGAGACATATTCTCCGCTCAAGTCTGCATATTCCTGCATAAAGCGGTCCAGTTCCGAGCGCTTGACCCACACATCGCCAAACTTGCAATTCACCGGTACATAACGTGGCGGAGCCTTTGGTTCCACTTCTTCGTAAGTGACAACCCTTTGCTTTTTGGTAACGGTCTTGTATTTCCCGTTTTTCCCGCGCACCTTTTCTTGAACATCTACAAAGCTTTCATGTTCAATTCTGTCCTTCGGAATCGGAAGTTCCTTGATGGCATCCGAAGACATCAAATATCCGAGAGGGCGATTTTCGTCTATATTCCCATCAATTTTCTTATAGACATTAATTTTCATTTGGGCGAACGCACTCGCCGTTAAAACAACCAACACCGCCAACAAAATTTTTTTCAAAACAATCACCTCTTTTGGATATTTAAATTAGATTATTGGGGGCTTTATATGTAGTAAAAAAAAGATTAAGTTTTTTTTACTAACATTTAATCGAGTATTTAAACCCGGATTTATACCAAGGAGATCCAAATGAAGAAAATGTTTCTTGCAACTTGCTTGCTCGCAGCATCCGTATTTGCAGCACCCAGTGCAGAAGATGTAAAGGCTGTAACCGAAAAGCCGGCAGTAGAAGCAAAGACTGCTGTAACCAAGGCAAAGACAGCAACAACAAAGAAGAAGGCTAAGGCAAAGGCCAAGGTCGAAAAGGCTGCAGACAACGCCAAGGCTACCGCCGCCGCAGCGGACACCAAGACTCAGGAAGCCGCAAAGGCAACAGAAGCAGCCAAGGCTGAAGCCGCTGATGCAAAGACCGAAGCCAAAGCTGCTGTAGCAGAAAAGGCTCAGGCCGCCGATGCTAAAGCACAAGAAGCAAACAAGGTTGTAGAAGCTAAGGCCGAAGCCGCAAAGACTGAAGCCGCCGCTGCCGAAGTCAAGGCAGAAGCAGCTGTTGCAGAACAAGCTCAGGCCGCCGATGCTAAAGCTCAAGAAGCAAATAAGGCTGTAGAAGCCAAGGCCGAAGCCACAAAGACTGAAGCCGCTCCGGTTGCCGAAGTCAAGGCCCCGGCAGAACCTGTTGCAGAAGCCAAGGCTCAGGAAGCAGCTCCGGCAGTCCAGGTTTCAACTGCTGTAGAAGCAACGTCTGAACCGGCCGCAACGGAACCAGCCTCCACCGCAGGTCGTAAGAAAAAGAAGATGATCGAAAACGCAGTATTCACTGTAAACGAAATTGATTTCGACATCAACGCAGACTTCGAACTCGAAGCTGGCAAGGTTTTCTGGACATCTGAAAGCGATGAAAATTCGGATAACCTCGAAACTTGGAACGGTAAAGCCAACCTCGCTATCCTCGCCGAAACGAACAACTTCAAGGGCAAACTTGCTGTAGCTTTCTATCCGACCGATTTGAGGGACGACAATGCAAAGGGTGAAACTGGCGCTGCCGAAGATTACTTCACACTCGATGAAGCATGGGCTTACCAAGGCAACAACTGGTTCAGTTTCAAGGTCGGTCGCTGGGACAATACAGATAAGAACGGCGATTACTTCGGTGGCTACATCGATGGTTACCTGAACGGCTTCCTTTCTACGCAGGATCCAGAAAACCAGTTTGAATTCGGTTTCGTTCCGACTGAAAACATGGACATCGCCCTTTCCTTTATCAGCAAGTCTACCCACCTCAACAAGGGTGACCTCCGCCTCGTGTTCAACTTCCACGACCTCCCGAGCCTCGAACTTCTCGAATTCCAGCTCGGCTACCGCAGCAACGTTTTCGACAAAGTTCACGATAGCGACGCCAAGATCAAGCACAACGCATCTTTGAAGGTTCGTGCACCGATTATCCCGAACTTCTTTACGGCATTCGGTGAAGCCGCTCTCTTGGATATTTCTGACGACCTCGCTGTTCCGTTTACGCTTGGCGTTGAATTCAACTTCAAGACCGTTGACCGCGTCATTCTCGAAGCAGAATGCCTCAGCAACCGCAGAAAGCACGGTTACTTTGAAGGCAATCCGAAGCATGTCAGAGCTCTTCTCGGCGCAATCTATGTCGAAAAGGCTCTTACAGACCGCTTCTCTCTCTCTGCTGGCTATCACAGCTACGGTGCAACCAAGGACTTTATGCTCTCCGGCAACTTGGTGGGTCGTATAAACTAAGGAGACCGCTCGGTCCTTTCGCTAACCAAGACTCCGTCAGGACCTCGCTCTCGCAATCGCCCTCGGTTAATACCGAGGGCTTTTTGCTCACTGAAGACTGCTTGGTTCTTTTGTTTATACAAAAAATCCTGCGAGAACATCGCAGGATTTTTTCATATAAAGCCAAAAGCAAACGAAGGTTGCGAGCTCTCAGCTAAAAAGTCGCCTAGGCGACCGCGCCCACAACTAGAAGCCTTTGCGTTCCAAGTCGAGCAAAAGCGCCTGGAGGGAATCTTCGACCGAAGCACGGAAGCTATTCGATCCAAGGCTGCAACTTGCAACGACTTCGTTACCGGAAGAAATTCGAATGACATCAAAGCCATTTTCAGATGTAAAGCAGACAGTCAATCCTTTATTCAGAGCTTTTTCGAGTAAATCGCGCATAGCGACTCCTTTAATGAGGTGATCAAAAAACTTGGGTTGGCGCACCAACAAACTTAAACTAGGCTTTTTTGCCCCAAAAAACAAGCAAATAATTTTGTTTTTCTTTAAATTCTTTGTATTTTAAAGGCATAGGGGGCTATTATGTTCGATTTTCACATTCATTTGGCTCGATTACCCCAAAAAAAGCAACTTACGCAGTTGCTATTAGACCGCAATTACGACTTTATTGCGGTTTCTTGTGAACCCTGGGAATGGGAAGAAGTAGCCCAGCTGAAAAAGGAATTTTCGACAGAATTCAAGCCTTTTAAGGTGACATACGGGTTACACCCCATGATTGCAACGCAAGTAACGGAAAAAATGCTTGCGGATTTACGAAAACACCTCGAAGAGGATCCGCTCGCCATGGTTGGCGAAGCGGGCATCGACAAGCGCTATCCGGGCTATAACGACGGCACCCAAGACCAGATTTTTTTGGTGCAGGCCGGACTTGCTTTAGAACTCAAGCGGGATTTGCAAATACACTGCGTTGGGGACTATATGCACATGTTGAAACTTCTGGAAGAAGCTGGTTTTAAGGTTTCGCAAGGACAAGATGCGCCGTCACGAGAAGCACCACGCCCGATTTTCCACCGTTTTGGCGGGGATGCAAATTTTGTGAAAAAAGCCCTCCCCTATGGAGCGCTCTTTTCACTGCACGAAGATAGTTTCCGCAAAAAATCAACCGCAGCCGCTATCAAGCTCATTCCCGAAAGCAACGTGTTCTTCGAGACTGACGCCGATGAATCGTTCCTAGAACCTGCGGAACTTCTTGAAGAACTTGAAGGTCGCCTGGAATCAGTTCGGTTCGCCTACGCCAAGTGCCGTGAGTAACGGATCCGCCGACCTGACGGTTGCCGCCTGAACTTGAATATTTGCGAACGCTCGGAACACGTCGAGCGTTTTTTTTGCCATTTCCACGGGAGTCCCGCGCCCGACCTCGAAAACAGCCTGTAACGGCGACATTCCCAAATAACGCATACAGCATGTGCAAAGGCTGCTGATTTCGCCAAGCACGCGCGGGTCCGGCGACGGCGTTTCTGCAAATGTCGCAACAATGACACCCTTGCGGAGCGCAAGCCCCTGGATGCGCAAGCGGCCCGCCAAAAGTCCAAGTTCGGTCACGAGCAAAAGCATCTTTGCCGGTGTCGGCACTGGGCCAAAGCGGTCCTGCAATTCGCTTTCGATGTTCTGTACATCCGCCTGCGATGTAATGCGAGCAATGCGCTGGTACAACGAGATTCTCGTAAGCCCGTCTTCCACGTAATCTTCGGGGAGGTACGCATCCACGCCGATTTCCACACGCGGCTGAATTGGCTTTTCAAAAGCGCCACCGCGCAGCATTTCGACCGCTTCACGCACCAAGCGCACATACGTTTCAAAGCCGACTTCGGCAATAAAACCATGTTGTTCTTGACCGAGCAAGTTGCCCGCACCGCGAATTTCAAGGTCGCGCATCGCAAGCTGGTAACCGCTACCGAGGTCAGTAAACTGCTCCAAAGCCTTGAGGCGGCGCATGGATTCCTGCGAGATTTCACCGCGCTGCGGAATGACAAGGAACGCCTTTGCCAAGACGCTGCTACGGCCCACGCGGCCACGCATCTGGTAAAGCTGGCTAATGCCAAAATGGTGCGCGTTCATGATGATAATCGTGTTCGCGTTCGGCACGTCCAAGCCCGATTCGATGATGCTTGTGCTCACGAGAATATCGAACTTGCGCGAAAGGAAAGCGTCCATCACACATTCAAGCTCGTGATCTTCCATCTGACCATGGGCCACAGCGACTTTCGCTTCGGAAGCCATCGCTTCGATATCTTCGGCGAGCTTCGTAATCGTTTGCACGCGGTCATTCACCACAAACACCTGGCCGCCACGAGCGAGTTCATCGAGAATGGCGTTCTTCAAGACTTCGTCATCGCGCTGCATCAGCTTGGTTTCGACCGGCAAGCGATTGATGGGCGGCGTATTGATGAGCGAAATATCGCGAACGCCCGTCATGCTCAAGTGCAGCGATCGCGGAATCGGCGTGGCACTCATGCTGAGCGTATCTACAGCAAGGCGGAGCTGGCGCAATTTTTCCTTTTGCTTCACGCCGAACTTTTGTTCTTCGTCAATAATCAAAAGTCCGAGATCCTTGAATTCGCTCTTGTTCGATAACAGCGCATGCGTTCCGATGACGATGTTCACGGAACCGTCTGCAATTTGCTTGAAGATTTCCTTCTTTTCTTTGGCGCTCTTGTAGCGGTTCATCAAGGCGATGTTGACCGGATAAGCGGCAAAGCGTTCGCAGAAGTTTTCGTAATGCTGCGCCGCAAGAATCGTTGTCGGCACGAGAATAGCGACCTGCTTGTTGGAGGCCACACACTTGAACGCCGCACGCATGGCAACTTCGGTTTTTCCAAAGCCCACGTCACCGCAAATGAGGCGGTCCATCGGGCGACGGCTTTCCATATCGCGCTTGATGTCGGCCGTAGCGCGGAGCTGGTCTGGCGTCGGATCGTATTCGAACGATTCCTCGAATTCCTTCTGCATGTTGCCATCGGGCGGGAAACCGAAACCTTCGACGAGTTCGCGTTTCGCATAAAGTTCCACAAGGTCTCGCGCAATCTTGATGACCTTTTCCTTGACGCGCTTCTTGATGTTTTCCCAAGTCTTGCTGCCGAGGCGGTCGAGTTTCGTTTCCACATCGTCCGAGCGGTCGAGGCGTTCAATCTTTTGCAAGTCCGACACGGGGAACTTCAAGCGGTCGCCGCCATCGTATTCCAGCAATGCGCAATCGACCATACCACCGTTGACTTCCACGCGGACAAGCCCCAAGTAGCGACCAATACCGTGGTCTTCGTGCGCCACCAGGTCACCGCGATTCAGCGATTCCACCATCAACGCATTCGTCACCGAGCCCGCAATCTTGTGCTTACGAGCCTTGTTCGCATGGCGGTTTAGAATTCTCGATTCCGTGAGAAACGCCACATTATCGTCTTCGAGCCAAAAGCCTTCGCTCAAGTTTCCGATAAAATAATCTTCGACCGGCAAGCCATCAAAAATTTCACGCAAGCGGTTCACGCCGCCAAGCGTCTGCGCCATCACATAAACGCGACCGCCCTTGTCGTAAAATTCCTCAATTTCTTTTGCAACCGCATCCGTACCATTCGAGGTAAAATCTTGCGGACGCATGTGCATTTCGTGCCAGTTGCCGTCATCCACCTTGACACGAGTCATGTCAAGCGATGCACGACCTACAAACAAACGTGAAAGCTCACCAATCTTGAACCAAAGTTCGTTCGGCGGAGATATCCCTGCATCTGTCACTCGGGCTTCGTCATAAGCACCGCGGAATGCACCATACATCTTTGAAGCCGTTTCCGAAAGCAACGAAAGTTCCTCGAATACAAGCGACGCACGTGGCATGTAATCCAGGAGGCTTGCCACCAAGCGCTGGTGATTCGGACGATGCCACCACAGCGATTCTTTGGAACATTCCTCGCCCGCCATCACCGATTCCGGCACCGTAAATTCCCCCATCGGGAAGAACTCGATATGCGTCATCTGCTCCAGCGAACGCTGCGAGAAAATATCGAACGCTCGGATAGATTCAATCTCGTCGCCATAAAATTCAATACGAATCGGGTGCGGATAAAGCAAGCAGTTCACATCGACAATGCAACCGCGAATCGAAAACTCGCCCACGCCGCTCACCATCGGCTGTTCTACAAAGCCATGGTCCAAGAACCACGGGCGCAAAGACGAAGGCTCCAGTTGGTCGCCCACGCGGAGCGAACGCACCTGACGCATAATTTCGCCCGGCTCCGGGAGTTTCATCAAGAACGCATCAAGCGGACAAACGACAACAAACGGCTTTTCAGTATGCGAAACATCGCGGAAGAACTTCAGACGTTCTTCAAGCACACCCTCGAACGGCACCTTGATTTCGTAGGGTTTCAAGCCGAGCGACGGGAAAAAGCGAACAAACTCCTCGCCCACCATACTTTCGAGATTCTCTACCCAGACTTCGGCACTGCGGTAATCTTTCGCAATCACCAGAATGTTCTGCGGACTTTTCAAGAAACGGTTCGCAACCATCATCGAGGCAAGCGGAACCGACGCCCCATTGACGTGAATGGCCTCGTTATCAGCATTTTCAAAAAGCGAAATCGCAGGGAACGAATTTTCTTGAAGGAATTCCGAAATTGTGAGCATAGAGGGAAATGTAGAAAAAATCTCCCTTTTCCTCGCCTCGCTTTACATTTCTTGAAATATTGAGCTATCTTTATATCGTCAAAAAGCAAAGAGGTTTTTGGCACGCACGACGCAACTTCGACATGAAGACGCCACACGTGCAGATATTATGAAAAAGATAATTGTAGTGAACACTCCAAAGAATTGGAAGTTTCACATTCCCGAAGCCGAAATTGTCTCGGCAAAAGACTACCTTACTAATCCAGAATTTACAACTCAGAAAAACGTTCGCGTTTTCAACTTGTGCAAGGACTACAGCTACCAGAGCAAGGGCTATTATGTAAGCCTGCTTGCCGAAGCGCGCGGTCACAAGGTCATCCCGAATGTCAAGAACATCCGCGATTTCAAGGCCCCAGCAGTCGTAAAAATCATCAGCGATGAAATTGACGAGCTGATCCAGAAGAGCCTTCACAAGCTGACCGGCACAGAATTCGTGCTTTCCATTTACTTTGGGCAAAACGTCAGCGCGCAATACCTAGAACTTTCGCAGGCACTTTACCGCGTTTTCCAGGCACCGCTCCTGCGTGCAAAATTTGTTTTCAAGCAAAAATGGTTCATCCAGTCCATCCGCCCGATTAGCGTTGACGAAATTCCCGAAACGCACAAGGAAATGGTCGATCAGTTCGCCATTGAATATTTCCAGAAAGACCGCTATGTCTCCCCCAAGACGGAAGACTACGTGTATGACCTCGGCATTTTAACGAATCCTGAAGAAGTGGAACCGCCGAGCAACAAGGAAGCGATTCAGCTCTTTATCGAAGCCGCACAAGATACGGGTTTCCGCGTGGAAATGATTACCAAGACGGACTACCACCGCGTTGGCGAATTCGATGCCATTTTCATTCGCGAAACGACGAACGTCAACCACCACACATACGCATTTGCACGCCGCGCCCAGAGCGAAGGCATCGCCGTCATTGACGATCCCGACAGTATTTTACGTTGTTCCAACAAAGTTTATTTGCAAGAACTGATGACGGTCGGAAAGATTCCGGCACCGAAGACGATTATTGCCCACAGCGAAAACCGACACACGCTCGCCAAGGAAATCGGATTCCCGATGGTCATCAAGACGCCGGATTCGAGCTTCAGCATGGGCGTCAAAAAGGCAAACAACAAGGAAGAACTTGAAAAAATTCTCGACACGATGTTTGAGCATAGCGACTTGCTCATCGCTCAAGAATTTACGCCCACGGAATTTGACTGGAGAATCGGCATTCTCGACGGAAAGCCGCTCTTTGCTTGCAAATACTACATGGCAAAGGACCACTGGCAAATATACAACTGGGATAGCAAGGATAAAAACGCTGTTTGTGGCAAATGGGATTGCCTCCCGATTGAAAGCGTTCCTCACGGCATCGTGAAAACGGCCCTCCGCGTCGCAAGCCTTATCGGTAACGGGCTTTACGGCGTAGACCTCAAGGAAATCAACGGTCACCCGGTCGTGATTGAAGTGAACGACAACCCGAGTATCGACCACGGAATCGAAGATCAAGTTGGCAAAAAGAAGATTTATCTCGCCATCATGAGAAGCCTGCGCCACCGCATCGAGGACCGCCAAAACGCAGCACAACAGAAAGTGCTCCAACACGAAAGGGATATGTTTTTATAGGGGGCAATCATGAGCAACTACAAACTTTGGGAACGCTTCGGCGTTGAAATGGAATTCATGATTGTCGATCGCGACACGCTCAACGTGCTGCCTCGCGCCGATGTTCCGCTCGGAAAAGATAAAGACGGCAATCAGCTTTCGGACATTGAATACGACGATATCGGACTTTCGAACGAGCTCGTAAGCCATGTGTTGGAATTCAAGTGCGCACACCCAAAATCCACATTTGACGGACTCGGCAAGCGATTCTTCCACGAGATTCGCCGTGCAAACAAGAAGCTCGAAAAGATCAACGCGATGCTTTTGCCGAGCGCCTGCCATCCGTTCATGGACCCGGCAGAAATGCAACTTTGGCCGTACGATTGCCTCGACATTTACCAAACTTACGACCGCATTTTCAACTGCAAAGGCCACGGCTGGGCAAACCTACAAAGTACACACCTGAACCTTTCTTTTGACGGTGACGAAGAATTTGGCGAGCTTCACGCAGCAATTCGCTTGCTGTTGCCGCTGATTCCAGCCATTGCCGCAAGCAGCCCGTATCTCGACGGCAAATACACCGGCTATCGTGATGCCCGCATCGAAGTTTACCGCCACAATCAGGACAAAGTCCCTGAAATCACGGGCCAAGTCATCCCGGAACAGGCGTACAGCTATGACGAATACAACAAGATGATTTTCGACAAGGTAAAGAAAGCTATCGCGCCTTACGATACCGAACACTTGCTCAATCATTTCTTCTTGAATAGCCGTGGAGCCATCGCCCGTTTTGACCGCGGGGCTATCGAAATACGCCTTGTCGATATTCAGGAATGCCCAAACGCCGATATCGCCATTGTAGAGCTTGAAATAGCAACACTTAAGGCGATTGTGAATGGCAAGTTCGCGGCATCTCGCGAAAACGCATCCGCCGTAAATCCCGTACCACACACGCTCAAGGAATACCGCGAATTCTTGCGTAACTTCGACACGACACGCCTCGCCGAACTCCTCGCCAAGACCACAAAGGACGCCGAGAACGCAGTCATCGACTGGCCAGAATTTCTCGCTGTATTTGGCATGGATTCCGCGAACACTCCTGCCGCCCCGATTACCGCCGGCGACCTCTGGAAGCACATCTACAGCGTCGTGAAAAACGACCTCACCGAAGTCTCGCAAAGCTTTATGGAGAAAATGCTCAAACGCGGAACGCTTTCCAGCGCCCTCTACAAAGCGCTCGGCGACGCCCCCGCCCACGAAGCTTTTGTCACGGAATACAAAAAACTAGCCGATTGCCTTGCACACAACCGGCTCTATGGAATTAACGAGTAAAATCGCTTACAATCCCAAGTCTTTTCTAGCTACCTGGAAATTCATTTCCAGGTATTTTAAATTTGCATCTTCGGCCATCAAATGCTCAAAGTCAAGAATCGGGAACAATACATACGGCTTGACGCGAGTATCCACCGCCGCCAATTTCTCCGGAGTATCTGCACCAAAGTAATACTTCGCAAACACGTCCCAGCACTTGCGCATCATCGCCGCATTCATGTAGTGGGCAGCCAGCAAATAATCATCCGGCAGGTAATGGCAGAAATAGAAATAACAACCTAAATCGAAAAGCGGGTTACCGCAGGCAAACTCGCCCAAATCGATAAAGTACGCGCCATTGTCATTGACAATTAAGTTGCCCGTCTGCATATCGCCATGAACGCAACGAGAAACCTTTGGCGTTTCCTTGATGAGGTTACGCGCAAATTCCTTGACATTCTCAGGGAACATCTTCGATTCTTCGATCAAGCGCGAATACTTTTCCTCCGCATCTTGGAACGTGCCAGGAATACACGACGTAGAATGCAGCTTTTTGCAATGCTCTGCAAAAACCTTGATGTATTCCTCAAGATGTTCGGGATTTTCGCCCACACATTTCGAAATCGAGCGTTTCCCCACGATGCGTTCGTAAATCAGGCCCAAACGACCATCCTGTTCGACAATATCGCCCACATGCGGCGTCGGGATTCCAAGTGAAACCACTTTCCGGCAAATATCCTGCTCGCGAAGCAATTCCTCCTTCGTCGAGCAAAAACCCGGAAAACCCAATTTCAACATCCATTTGCCATCCAGACTGTTGTAGTTCTCGGAATTGTGACGATTGCTGAACATCGTCCATTGTGATAAGTCAATTTTCTCCATAATGGTAAAATACACCATTTTATTGGAGAAATCACAAAAAAAATCGCTTTTTTCAAAAGTGAACAAAATCACACCGTGATGGAATTCACATTAAAAAACACGCAAAACTAAATATATTTTCGTCATCCAAAAAGGAAAGGAGGGTGTATATGGAACCGCATAATCGCAGTAACGAAGGCGATGATTATATTCCGCCATTCAAGCCGTAACATCATTTAGTTACAATGCAAAAAACGAGCCCGCAAGGACTCGTTTTTTTGCCATCAAAATCGTATTAATAACAATCAATTTGTCTTAGTGCCTAGCGAGACAAAGAATCCGCGACCGAAGGCGTACAAGTCGTACGTCGAGAGTCGCGGTGATGCCGTATCGCGACGGCAATAAGGCAAATTAAACCTTCAATTCGCCGGCGTCGATGTTAGCCCAGTCCTTCACAGCTTCGATAGCCGGGCGGACTTCTTCGGTCACAAACTTCACGACCTGTCCCGGAGCGCGCCCCACGAACTTGCGCAGGTCGAGGATTTCCTTGAGCTTAGCTTCGGTGATGCCGAGTTTCTGGAACTTTTCGTTCTTCAAAACGCGTTCGAGCAAGTCATTGTCCTTGCCCTGTTCCTTCACAACCTTGCCAGCTTCCATGGACATCACGCGGATTTCTTCGTGGAGTTCCTGACGGTCGCCGCCATTCTTCACGCCTTCCATGATGATGTTTTCGGTAGCCATGAATGGGAGTTCAGCCATGATGCGCTTTTCGATGACCTTCGGATAAACGACGAGACCGTTAGTGACGTTTTCAGCGATGATGAGCATAGCGTCCATAGCGAGGAATGCTTCAGGAATTGCCAAGCGCTTGTTCGCACTGTCGTCGAGCGTACGTTCGAACCACTGCGTTGCCTGCGTGAAGGCGGTGCTGTTGACCTGAGCCATCACGAAACGAGCGAGAGAGCAAATGCGTTCGCTGCGCATCGGGTTACGCTTGTATGCCATGGCAGAGGAACCAATCTGAGTCTTTTCGAACGGTTCTTCGACTTCCTTCACGCCCTGCATGAGGCGCATGTCGGTGGCGAACTTGTGCAAACTCTGAGCGATGGAGCTGAGCACCTGGTTCACGCGGTTGTCCCACTTACGAGTGTAGGTTTGGCCGGTGATGGTGAGCACGCGCTTGAAGCCTGCCTTGGCGGTCACGCGGCGGTCGAGTTCCATAATCTTTTCTTCGTCGCCGTTGAACAGGTCCATGAAGCTGGCCTGCGTACCGGTGGTGCCCTTCACGCCGCGGAACGGAAGCACTTCGATGAGGAAGTTCAATTCTTCGAGGTCGATGAGCATGTCCTGAAGCCAGAGGCAAGCGCGCTTACCCACAGTCGTGAGCTGGGCAGCCTGGAAGTGCGTTGCACCGAGCTGGGCCATGTCCTTGTATTCCATAGCAAACTTGGAAAGCTTGTCCATCACGCGGCAAAGACGCTTGCGCACGAGGATCATAGCCTGCTGCATCTGGATAAGGTCTGTGTTATCGCCGACGAAAGCAGACGTTGCACCCAGGTGGATGATGCCCTTAGCCTTCGGGCACTGCACGCCGTAAGCGTAAACATGGCTCATCACGTCGTGACGGCGGCGCTTTTCTTCTTCTTCGGCAACTTCGAAGTTGATGTCCTTTTCGTGAGCCTTCAATTCATCGACTTGCTCCTGCGTAATCGGGAGGCCGAGCTCCATTTCGGATTCGGCGAGGTAAATCCACAGCTTGCGCCAAGTCTGGAACTTGTACTGCGGGCTGAAGATGAAACTCATTTCCTTGGAAGCATAGCGCTTGATGAGCGGGCTTTCGAATTGATCACGCATAAAAAATGTCCTTGTTAAATTTAACAAGGACAAATATAGAAAACGAGTTAAACGATTTAATGAACTTCTAAGAGATTATATCCCAAAAGCACGCGACCATAGTCGTTACGCTTTCTTTTTATAATAATCGTTAATTTTTTGTTCGATTTCGGCTTGATTTCAACAAATTCGAAAGGATTTGATTCAGATGCCGATTTTCCAAGCGTTTTTCCATCTTGCCATACTTCAAGATTAATATCCTGCGGAAGACGTCCATTTTCAAGCACATAGGATCCACTAGACAACCATGCTATAGCAATACGATATGTCTTTGTAGGATCAATATCAATCTCATCAAAACGAATTTCACCATTGCTATTAAAAAAGTCTCCTTTATTTCCATTCCAAAAGCGAGAACGATTATATTGAGCCATAGCACGACCATCAGGAACACCCATAGCAACTTTAAACTTTTCGTTATCCTTATCATGTTGTGCAGCATCCTTTATCGGAATAATACTTGAAGTAATCAAGAGTGCTTTCACCACTTCCGGATGCCACCTATAAAATGGAAATTTATCTAACAAATGAGCGACTAATGCAGTAATAAAAGGTGTTGCAGAACTCGTTTGTCTAAAAAAAGGATCCAATTTTGCCGACGTTCCTTTTACAACTTTATCAACTTTAAATATATCTGCTTTAGGGAAAAACAAATCGGCAAAACTAGCAATCTCTGGTTTAACATATTCTAATCCAGAATTTGGATAAGAATCATTAGAATCAAAACGCGGATTTTTCCAGCTAGAACTTCGATCGTATGTAAAGTCATTATGAACCGCCCCAACAGATACGACATTAACCCCTCTAGCATATGGAGTTATTTGATTATTTAAAAACAATCCCTCATTACCAGCACTTGCAATTTCTATAGTTCTTGTATGATAAACAAAATCATCTATGAAACTACTTCTCTGATTATCATAAACACCGACACCATTACCATAAGAATGATTCCCTATATAAATCTTAGGAACTTTATCATAACCGTCGATAGGTAGGGCAACAGGTATTTGAGAAGACGTACAAGATGTTGTCAAACCATAAAGAGTCGCTTTAGGCACAATTGACTTTATTGTTCTAGCAACTTTCGCACCATGAACAATTTGATCGGGATAACTTGTATTGCAATTTGCCACCAATTTATAATCAATGCCAAAACTAGAAGAAGGCAGATTGTTTTCAGTAAAAGATATACCAATATTCACCCCTTTTTTTGCAGAAAAAAGGTATTTATAATAATTTGAATTTGTCACAACTGTGGCATAATTCAAAAAATCATAATGTTCTTCTGTACGACAAGGGTCACTCGAATTTATTACATATTTAGAACACTCAACAAACAAATCCGTGCTATAAGAATCATTTCCATAACTTTCGCCTGTTATTTTTGTAATGGAAACACCACTATATTCTTTTGATTTAGATGACAATGTATCTACAATATACTTATAACCATTTTTATAAAAATCTTTAAATGCATTTCTCGGTGCGTCACGATCTTCAATATCTTGGATAAGACTCAAATATTGTGCTTCAGTGTAATCTACGGTGTCCAAGACATATTTTTTTACCATAGTCCCTTTAGTATTAGCCCTATATTCAAAAAATCCTTGATGTGGCTCTATAGAAACTGTATTCGGATTTGGTGAATTTTCCCCTTCTTTCGCCAAAGCCATTGATTTCGTCGTTTTCACATACGCCTGTGGCGTATTCCGAACTTTAGAATTATGGCGACCAAGCACATCTGTTTTGGCATCGATTACATTAAGTTCCGCCGAAGAAACAGCAACAGACCGTTCCGCAGCCACAGCATTCACGGCAAGAACAATCCACATCAAAAGCAAAATTTTGCTATTAAACATTTCAACATCCTTTATGGAATATTTTACCAATCTCAATTTAGAGATTGAGTAAAGAAATAATACTCACAAGAATGCTATTTTGTCAAGAATACCTTTAACAAATAAATGTAAAATAAATTAAAAAAATTATTTTACCACAAATAGCCCCTGCGGTTTGCGATAAACTTCAAGAATTTAGTCACGTTTTATTCATTTTGCCTTTTTAGACCAATATACTATAGTTTCAACAAGCTATTTTGTCAAAAAAAATCTACAGAATATTTTTCACCGCAATCCTCCCTTGCGGCTTTCGGTAAGCTTTGGGGATTTCGTCGCCCAAACTTTTCAAGAATTTCACCATCGCTTCATCATCGGTCATCACCTTATCCATAATGATTTCACTTCCGCGGAAGGCTGTAATTTCACCGCCCTCATACGCCACATAAGACGACAATCCGACCGTATAGAGAGCATCCTCGTCAATAGCGACAAAGCCGTTTTCAGTCTCTACCTGCACATTTTCAATGCGTACTTGCGCAGCTCCGCCACCATTTTTCGCATCCACAACAACCGTATAGCGGAGTCCCGAGACGTGCAAGAATCCGCCGGATTCCTCAGGCAATTTCGAAGCGCCTTGTGCAAGCGCCTCCTTAATTTGGCGCCCAGTCGCACGAATCAAGCAGATGCCATTTCCAAAAGGCATCACGTTCAAAATGTCTTGATATTTCACAGAGCCCGCAGGAATCGTCACGCGGACACTCCCGCCATTTTCGATTCCAATTTGCGCCCCCACAGAGAAACGCATGGCATCGGCCGCCAAGTCGCCCAAGTTCGTTTCGCCTTTGCGAACCAAGCGTTTTCCATCATCGCCATTAATTGTCAATTCAAATTTCGTATTCGAGACAACTTTCTGCAAATCGGCGGCAGTCAATGCAAGCAAGCTATCGTAAACAGCAGCAACTTTACGGTTCACCGCAACGACGCCATCCATCGGAATCAACCGAGAATGAAATTTTCCATGGCGAGTTATATCCAGCACCCCGACATTCTGGAATTTCGTTCCCGTCTGCGAAACAAGAACGCTGTCGCCATTGGCGTTTGCAATAAACTCTTCGCCAACAACACTATGCGAATGCCCGTCCAGCACAGCGTCAATCCCCGTCGTTTTCTGAACAACTTCAACAGAACTCACCGGCGGCACAAGCCCCAAGTGCGAAAGCAAAATCACGTAATCTGCGCCTGCTTTACGCGCATCATCAACCGCCGACTGCACTAAATTGAAAATTTCCTTTGTAGGAATATCGTACAAAGTCTTTAGCGATTCATCCGTAAATGCATAAGACTCCCCCACTAGAGTTTGTGGTGTCAGCACTCCGACAAAAGCAATTTTCTTGGAGCCAATCTGCTTTAGAATGTAAGGCTTAAACAGCGGCGTCAAAGTTCCTTTCTGCACAAGGTTCGCACAAACGATTGCTGCGTTCATGGAGTCCGAAAGTTCCATCAAGCGAGGAATCTTATAATCAAATTCATGGTTACCAAGCGTCACGACATCGTAACCGACAGCATTCATGAGCGCTACAACATAGCCGCCACGAGAGAAGCTCCCCATCGCACCGCCCTGCAAAAAATCACCAGACGAAACAGTCAAGACATCAGCCGTATCAGCAATTGCATCGCGAAGACCCGCAAATTTTGCATAGCCGTCCATATTGCAATGGACATCGTTTTCGTAAACGACAACGACGCTCCGAGGCAAAGCCAAAGCATTCAAACGACCTTCAACTTGAGGCAGTTTCCCAGAACAAGAAAACACACCAAAAACAACCAAAGGCAACAAGTACTTTAGCTTATTCATAACCCCTCTATAATTGCAAATTTTTGCCCGTATTAAAGCTTTTCGGCAAATTCATTCATCGGCTTGCGCACGTCATGACGAGGTGACGGCACACCGTTCTGCGGGTCGGCATAGCCAATGTCCAAAAGGCAAGCAAGCTTGATGTTCGGTTCAAAACCAAATTCATGTTCAATGTGAGCAGCATTGAAACCACGAGCCCAAAGAGTTGCAAGCCCGAGGTCGGTCGCCTGCATCATCATCGAAGTCGCGACAATGCTAGAATCCATGATGCCACTCTTAAAGCTATCCATGTACGTTGTCGGAGTGTAAACCTTATTGTCATCATAGCAGACCATAAGCACCACAGGAGCGTTATATGCCATACGCGTGATACCACGAATTTTCTTGAGCGCTTCGGGCGACTGGAGCACCTTGATAAACACCGGTTGACCGTTTACCGCCGTCGGTGCGATACGGCCCGCTTCGAGCACCTGCATCAATTTTTCGGGTTCAACATCCTGCGTGCTAAAAGCACGGCAACTATAACGATTTCTTGCCAAATCAATAAATGACATATGTACCTCTGGTTTTATAGTAATAATATAAGCAATTTTACTATATTTGCATCCCTTCGGGATGCATTTAGTACGGCTCGACCATGTCAAAGTAACAAGTTACTTTGACGTCTACGACGTCCGTGGCTTCAGCTAGAAAATGCAAAAACAAGTTTTTGCGCTTTCTAGCTTTGCGCACTTTTGCCGCGGCACTCGCCTTTTACTAAATTTGTAGCCATGAAAAAATTTTACGTCACCACTCCGATTTATTACGTCAATGATGCCCCGCATATCGGGCATTCCTACACGACCGTTCTTGCAGATATCCTTACCCGCTTCCACAAGATCATCGGCTACCAGACATTCTTCTTGACCGGTACCGACGAACACGGCCAGAAGGTGCAGCGCGCTGCCGCCAAGCGTAACGTGACTCCGCAGGAACACGTGGACGAATACTACCACCGCTTCGAAGACCTCTGGAAGAAGATGAACATCCAGAACGACTTCTTCATCCGCACGACGATGCCGGAACACAAGGCTTTTGTGCAGGAATGTTTGCAGAAGCTCTGGGACAAGGGTGAAATTTACTCGAAGGAATACGAAGGCTGGTACTCCGTTGGCGAAGAACGCTTCTTCAGCGAAGACGAACTCGACGAAAACAAGTGCGATCCGATCAGCCACCGCCCGGTGGAATGGCTCAAGGAAAAGAACTACTTCTTCAAGATGGGTTCTTACCAGCAGAAGTTGATTGACTTCTTGGAAAGCCACAAGGACTGGATTGTGCCGGACTACCGCTGGAACGAAATCCGCGGATTCCTCCGCCAGCCGCTGAACGACCTCTGCATCAGCCGTCCGAAGATCCGCCTCAGCTGGGGCATTCCGCTGCCGTTCGACCCGGACTACGTGACTTACGTTTGGTTTGACGCTCTCCTCAACTACGTGAGCGCCTCCACCGCCTTCCACAAGACTTATGCTGACGGCACTCCGATTTGGCCCGCCTCTTACCACCTCATCGGTAAGGACATTTTGACAACTCATAGCGTCTATTGGCCGACCATGCTCATGGCTCTCGACATTCCGCTCCCGCAGCACATCCTCGCCCACGGCTGGTGGCTCGTGAACGGTGGCGAAAAGATGAGCAAGTCCGCAGGCAACGTAGTGAACCCGATGGACTACATGGAAAAGTATGGCATCGACGCGTTCCGCTACTTCCTCGCTCGAGAAATGGTTGTCGGTCAAGACGCGAACTTCACACATGAAGGCTTTGTCCGCCGCATCAACAGTGACCTTGCTAACGACCTCGGTAACGTCTTGAACCGCGTCCACCGCTTGGTGCTCACGAACTTCGGCGGCGTACTCCCGGCTCCGAACGCTCTCGACGATGCCGCAAACGAAGTGATTACGATTGCAAACCGCGTCCGCACAAACGTGATGGAATGGGTTCCGCAGGTCAAGCTTTCCCAGGTCGTCGAAGAAATCATGACGCTCGTCCGCAGCATCAACCGCTACCTCGAAATCAAGGCTCCGTGGAAGCTCGCCAAGGATGAATCCAAGAAGGACGAACTTGCAACAGTGCTTTACATTTCTGCTGAAGCAGTGCGTCTCTCGCTCAGCATGCTCTGGCCGGTCATCCCGGGCAAGAGCGAAGAAGGTCTCGCCATGATCGGTAGCAAGTTCACCGACCAGAACGACCTCGTGTGGGGCATCCTTAAGGGTGGCGAAAAGTTCGGCGAAGGCAAGCCGCTCTTCCCGCGCATTGAAGAAGAAGTCAAGAAGGCTGAACCGCAGCAGGCCAAGCCGAAGCAGAACAAGCCGCTTATGGCAGCAGACGTTCCGGCCGCTATGGACCTCCGTGTTGCACAAATTAAGGAAGTCGCCGACCATCCGGACGCAAGCAGCTTGTACGTACTCAAGGTCGATGCAGGCGAAGGCGAACTCCGCACGATTTGCAGTGGCCTTAAGAGCAGCTACCTGGCAAACGAACTCCAGGACCGCAAGATTCTCTTGTTCGCAAATTTGAAACCGAGTGCCCTCCGTGGCATCATGAGCCAAGGCATGCTCTTTGCAGGCGACCTCGAACCGGAAACGCACAAGTGCAGACTCGTAAGCGTTCCGGAAGACGCCAAGCCGGGTGACCGTGCTTTGTTCAAGGGTGTTACCCCGAGCGAACCGCGCGAGCTCAAGGTCAAAGACTTCGAAAAGATTGCCCTTACCGCAAAGGGTGGCGCTGTGTTCTGCGGCGAAATAGCTCTCGAAGTGAACGGCAAGCCGGTGACCTGCGACGTCGCTGACGGCGCTGGAATTCACTAGTTAATAGAAAGAACGAAAGAGAGCCCGCCAAACGGTGGGTTCTTTTTTTGTATATTGAACAACATGAAAGAAAAAATTCAGAAGATTTATCAAGACATTCTCGTCTACCTCAAGTCCTTAAATTGGATTGTCCTGCTCGGCATTGCCGCATTCAGCATCGCACTTGCCATCATCAACAACATCCGCGTCGATGACGCCAAATCCGTCGATTGGATTGGCACCCAAGATGTCCTCGAAAAGCCGGCAGACATTCTTTAAGGAGTTCCCATGATTGCATGTTTTGAAAAAGAAAATCTCAAGAAGACCATTATCGCGGGCGTTCTCCTTCTCGTGGCGACATTCTTCGTGACCGTCGGCGTTGCCGAAATCAGCTTCCCCGAAACGATTCTCACATTCACCGACCAAGAATGGCTCCTCGACATTTGGCCAAAGGCATACCGCTACAACATCCACGTTGGCGTTGGCGCCATCGTTCTCGCTTGCGCACTCATCTTCCCTGCCATCAAGATTCAAAAGGATTTCGCCATCCGCGCTCTCGAAACGCTTTGCCGCATCGGCATTGGCGGCATGTTCATTTTCGCCTCCATTTTCAAGATCCAGGACCCGCACCAGTTTGCAACGCTCGTTGCGCAGTACCAGTTTTTCTCGGCATTGCACCTCGACTTCGTGAACAACTTCTTTGCACTCGTGTACCCGCAATTTGAATTCTGGTTCGGGCTTGCGATGATCGTGTCGCCGTTTGTCCGCGAATCCGCATTTGCGATTTTCTGGATGTTTGTAAGCTTCATCATCGCACTCGCCTGGGCGCTGTGGAATGACCTCGGCATCACCTGCGGTTGCTTTGAACTCGAAGGCGCACAGGATAAGGCAGAAGCCTGGACTAGCCTCATCCGTGACCTCATCCTCATTTGGCCGACTCTATGGCTTGCCTTCCGCAAGAACAAGAGCATCATCGGCATCTGGAAAAAAGACAAGGAAGTGAAGTAATGCAATCGTGGCACAAGACCCCGTCTATTCTTAGCATTATCTTTGGAACCGCACTCACCTGCTCGGCGCATCCGGTCGACATGCCACACCACATTACCTTTGCCGATTCGGCGCATACCAAAGAGTTGAACATCAACGTCCAGCTCCTGGATTCTCTTGCTGTCACGAATCTCAGCAAGGCGAAAACGCATTACGACAATTCCATGTCCATACGCCTTTTCGCAAGCGGTAAATTTACCGACGCGTTCCTGTTTGACACCCGTGTCAAAGTCAACACGGACTACACAAACCGTTACATCAATTTCAATTACTACAATCCCGACGAAGGAATCCCCTACAACAAGCAAAGCGAACGCAAACGCACTTGGGACCTCTTCGCCGCAAACGTGAGCTACAATCTTGAGCCGGTCAAGTTGCTCGCTGGATTTGACTTTTTGGAATGGGGGCCTGCCCGCCGTAACCACGTGATTTTACGTGGAGAACGCAATTTTTACCGACCATGGCAAGATAGCTCCAGCCGCATTCCCGATGCAGCCCCGACTCCTTATTTTGGTTACCAGTTCACATTAGGCCCTATTGAATACACGCAGTATGCCGCCAAACTCTACGAAAAGAAGAACTTTGGCAAGTATTTCCATGCGCACCGCCTGAACTTGAACCTCCCGAAAGAAATCACACTTGGCATTTCAGAAACGTCGCTTTACGGCACCACCACCGAAGCGGCTGGTACAAATCCGAACCCCGATAGCGATAGCACGGGCCGCGAATTTGAATGGGCTTACGTTCTCCCCTTCATCCCTTACGTTTTTCAGGAACACTTGCAAGGCGATCAGGACAACATCTCACTGGCTTTTGACTTGAGCGTGAAAACTCTCCCGAATTGGGAATTTTACGCTGAACTTTTGTGGGATGATATGAAATCCCCGACAAGCATGTTTGACGATAGTTGGTGGGGCAACAAGTGGGCCACAACGCTCGGCGTCGCTCGCGACAACTTTGAAATTGGCCCTGTGAATCTCAACTGGATGTTTGAATACACGCGCATTGAGCCCTGGGTTTATACGCATCACAAAGGGAACGCTTACACGTACGCGAGCTACGCCCAAAGCCTTGGTTGTGACCTCGGCCCAAACAGCCAAGAAGTCCATACCGAATTGACCGCCACATACAACTTTATCAAGGCTACGCTCTTCTTTGGCGCTGTCGCCAAAGACACCGCCTTCGGCGGAAACATCAAGGATTTGCACACGCCCGAAAGCGCCATGGACAAAAAGTTCCTGAACGAAGAGACGACTCTCCGCTACAAAGAACTTGGATTGACATTGAGCTTAACTCCGTGGGAATGGTTCAGCTTTAGAACAAGCTACACAAGATTCTTCGGAGACTTTAAAGGCTACCGCGCTTATGCCGTCGGTAGCGTACAATGGTAAATGCACTTCGTCATCCTGAGTGGCGCAGCCACGAAGGATCCAGTAACACTTTAGAACATTTTCTTTAGTTCTTCCTCGTCGGTGACGGCGAGGACTTTTTCTTTCCATTCAGGGTCGAGCAAGCGCTTTGCCACATTCGCAATCGTAACCGTATGCGCCATCGCCGATTCCGCCGGAGAGAGAAGCACGCACATAAATTGCGCCTTCTCGTCATTACGAGTTTTAATCCCCGTAATGCCTTCACGAGCGACGACAAAAGCCATCAACGGTTCCTGCAAGCCAGAAACGCGCGTATGCGGGAGCAAGAGCCCCTGCCCCATATAAATGCCCTGAACCACACGCTCCGAAAGCCCTTTCCATGTCGACATCGCGTCGAACGGATAAGGACCTTTCACAAGCGCGTCATAAGCGTAACCCAAAGCACGATTGAACTCCACTGGCTGCGCGTAAATACGCGTATAGATGAGAGCCATTACTGAAGCGCCCAATCCATGAACTTGAACACTTCAGGATCTGTAGCCTTGGCAATCTGCTTGAATTCGCCAAACAGTACACGGAGCTGAGCCTTGCCCGGTTCAATGTACTGTTCGAACTTTTCAATCTTTTTCACCTTGGAGAGGAAGCAATAAGCGCCGAGAGCCTGCATCAAGCGCTGCAAGCTAGCATGCACAAAGCCTTCCCATGCATCGTCCTTCGTATAAATTCTTGTACCGCGGTACTGGCTGCGCCAATATTCAAAGAAGTCCTTGATCATCGGAAGCGGGAGACTCACGTACGGATCCCACAAGAGCGATGCGATATCATAGAACATGGAACCGCGACGAGCGCCCTGGAAATCGACAAATGCGACTTCGGAATTCGGGCGGACCATGATGTTCTGGCTCTGGAAATCGCGATGCATCAAGACCTTCGTCTGAGCTTCGACGGAGACCGCCACGAGCGAATAGAAATTGCGAACCGATTCCGGTATTTCCGTAATGCCCTTGTGGAGCTTGAGGTAATTCTCGGTAAAGTAATCGGATTCCCACTTGAGGGCGGCAAAGTCAAAGCGGCGGAGCCAAATTTCGGTGTGATGGCTGAAGAGCTGATGGCTTGCATTCTGCCACTGGATAAGTGCGTCAATCACTTCCGGGTACAGAATACGAGCGCTGCCAGAGAGCACTTTCGAATCATTCGGGAAAACTTCGTCCAAAAGGCTGCGTTTGCCCAAGTCTTCTTGCAACACCTGGCAAGCATCTTCGTCAACGCAATAAACGCGCGGAACCGGCAAGCCGTATTCCCTAAACGTCTTGGAATACTCGACAAAGTGCTTGAAATCTTCATTCACTTCGGCACTCACCTGCAAGACGCTTTTACGTTCATCGCTAGCGATACGGAAATAACGCCTTCCAGAGCCTGCACCAGCAATGGGAGTCACAGTAAAGTTTTCAGTATAACCATGAGTCAAGAGAAACTCATGAATACTCGGAGAAATTTTAATAATATCGTTTTGCATACTTTTAATATACAATAAGAAAGAGGAAAATGACAAAGAAAATGTAGGTTTTAGGGGTATATAATCTAATTACGAGAACTTAATTCTCGGGTCAACGAGCGTATAAAGGATATCGCTGAAAAGGCGACCCACCATCGCCATAAGGCTACTGAGAAAGATAATCCCCATCACCACGTTGTAATCGCGATTGACCATCGAATTATAATACAAAAGCCCCATGCCATCGATATCAAAGACCTTCTCGATGAGGAGAGCGCCCGCAAACATCAGCGTGCAAATTTCCGAAAGGCGGGTTGCAATCGGGATAAGCGCATTGCGGAGAGCGTGGCGCACAAGAGCCTGCTTAAAGCTCAAGCCCTTAGCCAAAGCCGTACGCATGTAATCGCGGCCCAATTCCTCGAGTGCTGAGTTTTTCATGAGGAACGTGAGGAACGCAAATTCGCTAATCATGTAGCAGAAAATCGGGAGCGCCAAATGCTGTGCCAAATCAAACACTTTCCCGAAGAACGTAAAATCCTCGAAGTCATCGCTCGTGAGCCCACCCAGCGGGAAAATGTCCAAGTACGAACCGCCCGCCAAGAAGATGATGAGCAAAATGCCAAGCGCATAACCCGGCATCACGTAGCCCGAGAAAATAAGACCACTCGTAAAAGAATCAAGCTTGCTTCCGTGATGCACCGCCTTCCAGAGCCCAAGCGGAATGCAGATAAGGTAGCTCAAGAAGAACGAGGTCACGCCAAAGAACAAAGAAATCGGGAAACGGCTTACAATCACGTCCCAGACTGGGAGTCCGTACGTGTAGCTTTCCCCAAGATTCAAATGCAAAACATTCCAAAGCCACGTGAGGTAACGTTTCCACGCAGGCTGGTCAAAACCAAAGTACGCCTGAATTTGCGCAATCTGGTCCGGCGAGAGCGCCTTGGACGCATCCACGCCACCCTTCATCGAAGCCGCCTGTTGCGCACGAGAAATCAGCTCTTCGACAGGTCCACCCGGCAAGAGCTGAATCAAGATAAAGCACACCAATGAAATCCCGATTAATGTCGGGATCATCAGCAGCAAACGACGAAGGATATAGGATCGCATTTATCTCATTTTTCCAGAGCGCAAGACGTCCATCATGTTGAACGGCTTTGCGGTGCCTGCAGCAATCTGGTCAGCGAGGAAGTTCACGGCATCAACAGTGCCTTCGGCGTAAATCTTGCGGCCGCAAACATTGTGCTGGAATTCAAAGTGAACCGTACCGTCAGCGCTATCGAGGCTGTAAGTATGGAAAGCGTGACCGCCGAGATATTCTTCGGGCACGTGCATGCGTTCCATCTGTTCCTTCTCGTTGCGCACCTTTTCGATGTCATCGACGGTGAAGTCAAAACCCATCTTCTGGAAGTCGCCGACCACAGCCTTGGCGGTACCGCTCGTATCGGCCTTCGTCTTCTGGTGGCTTTCGACAACGGAGAGCTTGTAGCCGCTGAATGCCGTCGGGAATTCCTTGGCCAAGAATTCAATCATCGTCTGGAAAGCGACAATCTGCTTTGCCATGTTCGGTGCGATGACGCTCGGATGGTTAGCATCAGCAACAAGCTTTGTAAGAGCTTCGCGGTCACCACCGGTCGTGCCCATCACGAACGGAATCTTGTGATTCACGTAGAAAGCGGCGTTGTCGTTCACAGCCGTCGGGTGCGTGTAGTCAATGCAAATCATGTTCGGATACTTGGCAAGCACTTCACCAATGCGGGCTTCGCGGTTGGAGGGCTTCAAGAGCTGAATCGTCTTGCCTGCAACTTCGGCTTCGTTTTCGACGATAATTTCACCCGTCAAAGAATACGGGACAAGTTCCAAACCGCGAGCAACACAAGTTTCGGCCACGATGCGGCCCATGTTACCCGGAATACCATTAACCATCACTTGAACGGACATAAAATCTCCTGTTGTTTTTCCGTTTGACAAGATAGAAATTTACACATAAAAAAAGGGAGATGCCCGCTCGGAGGCGGGCATGACAGGTTATAAAAAGGTGGTCCCGGCATGCTTCGACTGCGCTCAGCACAGGCTCCAGCCGGGATGACATGCAAAAAAGACTGGTATGACTGATTATAAAAAGGAGATGCCCGCTCGGAGGCGGGCATGACAAATTTTAAGCAAAAAAGATTAGCTTATTTGCCACGAGAGTCAATCTTATACTTTGCAGTATTCTTGGCACCCTTCTTCTTCAAAGCCTTGATGAGGCGAGTATAGCCTTCGTTCGTAGCCCAGTCGAGCACTGAGTAACCCTGACCGCACTTGGCGTTCACATCGACACCCTTGTTGATGAGGAACATCATAGCGTCGTAGTTACCAGACTTGACTGCCCAATGAATCGGCATATAGCCATCCGGGCTGCGGTTTTCAAGCGGAGCGCCAGCGTTTGCAAGCACTTCGAGCATGTCGGCCTTGCCAGTCTTTGCGGCGATAAGAACTGCGGTAGCGAGGTTCTGCGGTTCAACGCCTTCCTTCTTGAGCTGATCCAAGATGCGGACGACAACTTCCTTGTTGCCCATCATGACTGCGTTATCGATAACCGGTTCACCGTTGCCGTTGTTGACGTTAGCCTTTGCGCCGTGATCGAACAAGTAGTTGAGCACCATCATGTTGCCCTTATTTGCTGCGATAGCGACGGCGTTGTTGCCGTTATCAGCCGGCTGGTCAATTTCAAAGGAAGCCTGGAGGAACAAAGTCATCTTGGCGGTATCGCTATTGACCGCATAAGAGACGAACTGGTTCGGCGTAAAGCCAATCTGCTTCTTCGTCAAATATCTACGAACAGACTGCGGGTCGTTCGGGTCCATGGTTTCTTCACAACCAGTCAAGGAAAAAATAAGACCAGCAGCACAGAGAGCCAAGATTTTCTTCTTCATATTATACTCCAATGAATTTTTGATTTTTCAAGTTAAAACTACACTATTTTTTCCAATTTATTCCATAAAAAACACGAATTTACACATTTTTTTTCAAAAACAAACGATTATTTCTTGTTTTTCTTGGTCGTTTTGATTTTTAACTTCTCATTAATCTTGATTTTCGTGTCTTTAAGGCCGTTCCACTTCACAATATCTTCAATTGTCACACCGTATTGGCGGGAAATATCCCAAAGGCCCTCGCCCTTCTTGACCACGTGAGTAATTTCTTCGACCTTCGGGGTGCTCGGCGCCGGAGCCGCAGATCCTGGAATCTTGAGCTTTTGACCAACCTTGATGTTCGAGGAATTGCCCATATCGTTCATTTCGCGAATGGCTGCAACCGTCGTCGAAAACTTCTTGGAAATTGCAAACAGATTATCCCCAGCTTCGACCGTATAGATGATCGTCGTATTGGCGGGAGTCTTCTTTGAAGATTTCGATGTCGATTCAGTAGTCTTTTCGGTTGTCTTTTCCGTCTTTTTAGTGGTCTTGCTAGACTTCTTAGAATCTGCAACAGCATCGTTTGTCTTGGTCGGTTCCACATCTGGAGTACCTTCATCCACGGCACCCGACATCCGACGCAGCGGACGAACATAAGCCGGGATCGCTAAAGAATCACCAATCGTAAGGCGCTTGGTAAACCCGCTATTGGCCTGCAACAAGAGGAAAACAGGGACTTTGTACTTCTTTGCAATTTCAGCATAGGTATCCCCAGCCTTGACCACGTATTTTTCACCTTTTTTGAGCGCAACACGTTGCTGAATAAAGCTCGTCGGCTTGAGATCAGGCTTTGAAACGTAAATAGTATCGCCCTTCTTGACGTTATAACCCGCCTCGATATTGTTCCAGACGCGAAGCGATTCCTGAGAAACGCCAAAACGGCGAGAAATGGAAGCCAAATTATCACCAAGTTGCACCACATATGTACGGACTTTCGTTGGCTTTTTGCCTGTAGACCTGCGCGGAGCGACTTTTATCGGGATGAGAAGCGTACGGCCCGGCTTGAGCTTCGTCTTTTTCATGTCGTTGGCACGTTGAATTTCGGCCACACGGACGCCATACTGTTGTGCAATTACGCCAATCGATTCCCCTTTACGGACCTTGTGCTGTTTCCAGCTCGAAAATCCATTCTTTTCCATGCGGTCATAATTCTGCACAAACGCAGCACGAGTGCCATAAGGCAAGCGCAACAAATAGGCGTCACGGTTTGGCGGAGTACACCACATGGTGAGTTCCATATTCAAAGTACGAAGCGTATCTTCCGTGACTTTCAGGAACTTTGCAATTTCATCGAACGAGAACGAATCATAAACAGTAACGGTATCATAAGCAGGCAACTGGCGCTTAGTAATTTGCACATCGTAATGTCCCGGATAATGCCCAATCACCATTGCAGCAAGGATTCTCGGCACATAATGCATTGTCTCTTGCGGGAGTTGCAAGTCCCAATACGTCACCGGGCGATTGCCCCATGTAGAATCAGCCTGTTTTTCCTTAATCAAACGACGAATTCGGCCTTCACCGCAGTTGTACGCCGCCATAGACAAAAGCCAGTCGTTAAATTCATCGTGAAGACGAGAAAGGTAAGTCAAAGCGGCATCGGTCGCAAGTTCTGGATTGCGACGCATATCCACCCAGAAGTCCTGTTCAAGACCATAGCGGGCACCCGTTTCAGGAATAAACTGCCACATGCCGGCAGCCTTTGCTCGGCTGTACGCTTTCACGTTAAAGCCGGATTCCACCAAAGCCAAATAAATCAAGTCACGAGGCATACGCCGTTGTGCAAGCTTTGCATTGATCAAGGAATCATAAGCCGTCTTGCGGGTAAGCGACCTTGTAATAAATCCGCGAGCCGTAGTCGTCATGTAGTAAATTTCTTGCATGACGCGTTCGTTAAAGCGAATCGGGAGCGAGAAACGCCCGGCATCTACTGTATCTAAGAAATTTTCGATAACACGAATTGAAGCGCTATCGGCTGCATTTTCGTCGTAAGCATCAACACCATCAATAGTTAAGCTATCTACAGAAGCCGAATCATTCCCCTCTTGCTCTGCAAGGTTCGGATAAACATCTTCTAATGCTTGCACGATACGCACAGGCATCTGCATTTTGTAGATAGAATCTTCAGAACGTGTAAGCTTACTCTTTGTAGAATCGTACTTCTCGGTTACAAGCAAACGGAGCGATTCTTCGAGATAATGCTTGGAAACAGCCCATTGATTATTATCAATAGCCTGAAGGCCATACTGATAATAGACCCAAGAGGGCCTTGTCGAATCCCCAACTATTTCCTTACCTGGATTTACTCCAGTAGGTACATCAATAGAGACCTTCTCCGCTTGGATAGGTTTCCCCTGAGATGACGCGGCAAGCTTCGCCTGCTTGGAAGCGCAGGCGGTCAGTATTAAAAGAGCAAGAGCGAAGCCGAGTCTGAGTAATTTATTCGACCATATCACTGGTCGAAATCCATATCCTCGCCGTAGTCAGACCAAATTGGGTTACGGCCAAAGGACGGCTTGTCAAAATCGACTTCTTCGTCAACTTCTTCTTCCTGCGGTTCTTCTTCTTCTTTGATCAGATCATCTTCTTCGCCCAAATAAGACGGATCGGGAGCATCATCGAACGCATCACTCTTAGGACGACGACCACAATAGTAAGCCTTACTCATATAAGCTTTCCTCCAGTTTATTGCATCAATCTGTTCATACCATACAGGATAACACCGCACATCGCAAGTGCAGTCACAATTTGCAAGATGATGATCACCCTGTTAATCTTGTACGCCTTTTGCGACTTTCTATGCCATGGGGGCAATTTATTTGCGGAGTTCATGTTTCTCACTTCGGAAGTGAAATATATACATAAATTTTAAAATGCAAATAGATAATCATAAAAAAATGTCTAAATTCTTTATGAAAAATGAAACAATTTCTATCAACACTTCTCTTTAGCGCAGTTTTTCTGTTTGCGCAGTCCGGATTTTCCATCAACAGCAGCGGAATCCATGTTCCTGGAGCACGAACTCTCAGTCCGGGAGACTTGTTCGTCATGGGCGGATTCGAAATGGCGAATAGCAGTAAGCCCGCCAGTATCGAAGGATTCCTGACGGATGAAAACGGTAAAAAATACGAGCTTACCAAGGATTCCCCATCAAACTCCGTCCTCGGTTATGTAGGCTATGGTATTTTGGACTACCTTGAAATCGGATTGAACCTGAACGTCCACTATGACGGAAATGCTGGTAACACCAAGCTCAAGGGGCTTGGATTTGGAGATATAGGACTATTAGCCAAGGTCCAACTTCCCAACCAGTCCTTGAGAGATCTGTTCAACTTTGCTGCAGCACTTGAAGTTTTCATCCCTACCGGAACAAATGAAAAGGGGTTACGCCCAAGGCACCTTTGGTACATTCACGAAGACGAATTGTCCAACCCCTATTCTGCATCTGATTTCGTCGCCGCCGCAACATTGTACATGACGATAAACATCCATAGGAACCTCAACTGGAACAACTATGCAGGTTATCTCAGAACATTTGGAAACGGAGAGAACATTTTTATCTGGGGTTCAGGCTTAAATCTATTCCCCTATGAATGGGTTTCTCTTGTACTCGAGACCTCCGGTGAAACGCACATTCGCACTAAAAACGTATGGCACGAATTTTTGAATGACCAGCTGAGATTTTCACCGGGTTTGAAAGTAAGACTTCCGAAATTCACAACGCTTTCCATCAATGCCGATCTCGGTATGGACCTTTTCAGAAAGCAAAAGATCCACCGTGGCCACGCCATCACTGTCAAGAACAAGGACCACAAGTATTCTTACACTGTCCCTGGCAGTCCAACCATGGCCGTATCCATCAAGTTTAGCCGTACATTTGACCTCAGTGGAAGGATCGAAGACTTTAAAAAGAAGATGGACGCATGCCCCAAGTCAGGCCTTTCGTTCAAAGAAAACAAGTACCGCTGTGCGCCCGACGACGATAACGACGGTATTGCAAACGACCTAGACCGATGCCCTGACACGCCCGCAGAAGTGCTTATTGACGAGAACGGATGCCCGTTTGACCACGATAGCGATGGCGTTCCAGACCACCTAGACAAGTGCCCCAACACCAAGGAAGGCTACCCAGTCGATGAATTTGGATGTATCCGAGACAACGATAACGACGGCATTCCGAACGAACTAGACAAATGCCCCAATTCCGAACCCGGTGAAGAAGTCAACGAGAAAGGCTGTATCCTCGATACAGACGAAGATGGCATTCCGAACGTACTCGACTCCTGCCCGAATACGCCTGCAGGACTCACCGTGAACAAATACGGATGCTTCTTGGACATGGACAAGGACGGCGTCCCAGACGAATGGGACAAGTGCCAAAACAGCATGCCGAACGAGATTGTCAATATGTACGGCTGCCCCATTGACTCTGACGAAGACGGCATCCCGGACTTTATGGACAAATGTGAAAAGACTCCTTCAGGAGTAAAAGTCGATAGCGTCGGATGCCGGCTAGACCATGACCTTGATGGTGTATTTGACGAAGATGACAAATGCCCTGATACGCCTGAAAATGCGCCAGTCGATAGCATCGGTTGCCCTTTGGATTCTGATAAAGATGGCATTTTCGATTACCTCGACAACTGTCCGAACACGCTTGAACAAACCGAAGTCGATGCAAACGGCTGCCCGATTCGAGAAAAGCAGAACCTCGACAAAATCGCAAGGCGAATTCAATTCCACAAGAGCACAGACAAGCCGATTAATTCATCTTACACGGCTTTAAGCGATGTGGTTTCTATCATGCGGCACAACAAGAAAATCGCCATTGAAATTCAGTGCAGCGTAAAGCCAGGTGAAGCGATGATTCCGCAATCCCTTTCGGAAGCGCGCGCAACAGTTGTTTACGAGTACCTTGTGAATAAAGGCATCAAGGAAGATCGCCTTAAAGCAACAGGTTTTGGGCTACAGTTGCCAGCAAACGTCCGTGGACATGCCAAGTTGAACCCTGTAGGAATAAGACTGCTGCCTTATACAATCAAGGAAGAATAAGCGCTGGACTTAGATGGATTGCCGCGCTTCGCTCGCAATGACGTGCAAGGTTTGACAGCACGAACGCTTGCGTTCGTATTGGATAACCGCAGCCGTCAAGCCTCGAAGAGGAATGACGTTTCTTTTCTAAGTTCTGTCCTTGCTATTAAAGAAGAGCGCGATGACAAGCGCAACGACGACGTAGAGCGCCACAGCTGAAAAAAGCCCGAGAATCTCCGAGCCAGAGAGCGCCTCCACCTTGATGTAAAGGAGGACGGAAAGAGGCATGGCGAGTAAAAAGAGGATTCCGGGGATTTTCTGTTTCATGAAAAGCAAGATAGTAAAAAAGCCGCATAACGCGGCTTTAAAACTTGACTGGATTCCTCGCCCGTAAAGGGCTCGGAATGACGAATGCAGGCGAAGCCTGTCACCCCGGATTTGTACAAGTACAATGCCCTTCGGCTCAGCTATGAAAATGCAAGCATTTTCGCAGCGTTCACCTCGGCTGCATTTGTTCCGGGGTCGACTTTTATTACTTCACGGTAATCTGGAACTTCTTGTCGCCAGCGTTGACCTGGTAGTAGCCCTTGAAACCGCGGAACTTGGCTTCGCCATTTTCGTCGGCAGTGGCGTAGAGATCGGTTGTCCAGACCTTGTGCCACAAGTCGTAAACACGCTTTGCAGCAGGCTTTTCGCGACCGTCCGAAGCAATCATGCCGCCGTTTTTGACCCAGTGGCGGTTGTCCCAGAAGCCCCAAAGCACAATGCCGTTCACTGCCGGGTGGCTAAATGCAGTACGGATAAACGTTTCGAACTTTTCGGCCTGGACTTCTTCGGAGTCGTTCATACCGACCTGCCAATCGCCCACGTCAAATTCCGTGACCTTGATCGGGAGGCCAAGAGAAGCAAGCTTATCGAGACGAGTCTTGATGAGTCCCGGAATCACAGGACGAAGCCCGAAGTGGCACTGAACGCCAATACCCATTACAGGCACCTTGCGGTCAAGCATCCCCTTGATCAAACCGTAATAGCGGTCCGTTTCGCCAGCTGCCACGACGTTGTAATCGTTGATGTAAAGGAATGCGCTTGGGTCAGCCTTGTGTGCCCAAATGAAGGCACTGTCGAGAATTTCCCAGCCGCACTTGTTGAACGTCCAAGATTCGTGAATCGGTTCATTCCACACGTCGTATTCCGTAATCTTGCCCTTGTATTCCTTGAGGTCGCGGTAGATACGGGCTTTGAGCTTTTCAGCCATTTCTTCGCAACTACCCTTGTTGCTGTAGTGCTTGTCGAAGCCGTAGCCCTGATGGCTCCACATGAGCGCGTGACCGCGGAGTTTCCAGTGATTTTGAGCTGTGAAGTCCGTGTATTCCTTCATTTCATCACGCTTGATTTTGCCCTCTTTCGGTTCATATTCCGGCCACTTGAACTGATTTTCAGAGACGCCGTGCCAGAAGTACTTCTTGGCAGCATTGCGGTACCAATTTTCAGTGCTATCCTTGGTGTCGTAAAGAGCGAGTGCCGTACCGAACGGGAACGAATGGCGCAACAGCTTCACGTGGACTTTTTCGCCCGGATTTGCCTTGACCGTGAAATCCACCTTGCGGAGGCTATCGATACGGGCATCGGCATTGTTATACCAAGACGGATCAGACATTTCGTCCATCTTTTCGACTTCGACATCGTCGAGCTGGATCCAGCCCTTCTTAAGCCCAATCTGGAACGTAATGTTGTTGAGGCCGTAACCCTTCTGGTCGGCAAGGAAAATCATTTCATAAGTCTGCCACTTGTCCGTCAAGTCAAACGAAGCGCTTTCTTTTTGGCGGTAGTCTGGAGGGCCGCCCTGCACCACAGAATTGATGGGCATGTTGCCCTTAGCCTTGAACGAGAGCTTATAAAAACCAGAGTCTGCCAAGAATTTAGGCGGCTGGAGCTGCAAGCCCCACCACGGATTCGGAAGTTCCTTCACGACGACCTTAGCGCCCTGGGAACCATCGACACCGAGCCCCTGCACAGCAATTTGCGATTCGGCTACAGCTGGACCATCAGGATTGTTCCACAGATACCAGCCGCCGTCACCATACTCCATATCACCATTATTCAACTGTGCAAAAGACGGCACAGAAAGCGCCATGGCAACGGTCGCCGCAATCGCAAGAGCTTTATTCTTTTTAAAATTCATGAGGACACCTCGGTTATGTTTACAGGTTAAATATATACTCGAAGTGCGTTTTTCGGGCGATTTAGGGCATATTTTAAGCAGACTAAAACACAAACAAGCGAAAAAGTGTAACAAGTGTATCAAAGGAAGGCAAGCGATTTTATAAGCAATAATCAATGTTCATTCTAGCAGAAATAAATGTATATCTAGTAACAAAGAACTTTTAACTATTTTATAGCCATGCATTACAAACCTTATCGCGATTTACTTTTGGAGCTTTTCCCCAACTACCTCAAGGTGCGCAAACTCCCGCTCAACGGCGGCATGAGCTGCCCAAACCTCGACGGCACCAAGGGATTTTCGGGTTGCAGCTACTGCAACAACCGCAGCTTTAGCCCAGTTTTTGATGAGGCAAAGGTTTCGATTCAGGAACAACTCGAAAAGTACGTTCCGAAACTTCGCGACAAGTACCCGAATGCAGGTATCCTCGCCTACTTGCAGCCGTACACAAATACGCACGCACCGCTAGAGCATTTGCGCGAAATCATCGATCCGATTATTAAGCACAAGGAAATTGCAGGGCTAGCCATTGGAACGCGCCCGGATTGCCTTGAAGACGAAAAGATTGAATACCTTGCGGAAATCAACCGCAAAAAGCCGATTATCGTTGAAATCGGGCTCCAAACGGCAAATGACTTGACGCTTGCAGGCATCAATCGCAGGCACACGCTTGCGGAATTTGAAGATGCCGTAAAACGCTGTCAAGCCGCAGGCCTCACCGTCACGACGCATGTGATTGTTGGGCTTCCCGGCGAAAAGATGGAAGACTTTAAGCACACGGCACAAGTCGTTCACGATTTGAAACTTGCGGCAGTCAAGATTCACCCGCTGCACATTGTCGTGGGCACGGTCATGGCACAAGATTTCGCCAACGGCGAAGTCAAACTGCTTTCGTTCGAGGAATACTGCGAAGCGGTTGCCGAAATGATCAAGATTATCGGCAAGGATATTGCAATTGAACGTTTCAGTGGCGAAAGCCCAAGCGAGCTTTTGATTGCGCCGAACTGGTGCGGGGAACGCGACAAGATTATAGCAACAGTCGAGAAGTTGTTGGATAGTCATTAGCAATAACGAGATGGCGATTCCGTCCCCATTCGCGGATCATGACCACATAAGCGCTAAAGCGCAAGTGGTCAAAGAGCTCGGAGGCCGGAATGACAAAGACGCCTGAGCAAGAAATAACTGGATTCTTCGCGATTTCATCGCTCAGAATGACGAAGACGTAAAAAAGAGAGGGGAAAATGAAACGTATTGAAGACTACATTATTGCTGTTCCGGATTTTCCTAAACCGGGTGTTTTGTTCCGTGATATTACGGGAATTTTGAGTGACCCTGATGGATTGAAGCTCACGCTTGATGCATTCTATAAAACGCTTGAAAATGTTGATTTCGATGTCGTTGTCGGGCTAGAAGCACGCGGATTCCTATTTGGTGTTCCGATTGCAGAGCATTTCCACAAGCCGTTTGTTCCTGAACGCAAAAAAGGGAAACTCCCCCGCGAGACTGTAGAAATCACTTACAATCTCGAATACGGGACCGCCTGTATGGAAGTCCATAAAGATGCGATAAAGCCTGGGCAACGCGTGGTAATCGTCGACGACCTACTCGCTACCGGTGGCACTGCAAAAGCAGCCGCCCATCTCGTAGAGAAAATGGGCGGTAAAGTTGAATGTTTTGCTTTTGTTATTGAGCTTGCGGATCTTAAAGGTCGCGAAGTCCTTGATGGCTACCGCGTGGAATCACTGACGAAGTTTTAAAGCAAATGATAATGGTGATTCCGGCTCGGAGGCCGGAATGACAATGGTGATTAAACACGCTTGAAGATAAGCGAAGTATTTATGCCGCCGAACGCAAAGTTGTTCGACATAAAATATTCCGTATCAATTTCACGCCCGGAACCCGTGATGTAATCCAGCGGAGCGCATTCCGGGTCCACATTTTTCAAGTTCAAATTCGGGCTAAACCATCCGCGATTCATCATGTTGATGCCAAGCCAGGCCTCGATACCGCCGCATGCGCCAAGCGTATGGCCCATATAGCTTTTGAGGCTAGAAATTGCCACGGCACGTTGCTTAAAAGCGTTGTATGTCGCCCAGCTTTCAGCAATATCGCCATGATGCGTTGCGGTTCCATGGCCATTCACATAGCCAATCGCATCCGTTGAAATTTCGGCATCTTTTAAAGCCAATTCCAGCGCATGTTGCATCGTATCCTTCTTGGGCTGCGTGATGTGTTCGCCATCCGTATTATGCCCAAAGCCGACGAGTTCTGCATAAATGTGTGCGCCACGAGCTTTGGCATGCTCATATTCTTCGAGCACAAGCGTTCCCGCGCCCTCGCCGATAACAAGGCCGTCTCGGTCGCGATCGTACGGCGCAGGCGTGAGTTCGGGCGTTGAATTTTTGACGCTCGTTGCAAAAAGCGTGTCGAACACAGCCGTTTCTGTAGCGGCAAGCTCTTCGGCACCGCCTGCAATCATCACATCTTGCATACCGTACTTGATGGCTTCATAAGCGTAACCGATGGAAAGGCTACCACTCGTGCAAGCGGTATTCGTCGTGATGAGTCGCCCCGTAAGGCCAAAGAAAAGGCTTACGTTCACAGCGCAAGTCTGCGGCATGGACTGGATATACGTCGTCACAGAAACATTAGCGCAGTTGTACGGCGGATTCTGCATGGAGACAAAATCCAAAAGCGGACGCACGCTCCCCATCGAAGAACCGTAGGCAACGCCCACACGGCCAGACTTGAGAAGTTCTTTTTCACCCGCAAGGCCCGCCATTTGCATTGCCTTATCCGCAGATGTAATCGCCAGCACGCCCACACGACCTGCACCACGGATTTTTTTGCGTGGGAATTCCGGCAAATCATAGAGAATCGGGCCCGCCAAGCGCGTATTCATTTGCGCATACTTGTCCCAATCATCCATACGGACGATGTGATTTTTCAGAGACTTGAGTTCCGAAAAAATTTCATCCAATTCCATCCCTAAAGATGTAACGCAACTGCCTCCGGTAACGACAACTCGACGACTCACGCCAAGCCTCCATTGACCGAGATGACCTGGCGCGTAATGTACGCAGCACCTTCAGAAAGCAGGAATACAACAGTAGCCGCGACTTCTTCGGGTTTGCCCACACGCTTCATCGGGATTGTCGGAAGAATCATATCGAGCGGAGCATCCTTAATCATTTCAGTTTCGATGACGCCCGGAGCAACGCTATTCACGGTGATATTGCGGCTCGCAAGTTCAGTTGCAAGCGCTTTCGTAGCCCCAATGAGGCCCGCCTTTGAAGCGCTGTAGTTGACCTGGCCACGGTTTCCAATCACGCCAGAAACAGACGAAATCGTAATAATGCGGCCTTTGCGCTTACGGCACATCGGCAACACAATCGGATGGACAACGTTATAAAAACCGTTCAAGTTTGTATTCAGGACTTTGTCCCAAAATTCGTCGGTCATCGCCGGGAATGCGGCATCAGCACAGACGCCAGCATTTGTCACAACGCCATAGTACACGCCATTTTCGGCAATGTCTTTTTCAATAACTTCTTTGCACTGTTCACGGTCGCAAATATTGAACTGCAAGGTGCGAATTTTACCGCCATTGGCTCGGATGCGTTCGGCAAGTTCATCAATCGGTGCGGAGTTTCTATTGTAATGGGCGACAACAGTGTAGCCTTCTTTTGCGACAGCTTCGGCAATGGCAAGACCAATTCCGCCACTTGCACCCGTAATCAAAACAGACTTTTCATTTTCCATTCCATACCTCTGCATCAATTTAAATTTAACGAACTTTTAGGGTCATCGACTTCGACCGTATTGAGTTTCGCCGTTACCGCAAGTGTTCCATTGACCGTTGCAGAACCTTCAAAAGTCACCGCCTTGTCCATGCGGATATTTTCAAGAACGTTGATCACAACGGTTTCGCCCTCCTTAAAAACAGGGACATCAGCCTTGAAGCCACTCACGCTCATAATAAATCCAGTTTTTGGCTTTTCGCCTTTGGCTCTGCCACAAATTCCAGACAACGCAGAAACGCTTTGAGCCATATATTCAAAAGCAACCCACACGGGTACGCCGCCAAGCTCGTCTTCATAGAACATGTTATCGCGAGCGATATCAATTTCAGTCGTGATAGAATTTTCTTTCAAATCGTAATCGCGTACGCGGTCGAGCAAAAGCATTTTGCCCTTGTGCGGCACAAGTTCACTGACTAAATCTTTTGTATCAAAAACTTCTGTCATGCCAAACCATTTTCAACAATCAAAGACACATTACAGCCACCGAACGCAAAAGAATTGCTCATGCAATATTTGAGGTCTTTTGCTGTCTCGCCAGGCTTTACCAAATGAACTGGTGGGAGTTTCGGATCGACGACGCCATCAAAAAGATGCGCTGGGAGAACATCATTTTTTAGAGCCATGCAACAGAAAGCAAGTTCCAATGCGCCAGCCGCACCAAGCGTATGCCCCGTGAGAGCCTTCGTCGAACTAACAGGAACATCTGCGTGATTCGCTTCACCGAAAAGACGGTTGATGGCACGCGATTCCATGGCATCGTTCAGTTCTGTTCCTGTTCCATGCAAATTCACGTAACCGATTTGAGAGGCATCAAGGCCGGCATCGTTAAGAGCCGCCTTCATCGCCTGATAAGCGCCTTCCCCATCAGCACGCGGGGCCGTAATGTGGTCGGCATCGGCACTTTCGCCAAAACCAACAACCTTTAGGCCTTCGCATTTTGCTGTGCAAAGATCCGCACTAGGTTCTTTTGTAACGACAAAGAACACCGCGGCATCGCCAAGTGTAAGGCCCGAACGATTTGCACTAAAAGGATTTGTCGGCTTATCGCTCATGGCTTCGAGCGAAGCAAAACCGAGAATCACCGAAAGCGAAGCAATATCGATACCGCCCACAATCGCGACATCGCAGTTGCCTGCGTAAAGATTATTGCGCGCCGAGACAAACGCACTTGCGCTAGATGCACAAGCCGTCGAATGTACCGAAAGCATCCCCGTGATTCCAAAGCGTTGCGCAATAAACTGCGCTGGGAAATCAGCCCGCTGGTAATCGAGAATGTAACCTTCAGGGAATGCTCCAGTTTCTTTAAAACACTTAAGCGCCGCCATTGAAGCTTCGGAACCATTATCGCATGAACCCAAGAAAATGCCCACACGATCAGCACCGAACTTTTCAACCGCTTTGCGAATCGTATTTTCAATCGCTGAGAACGCTGCTTGCGACAAGCGGTTCACGCGGTTATCAAACTTTTGTTCAGGGACAGGAGCAAGCGTAGCAGGGTCAATCGTCGCCGCTGGGCGCATGACACCGGCTACATCGTACATGGTAAAAGTCCCACGTTTGCCATTCGTGAGCGAATCAAGAACTAGAGCCTCATCGCTACCTAAAATGCAACGAAGGCTAAAATCGTTAATGTACACAGGTCGTTTCATCGGTCAATGAAACCAAATCTAGAAATTTAACGTTTGGCACTGAGCGGAGATAACAGGAAACAGCAAGAAATGCCAAGCAATACGGCTAAGCCAAACGTCCAAACCGGAGTAAAACCACTGTACACAAGGCCCCCGAACGAGATGAGCGTTGTTGCTGCAGAAAGCATCACCGCAAGAGCGGTAACCGATTTTTGTCGACCGCCTTCCCTAAAGAACAGAGCGTAGTCAATACCTATGCCGAGCGTTAAAATGACACCGACAATGGCAAAGAAATTGAATTCAATTCCAGCGTAACCAAAGACTGAAGCCGCAAAGAGGCTCGCCAAAATCGGGGCTCGCAAAATTTTCAAAGCACCTGTAAATTTGTACACAAACACAAGAATAATGAACATCACAATATAAGCCAAACCGACAAGTGTCAGCGAAACTCGGGATATTTTCGTAAACGATTCATTGATATTTTGCATTTTGTTCACGACGTAAACATGAGGCATATTTTTGGCCAATTGTTTTGCATCAAAAGCATCCGTTGCATGCAGCGGGAAAACAGCGCTATAAAACTTTTTTCCTTGCGAATTTTCAACAGCACCAACCCAAAGCATTTCAACCATTGAACGAATTGAAGATGGGAATTGATTCAAGTCCTCGAGTCCTACATATTTCGGCGCTTCTTTTAAACTTGCATCAAGCAAAGAATCGTTCTGCACGCCAATGCTCGTCAGATATTCTTTCGTCACATCATCATTGAGCAACTTTTGGGCATTTTCAAAAGTTTTTCTCTGCGTCATTTGCGATGGTATAAAGCTCGATACCGCTAAATGAGACTTTAACAAATTTTTCTTTTCGGCTTGCAAGAGGCGTTCCGTGAGCAATTCTTCCTGTTCTAAAACATCCTGTTCAGTTGCTCCATCTACAATAAAATAGTTTGACGAGATTCCAATATCATTCAATTTTCTGTTCAGAGTCTCCCCCGCCTTAAGCTTGTCACTCATCGAATAAAGGCTACCCAAATCCGTATGGATGTTGAGTGCACGAAGCCCAGGTAACAACGCAATTGCAAAAAAAACAAAGAAAAGAACGATAACCCATGTGGGTAAATTCGAATAGCACTTTATGAAATTTTTAGGAACAGATAAAGGAAGATTCTTTACAGCAACAGCTTCATTTTTCGTTCTAACATTTCTCGTTTTTTCAAATGCAGCATGGAACAAAAGTGTTATCGTCAAGAACGAGCTCAAAAGCCCGACGATTGAGAACACAGCCATCTGGCGCAGCAAAGTAAAATCGGCAAAGGTAAGCGACACATAGCTTACTTCTGTCGTCAAGAACCCAAGCAACAATCCCTTGAAAATTTTGGAACGGACATTACGCAACCCAGACTTCCAATTCGTAAAGAAATGTACCGCATAATCGATACTCACGCCTATGACGCTCGTGCCAAAGACAAACGTAAATACATGAACATTGCCAAACACGAACCATGTAAATGTAAGTGCCGTAAAAATGGCAACAGCAATCGTCGAAAGTGTTGCCAAAATCGGAACCGCCGAACGGAACACGTAAAGCAGCAACAGCAAAATCAATACAATGGACACTCCCGAGATCCAAGCCACTTCGCGCTTAGCCTCACTCGAGCTTTCATAACTGTGGAACGGCACGCCCGAAGCAGAAATACGCAATCCTAAATTCGCATTTTCTAAAGAATCGAGCACATGATTCAAACGGCCGATTACATGATCATCTGTTGCAAGAGATGATACATTTTCAGAAAGCACCGCGTTCCACATCACGTACGTCATGCCAGAATCTTGCGCCGCAAGGACACCATCGCGCAAACTAAAATGCGTAGACGATGTTAGCGTTTTTTTCATGAAATTATCAAAGGAGGCTTCGCCAAGCAAATACGGGTCTTCATCCAGGCGATTTAAATTCGCCATAGAAAACGAACCATAGATTTTTTGCAATGCTGCAAGTTCCAAAAATTTATGATTCAAATTAAAGAACGCTTCACGAACATCTTCCCCTTGAATCGTATAACGATGTTCGAATAGAAATTCGCGAGTTTCATTCAGCGTCTTTTCGTCAACATAAAGTCGGGATTCCTCAATGGAGGAGTCGCCCTTGAAAATGCTATCGAGAGAGGCGGCAACTTGACGAGCCACTTCAAAATTTTCATGCCCAACTAGTACCGTTATGTTGCGCATAGAACGTGAGCTAAGCGTTTTTTCAGCAGCGCTCACATTCTTGATTTCGTTGGAATCCGGCAGAATCGAATACAAGTCGGAATCCATCTTCCACGGCACAGAAATGCCGAGAATAATCAAGATGGCGTGAATCACCACCCACAGGATAATTCCCAATTTTGCGTTCAAATTCTTCCCTCCAACATTTTTCATTTTTTCGAGACCTTATAATTCAGAAAATCCAAAGTCGTTGGAATTTTTTCGCCATCCGTAATAACAATCCTATCCACGTTTTTGCAGGCATCCATCACGACGTTATCCACGAGCATGCGAACCATCGCCTCACGCGGAATCAGTCCGATTCTAAAACCACAAGACTTTTTTTCGTAAAAGACTTTGAAGTTTTTCTCCAATTCCGTGACTTTTCCAGAAAAAAGCGATTGGATATTATTCGAGACTTCTGCAAAGATAGGATTTTCCTTTGGCAACAATGTGCGAATTTGTCCATTAGTATCGCGTTCGACAATACCCGCGTTATGGATAGCAAGTTCAGAGAATACAGGCTTTTGCGTTTTCCAAATGATTCCCGCCTTTTTAGAAATGCGGAACGTACCCGTCGAAACAAATTCGCGATTGAGCTTTTGAATGGACTTGGTTTGCTTAAAATCGCCCGTAGCCACCTGATAATCCATAACTTTTGCCAAGGATTTTTCAAGTTCCGGCCTGTTTTTAGCACTCAACGGGCGTTCAAAGACATCCGCCATTGATGAACCAATGCCAAGCAAAACTGTCAAAAGCAAAACGCCAATATTTCGACAGGACATACGCATTTTACACCACCTTATCGTTTGCCAAGAACGCTCTGACCTTGTCCACAAAGCAAGTCGGGCAAGCCCAAAGCGAATCTTTCGTTTTCATATCCACCGCCATTTGGGTACTTTCAGCTTTCGTGAGCACCGCACCCGTTTCGGCATCCATAAACTTGTACGACAGTTTCATGCAGACTTCGTATTCCACAAGTGTCACCTCGGCACGAATCCTCTGCATAAAAATCATCGGACGGATATATTTAATATGCAAATCTACGACGGGCCAGATGTAACCGCTACGCGTCATTTCGTTGTAATCATACCCAATTTTACGTAAAAGTGCACAACGCGCAACTTCCATGTATTTTACATAATTGCCATGCCATGCGACTTGCATAGAATCGACATCGTAAAATTCAACTTGGAATTCGATCGTTTCCTTAATTTTTTTAACTGCCATGCGAATTTAGGTCCTTTTATACAGCGTAAAATTTCTGGCGAATCAGCTCCAGCGTATTGCGCAAATCCTGTTCCAATTGACGGTCACATTCAAGCGGAGCAAACTTCGAGAACACCTGATTGTAAGTCTCTTGAAGATTCTTAAGGCGGTCTTCCGAAATTTCACCTCGTTCCAAACGTATGCGAAGTGCCTGAGCCGAAGCCAGAAGCGTTGCCGCTGCCACCTGTTCCGAAAGTTCCAAAACGCGGATGCAGTCGCGGGCCGCAATCGTCCCCATGCTGACCTTGTCTTGGTTGTGGCATTCTGTCGAACGGCTGAACACGCTCATCGGCATTGTCAAATGCAAAGCTTCAGCCGTCCATGCAGAAACACCAATCTGCACCGCCTTAAAACCGTGATTGATATCGTAATCGCCCTTGCTCCCTGCAAGATTCGGCGGCAAGTTACGGTTAAACTTGATATCGACAATCATCGCCAGTTGGCGATCCAAAAGGTCAGCAATGTTTGCAACCATGTTCTTGAGCGTATCCATCGCAAGACAAATGTGCCCGCCATAGAAATGCCCACCGTGGAAAATATTCTTTGTGAACGGATCGACAATCGGATTGTCATTAGCGCTGTTGAGTTCAATTTCAATCAATTGGCGCAAGAACGCGCTAGAATCATAGAAAAGTCCAATCACATGCGGAGCGCAACGCAGAGAATACGGATCCTGGATTTTCTCGGGAACCACATTCTTCGCCACATCGAGATTCAAGGCTTCACGAATTTTCTTTGCCGCAAAGCCAAGTCCCGGATGCGGTTTTGCTTCGAACAAGCGTTCATAATAGTGATACGCATTGCCCTTCATTGCAACCGTAATCATCGCTGTAATTCGGCAAGCAAGGTCAGAAAGGTATTCCGCACGGGAATAAGCCATGCAAGCAACTGCGTTCATCGCCGCAGTACCGTTCATGATGGCAATAGCTTCTTTCGGGCGGAACTTGTGCGGGGTAATTCCCAGTTCCTTCATCACGTCCAGAGAAGAACGGCGTTCGCCCTTGTACATCACATTACGTTCACCAATCACAGCACCTGCTAAATACGAAAGCGGAGTCAAGTCGCCACTTGCGCCCACGGAACCTTCCTGCGGAATAAGCGGCAAAATATCGTTCTGCAAAAACTGCGTAATGATTTTCAAAAGCGCATAGCTCACGCCCGAGAAACCTTGCGCAAGCGTATTCAAACGCACCGCCATAATTGCACGGGTTGTCTCTGCATCAAAATAATCGCCGAGACCGCATCCATGAAAACGCGTCAAGTTGATCGGGAGCTGGCTGTAATGTTCCGGCGGCAACACCTGCGTGCAGGAATCACCATATCCTGTTGTCACGCCATAAATGCCACCATGTTCTGCAAGCGCTTCGTCCAAGAATTCTGCACCAGAATCAATCTTTCTCTGGAATTCCGCAGAACTGTCAAGTTCCACCGCGACTTGCTTTTTCGCAATCGCAACAACATCTTCAATCGAGAGCTTACCGCTTCCAATAACGACGGTTTTCATTTAATTGTTCTCCACTATTTTTCTAACCTGTCCCAAAAATTGTAGAAATTGTACCACTGATAAGGATGTTCTTTACACAGTCTTTCCAACAGCACAGTGTATTCCTGCAAAAGCATTTTCAAGCGCACAGGGCGTTCCTTGCGCGAAGAGTCAAGATTCGTCTTAGCACGCACCACATGCATTTCGTAAGGCGAACGGATATTAAAGTCATGTTTGCGAATCGCAAATACAAAGTAAACGGGAGCGTTCAAAATGCCCGCCAGTGAAAAAGCGCCTTCCGGGAAATTCGCAGTCTCACCCAAGAACGTTGTTTCGAGTACACGATTTCGCGTATGAGCAGATGTACGATCTCCCGCAATCACCACAAGATTTCCATCTGCTATTTTCTCTTTCATCCAAATGGCAGAATCCACATCAATGGAATTAGCATCAATCACATTTTCCATCAATTCCGGATTCAGTTCACGCAAAAGCGCATTGAACTTTTTTGAGCCCAACAAATCGACGACAGGAAAAACCTGAAACTTTCGCGATGTATGGAACTCACCATATTCCGTAAGCGAGCGGAGCATTTCCATATTGCCCAGATGCGAACAAAGCAGAAACGCGCCCTGCCCTTGATTCATTTGAGAAACAAGCATTTGCAAATCGTCATTTTGCGATTCAATCTGATTGAGCTTGATAGCGCCCTTCCAGCCTCGTAACTTTTCGACCATCGAAAGCGCAAACGAAAGGATGTGCTTATACGTTCCAAACGCACCCACGCGTACGCCCAATTTACGCAAGTGTTCCAAATAAATTTTCGAACGCGCACGAACAGGTGCTGCCCCAAGCCAGAAAAAGAAGCATATTACAGCCGTACACAATTCGACAAGAAACAGAGGCAAATGGCACACGATCCAAAGCATAAAACGGAAATGCCAAACACTTCCGCCAACTTCTTCAATTTCGGACCAATGCTTGCTCATAACTATTTCTTTTTAAACAGGCGGCGAGATAAAAGCAAAGGAAGCCTAAAGAACATGCCTATGCAAAGCATCGTATGCGTCATCGAAATCACGACATTGTCATGGAACATTCTAAAGTTCGAAACGCCATCTTTCGGGTAATTCACCTTCACTGGAAAAAAGCGCATCTGCACGCCTGCCCACGCAAGACGAACAATAATTTCGATATCGACGCCCATGCGCTTGTTGTGCAAACGTTTCATCACCGGCCAAGATGTCTTGAGCGGATAAATTCTAAAGCCGCACATGGCATCGGGAATCTTTAGCGAAAGCGTTTCAATCGCCACCCAGAAATTTGTAATCTTACGGCCATGTTCACGAGCCTTGGGCACAGATTCATCGTATTCCGGATAACCGCAAATCAAGTCTTCGGGGTGTTCCTTCGTCTCGTTTATAAAAAACGGAATCGACTTCATATCGTGCTGGCCGTCGGCATCGACTTGCAAAGCGTGCGTGAAACCCGCCACAACAGCAGCATCCATACCAGAACACATTGCAGCGCCTTTGCCGAGATTGCATTTATGCGTCACAAGTTCGACATTCGCAAATTCTTTTGCAATCTGTGCTAGAATTTCATGACCTTCAGGAGCATTTCCATCGTCAATGAGAATCACAGGAATGTTCAAATCGACAAGCGATTTCACGACATAGCGCGATGCATTTTCGTGGCGATAAACAGGCACAATGGCGCAAACTTTTACCGCATTATCCACGATTTTCGCCCTCGCCAGCATCACCTGTTGAAGTGTTCATCATCAACGAACCATTTGAATACGAAGTTTCACCATCTTCGCTCGTGTACGCAAACGTTACCTTACCCGCATCCGCATCGTACGTGATTTTCACCATTACAGGAACATCCGGCAAAATGGGATTTGCAAAACGCGTACGGTTCATCTTGGAAAGTTCCTTAGGCACTTCCAAAAAGTTCCGCGCCAAACGCAAAACCATATCCACCTGTACCACTGCAGGCAGCAGCTTAAATTCCGGGAAATGACCATCGTAGTAATCACTCGTCGCCGGGAACAAAAGCTTCGCGGTCAAAGCGCCCGGTTCACGGCGGAACTTGAGAATCTTGAAATTCGGACTTTCGGCAAGGCCAAATAGCGCCTGAATATCGCGCATGCGAATCTTGCCTTCCGTATTCTGCGGCAGTTCTTCAAGATAGCGCCACTTCTTCGGTGAAACCGTATTCTCGATAAACTTGAGCAAGTAATCGTGGAAATAATTATTGATCGCAAGTTTGGGCGAGCCCGCAAACTTTGTGCGTCCATCTTCGTTCAGCACAATCGCGGCCGCCAAATACTGACGTTTACCCACCATCGGCACCACACGCACATCTTGCACCAAGCCCGTCTGCTTCAAACGCATTTCCACTTCCGGGAGCGAGATGCGTTTTTCTTCAATCTTTACAATTGAATCCGAACGGCCCTTGAGCAAGAATCTTCCATCATCATAAAGGTCCACCAAGTCACCTGTTGTAAAGCCTTCGGGTTCTAGAATATAACTCGACTTGATGTTCAGGCAACCATTTTCGGCAACACCCATCTTGCAAACTTCAAACGGAGTCCACACCGGTCCATTCTTGGATTGCCTATACGCAATGCCACCCGTCTCGGTACTGCCGTAAATTTCCATCGTCCAAAATCCCGTCAGTTCACAGGCCTTGCGAGCAACCTCTTCAGGCAACGGGCCGCCGGACGAATAAATAATCGGAGTGCATTTAAAGTCAATCGGCTTATCCGTTTCTGCAGATAAACGTTTCAAGAACGCAGGACTCGATGCAATCACGGCTGCTTCCCCTGCAATATTTGCAAGTTCTGTCGGAAAATCAATACGGTGCCTGCGGAACGGAAGCCCAGTCGCAATCGGCAAAAGCGCCGTAAACAACAAGCCGTAAATATGGTGGTGATTGACCGTGCTATAAACCTTGCGGTTTACCCAATCATTTCCAAAGACTTTCACAAGTTCGAAAAGTTCATTTTCAAATTGCAAAAAGCGCTTGTACACAGCCTTCGGTTCACCCGTCGTACCCGACGTGTACATCACCATCTCGGCTTTGGACTTGTCGAACTTGCCGAACTTGATTTCGCGAGCTTTGTCACCATCCGAACAATGCGCATTTTCATTACCAAGCACATCCTGGATCAAAGTCGCCGGCATTTCGTTCGCGCCAGCAACACTACCAGCAAACGGTTCATCTGTCAAAAATCCGTATTCCGGCTTCTTGATTTCCTTGATAAACGCTTCTTGGCGATTCGCAGTCACAAGCGCCTTGCGCCCGCTCTGGAGCATCGCTAGCAAAGAAACCGTAAAGTAATACGAATCTTCGCAATGCAAAATCCACGGCACATTTTCACGAGCTTCCAGGTAATAACGCACCTTGGAAACATCGTTTACAAAATCGCCCCAAGTCTTGCCTTCGGCGACAAGCGCACCATCCGGGCGAGAATCACGTTCCAAATCACAGACAGGAACATACGACTGCATTTTACTCTGCACCATTTTTCGAACCAAATATTCCACAATGAAAAATAAACCAATTAAAATGTAAGAAATAAGTCCATTGTACAACGACCAAATCTTATCGGAACCCACAAAAACAGTAAGCGCAGAAACCAATCCGTTCACGACAAAAAAGATGCACCATGCAAAAGTCACCTTATTGCAATAACGCTCCACCGCCTTAAACGAAGGCGATGTATTCAAAGACTTGTTCCCCAGGCATGCCATTCGGAACGCAAAGCTCGGCGGTCGCCATAGCGTAAATCCGAAAAACGCAAGCAAACTCAAGTTCACAAGCACTGGATAAAACTTGACAAATAAAATGTTATTTGCAAAGAATGCGACAAGTGCGCACACCAAAATCAGCGCAACGAGAGCCCCCGTACGCCCACGATCCGCCTTTGACTTGCTACGCGTAAAATTCAAGAAATGGTAAAAGCCTAGCGCCAAAAGCATCAAGCTCATGCGCCGTGGAGAAAGTCCCCAGTACCTAATTCCGCAATAGACAAGGACCGGATACAAAACAGAAATCGCGGTAAAGAAAATCTTTCCCGCAACCTGTTTCATTACTTAGATTCCGAATTTTGAACAAGATTATAGATACCATCGACCACGTTCTCAAGAGTACGCATTTTTTTGAATGCTTCCGGGTCGATGTTTCTCGGCAAAAATGACTTGAGCTTCACGATCAAGTCCACAGCATCAATGCTATCCAATTCCAAGTCTTCGTAAAGGCGAGCTTCAGGAACAATTCGATTTTCTTCCAAGTCGAAATCTTCAATAAGGGCAGCCTTAATCTTTTCGAAAATGACCTGTTTGTCCATGGATTAGCCCTTAGAATTTGCAGAAATGTAAGCGGCAAGCGCATCCACCGATGCAAAATGCTGTTTGGTTTCTTCCTTAACCGTCGAGAAAGATACACCAAAATTTTCCTTGATAGCAATGCCCAATTCCAAAGCGTCAATCGAATCCAGACCAAGCCCTTCGCCGGCAGCATTCTTACCAAAAATCGGAGCAGAATCCACAATATCGGCTGGGGTAATATCTTCCAGTTCCAAGGACTCAATCATGACTTCTTTAATACGGGTATTCAAATCAGACATATATTTTAGCGACCTCAATCAAGGTTTACATTTTCTTGGATAGGCAATATAGAAAAATAATTTTATATTAAGGGAACCTTATTTTTAGAGACACCATGTTCGATTTTTATAAAAACGATTCCATCGACGCTGTAAACGCCAAGTTTGAAGCTCAAAAAATTGCATTTGCCCCTCTCAGTTTTCAAGCGGCCCGCGCCCTCAGGGACATGGGTATTTTAGAAGAAATCAGCAAATCGCGCAAAAAAGGCATTACCATTTCAGAAATCGCCCAAAAGTTGAACATTTCACTTTACGGCGTGGGTGTTCTTGTAGAGATGGGACTTGGCATGGGAGCCATCAAGCTCCACAAGGATTCCAGCGAAGATGACCTGCGCCTCACACTTGGAAAAATCGGATTTTTCCTTTTAAACGACGAAATGACGCAAGTGAACATGGACTTTTCGCAGGACATCTGCTACCGCGGTGCCGAAGATCTCGAGCAGTCCATCCGCGAAGGGAAGCCCTCAGGACTCCCCTACCTCGGTCCGTGGAAAACCGTCTACGAAGGCCTCTCCCAGCTTACCGACCAGCAGAAAAAGAGCTGGTTCGGATTTGACCATTTCTACTCCGACTTGGCATTCCCCGAAGCTCTCCCGATCGTATTCGAAAAGCTTGCAGAACTAAAGCAGCCAAGACTTTTTGATATTGGCGGAAACACCGCAAAATGGGCCATCACTTGCTGCAAATACAATGCAGACGTGCAAGTTTCCATCATCGACCTCCCGGGGCAAACCGCGGTCGCCGAAAAGAACGCCGCACAAGCTGGCTTTAAAGACCGTATCGATACAATCGCCTGCAATGTTCTCGATGACACGACCGAATTTCCGCAGGGCGCAAACGCCGTCTGGATGAGCCAATTCCTAGATTGCTTTTCGCTCAAGCAAATCACAAAAATCTTGACAAAAATCCACAAAGCCGCAACTCCAGAAACAGACGTCTACGTTCTCGAGCCGCTTTGGGACAAGCAGCGTTTTGAAGCCGCAGCATACTCGCTCCAGGCCACATCGCTTTACTTTACCTGCATCGCCAACGGCAACAGCAAAATGTACCGTTACGAAGAGCTTAAAAAGGCCATCGAAATCGCAGGTTTCGAGCTCAAGGAAGCGCACCACAGCGTAGGCCCGAACGCCTATTCACTTCTCCGCTTCCGCAAAAAATAAACCGGCGTAAATCATGCAAAAAATTTTCATCGAAAGATTAGCAAGCTTTGTGCCGACAGAAGCACGCCCCAAGCCGGACGTATCATTCGTTCCCATGCTGACGCGCCGCCGTCTGAGCTACATTTCGCGCATGGTAGTTCTCGTAAGCGATCAAGTTTCTCGCGACAAAGATGGCAACAAGCTCACTCCCTGCAAGGTGACATTCGCATCGCAGTTCGGGGAAATCAGCCAGCAGCTGAAAATTTCGCAGACGCTTCTCGACACGGGCATGGTCTCGCCCGCGCATTTTAGCCTTTCGGTCTTTAACGCCTCCATTGCAAATGCATCGATTCTCGAAACGAACACCGCAGGCTATTCCGCCGTATTCTCCGGGAAGGACGCCTTTACCACAGGCCTCACGGATTGCATCGCCGCCCTCGAAAGCGAAAGCGCAGACACGCGCACGTTCATTTTTGCAGACGAGCTCATCCCCGAAACTTATGCTCCCGTCGCAGGCGTCCCTTACCCGAACGCCGTCTGCGCCATTGCACTCCGCCTCACGACCGACGAATCCAAGGCAGACCCGACATTTAAAAACGTCGATATCGCAAGCCAACTAGCGCAGCTCAAGATGTTGCGCAACAACTTCGACACCGCTGCAGAACAAGCCATTGCTTTTCTCTGCGCCATCGACATGCAAAAGGCTTAACAGATGGCAAAAATCCGCTACATCCGTCGCGTTTTCGCAAAGCTTTTCTGCTTTGCTTTTTTCGGCATTTGTAGCCTAATTCTCACAATGCTTCTTTTCCCCATTATCCACATCATTACGGGATTTAACGAAAGAAAATTCAAGATTTTTGTCCGCAAGTTCAACCACCAGTATTTTAAAATTTTCGTCAAAATCGCCGAAATTTCAGGAGCCATTCGACTTACAGTCGAAAACAAAGAATCGCTCAAGAATATCCGTTCCAAAGTCGTCATCGCGAACCACCCCTCATTATTCGATGTTGTCATTCTTTTTTCGCTTATCCCCAATGCTAATTGCATTGTAAAAGGCGAGCTCATTCAAAACAAGTTTATTTCGATTATCATCAAGAACTTGTACATTCCAAACAACATTCCATTTGAAGACCAACTTGAAATGGCAAAGACTTCAATGGACGAAGGGAACAACCTTATCATATTCCCCGAAGGAACCCGTAGCAAGCCCGGAGAACCTTGGGAATTCAAGAAAGGAGCCGCCCGTTTTGCACTTTATGCACAAAACGATGTCATCCCCATTTTCTTTGGCGGAAATGAAAAAATCGGGCTGCGCAAAAACGATAAATTATTGCAATTTCATCCAACAGAACGCTATTTATACAATTTAAAAGTTCTCCCAACAATCCCTATAAAAGAATACGAGAACATGCCTCTCACAAAAAGTGCCACCAAGTTGACACACAAAATGAAAGAAATTCTCGAAAAAGAACAATCGATTTAGCTATTTCATCGTTAAAAACATGCATTTTATTGCAATTTTTATTCCATTTATCAATCAAATGGACGTTTATGCAAAAAAAATGCTTTTCTTTTTACCTTATAATTACTAAATTAATCCCTAAAGGAGATATCACTATGAATTGTATCAAGAAGTTTTTTGCAGCAACGCTTGCTCTTGCAGCTTCAATTTACGCTACAGAACGCGTCTATTTGGCTCCATTCAGCATGGTCGGTTTAAATGAAGATTTCGGCATTGCTGCCGAAAAGCTCATGAATGCCTACATCGATGATAACGGTCGTTATGTTTTGGTCAACTATTCCGAAGACGATTCCGTCAAAGTTGGCAACCGCGAATCTATCAATCAGAAAGCTATCGAAAAGAACTGCACCAAGTTCATCATGGCTGAATTCACCCGTCTTGGTGAAAACGTCATTACCTCCTTTAAGCTCTACGACATCAACAACGAAAACGTCGTCTGGAGCGACCGTCTCAAGGCTAAGAACCCGGACGACTTCGACCCGATTATCCAGCGCGTTGCCCGCAATATCGGCACAAAGAACAAGGCCACCAACGATGACGACATCTATACAGTCACCGAACAGGAAACCAAGAAGCCGAGAAAGAAAGGCGTGACCTCTTACTGGGGTGGCAAGATTGTGGGATCCCTCCCGCTCAACCCGTCTGACGCAAAAATGGACGCAGGACTTGGCCTCTTTGTTTTGTACGATGCTAGAGACCTCCTTTTCGGCTTTGACTGGACGATGAGCAACCTTGGTGAAAGCAACGACAAGCCGACACTTATCGACTTGACTCTTTCCGCCTTCTACCCGTTCACAAGCTCCAATATTTCTCCGTTTGTCGGTGGCGGTCTTTCTTATAGCTGGCGCTATACCTACTACAGTGTTTATAGATACGGATACGATGAAGACGAAGAATTTGAAGCAAACGGTCTTTCCTTGCAGCTCGGTGGCGGTGTCATTTTCAACCGTGCAAGCCGCGTCATGTTCATCTTGCAAGCGAACTACTTTATTGACTTCTTCGAAACTCCGTTTATTAAAGAATCTGAAAATGGCAAGACACTTCAAATTGCCAAGAAGGAACATTACATGAACGGCTTTAAGTTCGGTTTGGGCCTCGCCATCGGATTCTAAAAATGATGCGTAAGATTCTTACCCTTTCCTTGATTGCATCCGTGTCACTCAGCATGACCGGATGTTTTGCTGGGCGATCAAGCGTTGTAGCAAGCCAATACGCATCCAAACCTTACGACATTTATCTCAACGGTAGACAAGTCTGTAAGATGGCAAGTGATGATGACTGCTCCTTCCAGACTCGTGGTACAAGAGCTGGTGGTCACCTCGAAGCCTATCTTGATGGACAAAGAGTTGGTTCGATAAACATTCACCGCAGCATTTCTTTTGCTTCGATTCTGTGGGCTCCGTTTACTTACCTCTCCTCGATTTGGCTTTATCAAGCCTATCCTGATGAAATCGAAATTCCTATTGACACATACTTGTTAAGAGGTGGCAGCAATAGCAGTGATTTCGACAATGGAGGAAGCGTTTGGGACCGTCCAGTAAACATTCAAAAGAAAACAAAGAAAGTTTCAGCACCCGAAGAATCTGTTGAAGATGCAGCCCCAACAGCTGTACGAAATGGAGATTCGGAAAATGCTTACGAAGAACCCGCTGCACCTAAAAAGAGTAGCGTTTGGGACTAACAAAATACTCTAAAAATTTTTATCTTTAGCCGAGAAATCATAGCCGATTTCACGGCTTTTTTATTTGAGGTTTACAATGGCTAAGAAGAAAGATACCCAGACTAACATGTGGACGGGCCGCTTTGCTAGTGGCATGGCTCAGAGCATGGTCGATTTAAGTTTCAGCTTGCAGTTTGATGCGGAACTCATCGAAGAAGATATCGAAGGAAGCATCGGACATGGCAAGGGTCTTGTTGAATCTGGAGTTCTTTCTAAAGCTGACTACAAGAAGATTTGCGATGGCCTCAAGAGCATCCTCGACGACTACCACGCCGGCAAGAACCTCTGGTGCGATAGCGACGAAGACATCCACATGGCTGTGGAACGCGTGCTCACGGAACGCATCGGCGCACTCGGCAAGAAGATTCACACGGGCCGTAGCCGCAATGACCAGGTCTGCACGGACTTCAAGCTTTACATGCGTCATCGCGCTGCAGAAATCCGCGCCCTCGAAATTGAACTTATGGAAACGGTTTTGGACCTTTCCAAGAAGTACTTTGGCAAGATGATGCCGGGCTACACACACTTGCAGCAGGCACAGCCGATTTACTTTAGCCATTACCTCATGAGCATGTTCTTTGCCGTGAGCCGTGACGTGAAGCGTCTTGACAACTTCTTGGAATTGCATAGCCAACTCCCGCTTGGCAGTGGCGCTATGGCCGGTTCGGCATTCCCGTACCACCGCGCACTCGTTGCTGAAGCACTCGGTTTCAAGGACGTGAGCCCAAACAGCATTGATGCCGTGAGCCATCGCGA